>CASFNK010000050.1 GCA_949295995.1 uncultured Pseudomonadota bacterium
GCCCTAGGAGACAATTAGTATTAATTATTGTGTTAGTATTGTTACAAGGGTTCGAGTATTTTTAAGAATACATTCACCAATCTTAAAATTAGAATATCTCTGATAAGTTCTTGTTGGTTCATCTCACACAGAGGCTTATTTATCTCAATTTTAGGACGGCCTCGCTTTTCCTTATTGGGATGTTTTTGCTGATATTTCCAACGTTTAATACAGGTCTTTGCATATCCGGTAATGTTTAACCAATCTGGAATTCCGGCTTCTTTGAATATTTGATTTGCTGTTTTGCCCAGTTCTTTATGCTCATAAAGTACCTTTTGCTTAAACTCTTCAGTAAATTCAATATTGCTATTTAGTACTTTTGATATATTTGGATTTTTTAACAATTCTTCTCGTTCTTTTTGAGTAAATTTATGATGTTTCATGCTCTGTCCTTTCCTGTTTTGGTTTAATATAAAAAATTATCCCGAAAATTGCTATCGCAATCTTCGGGACTTTTTTTTAATGTCCAACTTTCGGGGGACAGATCATGTTTAGAGAGCTCTTTTTTTGTAACAATCTGAAATATTTTAGGAATATCAACAACGTAACAATTTGTAATTTTATTTGGTTTGTGTTTTATAAAACTTTCCGCAACAATATTTTTAGTGATTAATTAAACAGGGAACTAAAATATGAAACACGGAAAGAATTTCACTTTAGGCGAATATGTCATCATTAAAAAGCCTGAACTTATGGATATCGGCGACAATGTCAGAATCGCGGATTTTTGCCGTATCTCTTCTGCCTGCAAAATCGGCTCGGATTGCGAAATCGCTCCGGGAACTTATATTGCCGGAGGTGATGGTAAATACACTTTTCAGATGGGCGAATGCTCAAGCCTTGCCGCAGGCGTGAAAGTTTGGCTCAGCAGTAATGACTATGTTAACGAGCTGGTTACCCACTCCTTACCCGAAGTAAAAGAAATTCAAGGAAACGTTACTTTGGGAAAATATACCGGTGTCGGTACAAATTCCGTAATTATGCCTAACAACAATATTCCCGAAGGGGTTAGCATCGGTGCTTTGAGTTTTGTTCCTTCGAACTACAAATTTGAACCTTGGACTGTCTATGCCGGAAGACCCATTAAGCCCATCAAAAAGCGTAATAAAGAAAATGTACTCAATACCTTACGCAAAATCGGATACCTCAAATAAGGAGAAATAACTATGTGTGGATTAATCGGATATATCGGCAATAACGCCGTTGCTCAAACCTTGCTTGACGGCTTGAAAAATTTGGAATACAGAGGCTATGATTCTGCAGGGATTGCCTTAAACGACAATAACGAAATTGATGTTTTTAAGGCTAAAGGAAAACTCAACAACCTATTTGAGGTTATTTCTAACCACAAAAAACAAGTTCAATCTTCTCATTTGGGAATCGGACATATTCGTTGGGCAACCCATGGTAAAGCAACAGTTGAAAACGCCCATCCTCACCTCTCCAATGACAAAAAATTGGTGTTGGTTCACAACGGTATTATTGAAAACTACCAAGAATTACGCGCTCGTCTTGAAAAAGAAGGTTTTGTATTTCATTCTCAAACAGATACTGAAACCGCCGTTCATTTGATTGATAAGGAATACAAAACTTGTTCCAATCTGGAACAAGCCGTCATCAAAGCCGTTAAGCAGTTGGAAGGGGCTTTTGCTTTTTGTATTATGCACAAAGACGAACCCGACAAAATTATTGCAGTGCGCAAAAATGCTCCCCTCATTATCGGTTTGGGCGATAATGAAAACTATATTGCCAGCGATATTCCCGCTATTATCGGCAAGGTTAAAAAAATTATTCACCTCAATGACGGCGAGCTGGCAATCGTTAAACAAAATTCTGTGGTAGTCAAAGACTTAAACGGAAATCTCATTAATAAAGAAATTGAAGAAATCGGTTTTAATCCTGAAGTTATCAGCAAAGCCGGCTACAAACACTTCATGCTCAAAGAAATCAATGAACAACCCGCTATTATTCGTAAAATCGTGCAAGAACACCTGAGCGAAGAAGCTCTTGTTTGGGGCAAAATGCCTTGCTCGTTGAATTTGGAAAAAATTCAAAATATCAGCATTATTGCTTGCGGGACTTCCTTACATGCCGCCAGGTTTGCGCAAAATCTTTGGGAAGATTGGCTCCAAATTCCGGTTCATGTGGAAGCGGCCAGCGAATATATTTATCGCAAAAACATTACAAACCCTAATACTTTGTTTATCGGAATTTCTCAATCGGGAGAAACTGCCGATACAATTACCGCCGTTAAGCAAGCCAAAGAAAAAGGAGCGCAAATTCTTATTCTCACCAACCGTGAAGATTCAAGCATTGTTCGCTATGGAGATTGCGTTGTTCCGCTTCAAGCCGGAATTGAGGTAAGTGTTGCGGCGACCAAGTCTTATACCGCCCAGCTTGCCGCACTTTACTGGATGGGTTTGTATTTTGCTGAACACAAAGGGACGCTTAATACTCATCAATTAGCAGTCTTAAAGCAAAACTTAACCAAATTACCGGCTAAAATGGAAGAGATTTTAAGTAATTCCAATGCGGCGCAAAATTTGGCGCAAAAGCTCACATCTTATAGTGATTTGGTTTATATCGGGCGCGGTATTAACTTGACCAGTGCTTTGGAAGGAGCTCTCAAACTCAAAGAAATCAGCTATATCAATGCCAATGCATACGCCGCAGGAGAGCTCAAGCATGGTCCGATTGCCCTATTAGATGAAAATATGCCGGTGATTGCTCTTTTGGGACCTGGCGTAACATTTGCTAAAATGATTTCTAACTGTGAAGAGGCGAAAGCCAGAAATGCCAAAGTCTTTGCCGTTTTACCGATACATTCTGACATTAAGGAAGAGTTATTTGATACTTGCTTGTTTACACCGCAAGCCGATGAAACTACCTTCCCTATGCTTGCAAATATTCAACTGCAACTTTTAGCCTACTATACTGCTGATGCTTTGGGACGAGAAGTTGACCAACCAAGGAATTTGGCAAAATCCGTAACGGTGGAATAAAATTAAAGCTCCCTACTCTGATCTGTCCCCCGAAAGTTGGACAGTAAAAAAAAGTCCCGAAGATTGCGATAGCAATTTTCGGGATAATTTTTTATACTAAACCAAAACAGGAAAGGACAGAGCATGAAACATCATAAATTTACAAACGAAGAACGAGAA
>CASFNK010000051.1 GCA_949295995.1 uncultured Pseudomonadota bacterium
CGTTATGGGATTGGCTAAAGGCGAGAATGAAGCGAATTGCTTATATTTCACCAGAGCCGCCGCTCCTTTTATTCGCGACCCGCAAAAATGCGATAATCATGATTTTTATCACCACATCGGTATTTATGTTTATAAGGCTTCTTCTTTACAAAAATTTGTTAGCCTGCCAGTGGGGATTTTGGAAAAAAGAGAAGCTCTTGAGCAGCTGCGCGCTCTCGAAAATGGTATGAAAATCAGAGCCAAAATCGTTAATAACATTAAATTGATTGACCAAGCTCCGGCTGATGTTAATACCCCTGAAGAATATGAAGCCGCTCTGAAATGGATTAAATAATCTTTAAGTAGATAAAAAATTAAGACACCGAAAACGGTGCCTTTCTTTTATCCAAAAATCAGCGGTAAGACAAATAATAACGCTAATCCACCAAAGGTTAGCTGGTTTTTTATACTTTGTTCACAATACATAACCGCCGAAATCAGCATAACTATCGGCGCCGCCATTCGCATAAATACCGCAACAAAAGATACCGGCAATAAATTTATAGATGCATAAATTATCAAAAATTCTGATATAGTGTAAACAATTCCGGCTATGGCTACCTGATAATTGCAAAAAATGTTGCGATAATCTTGCTTGGATATTCCTTTGACAATACAAGCCAAATACATAAATACCGAAGAAAAAAAGACATGCGCATACCAGCCAACTTGCGGAATGGCAAGATGATCAAAAACACTAAAAGACGCACCTAGCAAAATAATTAATATAAAATCTATTTTACCGGTCAAGGACAGTCTTTCGGCATCACCGCGCAGAATAAAGATTATTCCTAACAGCCCTAAAGCACAAATGCAAAGAATTTGCAATAGAGCCAATCCTTCTTTGAAAAATAAATTATTAACCAATGAGCCTAACGCCATTGCCACAAAACCAAAGAAAACCGATGAGGATGTGCTTTCCTTGTTTACCACTTGTTGAAATTTTATCATTGCCCAAAGCAAGACACCTTTCAGAATACTTAACCAAATATATGGCGAGGTCGTGATTTGGGTGAAATTATCTGTCAATAAATGTCCCAACAATGGCCAACTTACGGCTAGGCCTACAAGCAACCAAACGGAGGTAAAGGCTGCGGATAATTCGGCCGGAAAATATTTTACACAAGGCTTGTATAAAAACGGACGCACGACCATGGTCAGCAATATCAACAAGCCTATTGATATTTGAAATAATGTCATTGCGTTTTCCTTTCGCTGCTTTTTATAGAAGATTTGATTTAATTTATTATTAACATTACATCTGACGTAACTACATAAGGTTCAAAAGTTCATTTTTATCTCTTATTATCACACTTGACAAGATTTTTAAAATTGCTATAGAGAAAATGATTAATTTTATTATTCATCTCATACTATTTTGTTATGGAAAAGGATATTTCTCAAAAATCCAGACAAGAAATTATATCCTATCTGGAAGAAAAATTAGTGGGCAAAGCCATTTGGGTCTCGGATAAATTCATTCACATTAAGGCTTCGCACAATGAAGATCGGTCCGGGTTTATCTCTTTTGTTAAAAGGTGGAACCCAAATTTTGAAAATACGAATGTGCTTTATGAGCTTGAAACACACGAATATGCTCTAAAGTTTGTGTTTGTCGGCGATGTTTTTTTGATGAATTTACTCTTGGATGCTTTCGGCGGTGCATTGCTCGGATTAAAGTTTTGGGTTTTATATAATACCCCTAAAAAGTATAATTCTTTTGGCTATAGTGGAAAAGAAGCTCCGACGGCAGATGAATTAAAGTCTATTATTAATCATTTTTACCATGAATGATTTTCCCTTTCAAAAAAAGAGCTCCGTAAAAATGATCTGTCCCCCGAAAGTTGGACAGTAAAAAAAAGTCCCGAAGATTGCGATAGCAATTTTCGGGATAATTTTTTATACTAAACCAAAACAGGAAAGGACAGAGCATGAAACATCATAAATTTACAAACGAAGAACGAG
>CASFNK010000052.1 GCA_949295995.1 uncultured Pseudomonadota bacterium
ATAAAAAAACTCCTTTGCTTTTGTTAGACTTGTGCCAAACCGTCTAACTTACTTTAGCAAAGGAGTTTTTTATCTGTAAAGCTATAAGCTCTCCGGAACTACCGGCCTAGCCGGTAGTTTTCTTGTTACAAAAAAAGAGCCTGTAAAAACAGGCTCTTAACAAGGTAATATTTTAGAAAAACAAAGTTGTTCTAAGAGAAAAGACTGTTGCGTAGTCAGATTTTTCGTTTAGAGCCGGATCAATATAGAATTGAACATCAGGCGTAATAGTCATCCATTTTGAGACACCCCAAGCCCAGTAACCTTCAATAATTTTTTCACTATTGTGAGCAATACTTGAGCCGACGGCTTTTTCATCAATTTTATTATAAGCAAAAGCTAGCCCGATTTGATCTAAAGGATTTCTATCCAACGGGTCGTTATAAACCGCACCTAAGACGTATGATTGATTAATGGGTTCGGTATGACCGGTAACCCCGTTAATTCTACCGAAGACAGAAAATTTTTCACCGATATTTTGACTTAAATTCAAAGACCATCCGTTTGTTGTTTCAGGTTGTTCTTTAACTCCGGGTTGATTATAAAGCAAAATAGAATATTGCCCGTCGCCGAGACCTTCGATTTCAGGTGTATATGAGAGAGAGGCAAAAGTTGTGTAGTGCTCATCACTAAAGTTGTTGAGCTGTACACTTGTAGCATCAATATCCGTAGCATCTTGAGCTCCGAAAGAAAAAGACCACTCATCACTTGGAGCAATTTGAGCATATATACCCACGCCTGCAGTAGAGTAAGAAGATGAAGCATTTTGAGAAAGAGCATAGTTAATAAAGTTAATTTGTTGGTTGGAGTCATAATTTGAGCCATCAAAATTATAGAGAGGAAATTGTCCAAGTCCGAAAGAAAGCCAATTCCAATCACCACCAAGTTGATAAGTAAAGTAGAGTTCATTAAAAGTATCATCGGGAGTATTTGAATCATTGATTTCGGTTTGAGCCCCGATATTACTACCGAGTGTAGCAGCGGAAATTCCGCCATAACGGACAATGGAATAGGCAGCGTTTAATGACATTTGCCCATATTCGTTATCAAACATATTCCAGGTAATCGACGGGGAGATGTAAGTTTGCATAGAATTCTTTTTACCATTAGGAGCACCTCTTTGTCCCATATAAGAAATATCAAGAGAATAGTCGAGCCCGTAATTTTTACTGAGATAATTTTTAAAATCGGTATAATCTTGACCAAGGTTAGAAAATTTAAGGTTTCTTAATTCTTGATTTGCTGAAATACGAGAATTAGCACCTTTTGATGATTGAAATTGATTTTGAGGATCATCATCACCATCGGAATTGGTTTGAGAGGCCAGGGCACTTTGCGTACAAAGTAAAAAAGAGAGAGAGTATAAAGAAAGATAACGAAGATAATTTATTGCCATAATGAAAATTCCTTTTATTTAAATAATACGTCAACAATTTAATATTGAATTTTCAAATTCAAAGGAGGGGAATAAATTTTTATTGACAGAAAGTAAGAGATGTCATAGGTTCTCAAAAGTTAAATAATTATGATGTCTTACCTTAAACTTTATTATCATGAGTAAAATTGTTACTATGGAAGAAGGTTTGCAAGAGATGAAACAGGCCTTCCCGGAAGATGCAGAAAAGTTGCAAGAACAACCGATTTTATCCAATGTCTTTACCGGTTGCAAAAAAACAATCCAATTTTGTTTAATAGCGTATGCTCAAGGATTTTACTATGTAAAAGAGCTTATGTCAGGACATAGCTATAAGACAAAAAAATTACATTATACAGACATGGAAATCGGCACGCACTATGGCAATTTCACCGCAATTGAGGGGAAAAATCACCGATTAGCCGTGCAAATTGATTAAGTAAAATAAGGGAGGGGATAACCAATAAGGTTAACTCCTCTTTTTTAGATAAAGAAAAGCCTTGTTTATGAAAAAGAAAGTTCTTATATTGATTATAAAAGAACAAAAAAAGGAGAAACAAAATGACTTTTCAGTTACCCGGATTACCCTATGAGCAAAATGCACTGGAGCCCTACATTTCAGTCAAAACAATAGAATTTCACTATGGCAAGCATCATCAAACTTATGTTGATAATTTAAATAAATTAGTTCAAGGCACAGATTTTGAGAAGATGCCTTTAGAAGAAATCATAAAAAAGACCATCGGAAAACCAGAGTTTGCAGGGATTTTTAATAATGCGGCACAAGCCTGGAATCATACTTTCTTTTGGAAGAGTATGTCCCCTCAAGGAGGTCATGAACCTCAAGGCGAATTAAAAGATAAAATCAATAAAAAATTTGGTAGCTATGAAAAATTTAAGGAAGAATTCAAAACTGCAGCCACAACACAGTTTGGTTCTGGTTGGGCTTGGTTGGTTGAAGATGAAAAAGGTGAGTTGCAAGTCATAAAAACTTCTAATGCCGACACCCCGATAGCCCATAATCTCAAGCCAATAATAACTTGCGATGTTTGGGAACATGCTTATTATTTGGACTATCAGAATCGTCGCGCAGATTTTGTTAGTGCTTTTCTGGACCATTTGGTCAAATATTAGGTAAAAATATGAGTAAAGAGCCGCCTTTTTAAGCGGCTCTGTTTTTTTATTGGTATATGTTTAAATATTTAATTGCTTTTTAATAAATAAGTGGTTTATTAGAAAAAGTTTTTAACGGATATTGTTGACTATTTTTGTCTAAAATGATAAGATAAAGATAGAACCAACATCAGGAGATTCACAATGAGTTACGAGAAAGTAATTCCTCAGGGAAAAGTGTTGTTATTAGCAGCTTGTGGTAGTATGGCTGTAGGTTTAGCTCAGACAGATAAATTTTTATCAAGCGATAAACCAATGTTTGAATATGATACGGAAGTCTCCAAAACAGAGCCGACAGCAATGAACAAAAATGCAGAAGCGGCGACAGTTAGTTTTGCGGTTGCGGCAGCTACTTTTTATGGATTAGGTCGTAAAAAAGATGAAAACGACAATCGTCCGATAATCAAAAGAATGATGGATAGAGTAAGAGACTAGTAATGTCAAATTATACCACAGCCAATAAATTTATTGTAGCCGAAGGGGAAGGCGGACAACTTTATCTTTTTATAGAGGCTCAAAAGAATCACCCTGATGAACCGCGGATAATTTATGATGGTCATGACCATGCAATATTTTTGCGTTCTCCTGAAGAAAAAATCATTTTAGACTATATTCATCCAGAGGTTCGTGAGCAATTGCGTAAGGCTCACCGTGTTATAATGGTAGAGACGATTTTAGAAAATATCAAAGAAAGCTACTATGCTGAAATGCAAATGGTAGAAAAGATACCGGTAGATTGGAGCAAAATCGGCTTAAAGACTTGGGAAGAGGTTGCTCTGAAAAAATAATTTGCACAACCAAAAAAGTGCTTGCAATTTATAAAAAGTTAGCATATTAAGAGAGTACTTTAAGGTCCCATCGTCTAGTGGCCTAGGACGCGGCCCTCTCAAGGCTGCAACACGGGTTCAAATCCCGTTGGGATCACCAATTCAAACAGCAGTCATGAAAATGGCTGCTTTTTCTTTTATAAATCAAGAACTTAACCGAGTTCGAGTGTTGTAAATTTGAAAATGTCATTTTGGGAGAATTTCCCGAACTTGTTTGAGAAAAAGTCTTTATTTTTCAATAGGTTGACTGAGTTGGAATCAGATTATATTCACATCCATTACAATTTTATTCTTGACAAATACATATACTATGTATAGGTATATTGAATATACTCATTGGGGGTATGTGTTAACTTGTTTAGGAGAAAATAAATGAACGAGAATAAAAACTGCTGTTGTTCATCAGGTTGCCACTGCGGCGACAACTGCCAATGCACGGAAGATAACAAATGCTGTCCAGAATGCACCTGCTATGTTCGCAAGAATAAAGAACTGGTACGTAAATTTTATGAATTGATTGCAGCCCGTCGTTATGATGAAGCTGCCGAGCTGTGCAGTGAGGATTTTGTGTATTATCCGGAAGTCCATACCAAATTAAAAGGTGTCCAGGCTTTTATTGATTTGGAGCGCAGCAATATGGATCCGTTCGGCGACTTTAAGATGACTAATCAATTTATGCTGGCTGATGAAGACCGTGTCGCGGTTTATCTGACCTTTGAGGGAACTTTACAACAAGACGAATGGCACGGTGTTCCGGTAAAAAACAAAGATGTTTATATGGATTTTATGTGCATGTTAAAGGTTAAACATGGCAAAATTGTGGAAAAACGTGCCAAATATGACCGTTATGACATTTTCAAACAGCTCGGTGTTACCAATTTGCCGCTTAAATAGTGTACTCAGCCGGGGCAACATGTATGTTCCGGCTGTACTTTTTTGATTTAAGAATGTATTGTTTTAAGGCTGGTTTTTGATTTTATGCAGAAAGGGTTGAAATGGAAAAGCATCCGAGCCATATAGAAAATATCCCCCGTTTGAACCGTATCGCCGGACAAATTGAGGGAATTAAGAAAATGATTGAAGACGGTCGTTACTGTCCCGAGATTATCAGCCAGTTGCGTGCTGTTCGCGCGGCAGTGAAAGCCGTGGAATCCAACATTTTGCAGAAACATTTGCAGCATTGTGTCGCACAGTCTTTTGCCTCTGCTGAAGACAAAGATAAAAAAATTGAAGAACTTAAAATGCTGTTTGATAAGTTTAACGATTAACAGAAAGGAATTTACAATGGAATTTCAACAAATCCGTGGAGCTACCGTCAAAATCACCTATGGAAGCGGGATTTTTCTTGTTGATCCGTTTTTTGCCGCCAAAGATGAATATCCGCCATTAGAAGCCGGTCCGTTTCCAGACAAAAGATGGCCGACAGTTAATTTGCCGATGAGTATTGAAGAAATAATTTCCGGAATTGATGCTATCATTGTTACCCATCTGCACCCGGATCATCTTGATGAATTTGCCGTTAAAGCGCTGCCAAAGGATATTCCGCTGTTTGTGCAGGATGGAACCGATGCGACGGTTATTCGGCAATATGGTTTTGAAGATGTAAGAATTTTGAGCTATAGCGGTACAAAATTTGGAAATATTACCATGTGTCGCATTGATGGTTTGCACGGACATCCCGAAACAACACAGAAATATTATGATGCCGGAAATTTGAGAGAAACCGCCAGCGGCGTTGTTTTTGAAGCCGATAATGAAAAGACGTTTTATCTGGTCGGCGATACTATTTGGTATGAGAAAGTAGACGAGGCGATAAAAAAATACCGACCGGAAATCATTGCGGTTAACGGTGCGGATGCCCAGTTTGCGGACAGTGGTTCCATTATCATGGGGCTGGACGATATTTTACAGGTCTGCAAAGCCGCTCCTGAAGCTAAAATCATTGTGACGCATTTAGATGCTGTTCCTCATGCTCTGGTCGGCCGTAAGGAAGTTAACGAACTTATTGTGCAGCATAAATTATTTGAACAGATTGTTGTTCCCGATGATGGGGAAGTATGCCATTTTGAAGGAAAAGAATGATAAGATTTTATGGCTTTTAGTTTTTGAACTGATATTCTTACTTACACATCTTTTGATAAGTTTTTGTATTGTTTTTTATTTATCTGAAACAAATTATATGAAGTAAATTTTTTGCAAAAATCAGCTCGTAAACCGTGAGTTAAGCATCACCATTTCAAACGGCAGGTATAAAAACTGCCGTTTTTTTTCTTTATAAATCAAGTACTTAACCGAGTTCGGATGTTTTATTTTCAAAAATCATCATTTTTTCAATTTGTCCGAACTTTTGCAATCTAGTTTATTTTTTTCAATATGTTAAAAATATTAATATAGCTATTTTTAATCTCTAAACAATTCCAAAAGCATCATCATATTTTATTACTCCGTTTAGTGGCTGCGGATTATTATCAAAGCTGATTGCCATAAAATTTTCATCTGCTACATCAAAAGGAGGTACTATTCCATATTGACTAGCCGGAACATATCCAGCTTTTGAATAATAGGAAAAATCCCCTAAGACTATAGAATAATTATATCCTAAATTTTGTGCGATTTTATGTCCTTCTTGAATTAAAGCTTGTCCTATTCCTTGTTTTTGAAACTCAGGTAAAACAGATAACGGCGCAAGCGCTAAAACCTCTGTTGTATTAATCATTGCTTTTGTAAAAAGGATATGCCCAACTATCTTATTGTCAACTATTGCAACAAGTGATAGCTCAGGGACAAAAGATTGACTTTTACGCAGTTTTACGACTAAATCTTGTTCATTCCCATCGCTATGTTTTGCAGATTTAAATGCTTCGATTATAACATGATAGACTTGAGCATAGTCTTCTTTTTGCTCTGTTCTAATGATTAACATTTTCCTTACTTCCCTTAACATATTCTATATTTTTAATTTAACATTATTATATTAAGATGATGTAAAATAGACTCGTAAACCGTGGGTTAAGCATCACCAATACAAAACCTCCTGATGGAGGGCGTTTTGGTATTGGATATCCCAAGGATTTGAACCCGCAAGGGAGCGCTAAGCAAAAGAGCAAATATTAAAATTCTTTACTTTTGCAAAGATACGCCTATAATGCTGACAAAATTAAGTATTATGTCAAACATTAAATATTATGGCTTATGGAGAATTTTTGGGACATTCTGACCCCAATAGGGAATTTTCTGAACTCATATTGGTTTCCGCTATGCGTGGCTATCATTGGCATTATTGCTTTTGCGATAATGTATTTCAAAGCCAATCGCGACGTTGATAAATACCGTAAAGAAGTTCAGCAAAAAATTGTTGATGAGGCTTATGCGGAACATAACAAAAAGAAACAGTAAAATCAAAAAAAACTCCAAATTCTAAAGCGCCCTAATCGGCGCTTTTTTCTTTAATTTACAACAAAGGAAAATTGTTCTATAATAAGAGAAATTATTCAATTACAGAAAGTCCTAACCATGAAAATAGAAGATTTTGAATTATTGATTGATAACTGTGAGATAACAGCAGAAGAAGACAAAGTCTATTTTACGCCATATTCAAATAAGGATAATCAAAGAGTTGCCAAAATTCTTATTGATGAAAAGATGAATGATTTATCCGTCGATGGTTTTAATCAAATTGTTGAACAAAAATGGCCAACTTATCAAGCAAGAAAAAAGGTTAAACAGCAAAAACTTGATAGATATAACAAAATGACTACGGAAGAAATTGCGAAACTTCCGATGGAAGATAAAGTTGAATATCTTGAGCTCTTGTTTCCACGAAAGATGACTAAAGCACAAGTTATAGATGTTTGTGAACAAAATGAGGCAAACATTCGCGCCTGCTTGTTTAATTTAGACTTTCCGCAAAGCTTTTGGCAAAAAGAGCAAAAGCAAGCCGACCGCTATGTGGCTTTGATTGCTAATTCTCCCGAACTTGTCGAAAAATTGCAAAATTGGCCCAATACGAGCTTGGATGACAAAAAAAATGTTATTAAACAGTCTTTGAAAATTTTTGAATATGTTTATGGAACCGCTCCCAAATTGGAATTCTATACGGAAGCGCAAGAAAGAGAAAGATTAGTTAAATTAGGCTTTCCAAAAGATACACATATTGATATGGCCTACTTCAAAGATGGAAAAATTTATTTTAACGAAGAAAGGCTACAAACAAGTGAAAATTTCTTTGCTGTTTCTGTTCCGTTTCATGAAGGCACACATTATAGACAAGACAGAGAGAGTTTTGGCAATCCTCTGATTGATAGACTTTTTAACTCTAATGCGAATTATGCCACGATTTATGAAAATCAGCGCAATAATCAAGAAGATAAAAACTACAAAGACTTATATACGATGATGCCAGATGAAGTTCATGCCTACGGTCTGCAAAAATATATGGAAAATGCGCTTATGGAAAAGGCAAGATTGGAAAGATTACAAAATAATGATACGAAAATAGTGAAAAACATTCACAATAAAGGTTATAGCATGTCAAAAGTCAATCAATACCGCAGTAGGTAAGGAAATTATAATTTATGCTCAAAATGTATCACTATGCCAAAAAAGGTAATACCATCTTGCAAGATGGCTTGCTTGGAATCAAGAAGAGCGGGCGAAGTTTGCGCCCCTATATTCACCGCGCCGGAAGCGATAATCCCGAAGACGTTTATCGGTGGTTGGATAGTACTTTTGCAGGAAGAAGTAATTCTATTTCTTGCCTGACCGAGAAGATTGTTTGGCAAAATCACGATCCCGTCTTAAAAGCAATTGTTGAAAACAGTGAGCTGTTTTCGTTTGATGTTGAACGTCTGGTTAAAGACCAAATTGTAAGTGCCATTTGGTGTAAAGAAAGCTCTTCTGCCGGCGGTTATAATGAAGTATTTAGAAAAGTTGAATTACAAGATGTAGATTTAACACCGCTTACTTGGGAAAAATGTGATAGTAAAGCTGATTTACTTTTTGGTGCAGTCAGACATTATCTGCTGGTCTTAAAAGACGGCTACATTCCCCCTCAATACCTGCAAAAAGAATAAAAATAACATTATGTATTCAAGGTTTTATCGTAAAATGTTAAACTTAGAAACGATATTAAATAACTTTAATTTTTCAAAAATTCCACTAGAGTTACTCAAAGAAAATGTAACTAAAGAAACAGCCAAAGCTTGGTTTGATAATTTTGATTGGAATGAGGCAATAGATTTTTATGGGTTGAGAAAACATCAAAAATTTATGAGTATGTTTGATGATTATTTAAAACATTTTCGTGAAAATAATAATCTTGCAATTGCTGTTTATGTAATACATCACTATTTGTTCGCTGATAAAAAATATGGATGGGATCATACTATTGAACGCAATAATGCTGATATGTTTCCGGCGTTAGTTTTGTTGTCGGGTTGGCAAACACACCTTGCAAATATGAAACAACATAATTTTGACAACACACAAATAGAAAAACATAAAGCAAGAATATATGAATGTTGTACAATCGGTTTTGACACCTATGGCTTGGATGGAATAGAATGTTCTCAACTAATCTGGGGTAGCATTTTTATTAATGCACATATTGTTGAAATTGGGCGCTTGCAGTATGAAGTTAAAAAATTTGAATATTCAATACCCAATTTACAAATTCATCCAAAGTTTTGCATTGGCATTCATATTTTTAGAGGCGAAAAATTGCATAAAGCAGCAGTTGACGCTTCACTTAAAGAGGCTAGATTAACAATACCGACATATTTTAAAGAATTAGGAACAAAGCCGAAGTTTTTTATTCATTCTTGGCTGTTGGCTCAAAATCTTGATAGTTATTTAAATCCAGACAGTAATATAAGTTATTTTAGAAAACTTTTTGAAATTCTAAATTATACTAAAGGAACTTCAATCGTGAAATTCTTATATAACACAACATCAGATGATATCTCCGCTTATGCAGAAGATACATCTTTACGCCGCCAAGTAAAACAAGCAATGCAACAAGGAATAAAATTTTACGATGGCATAGGTCTTTTGAAAGAGAATGAATAAGATACTTTGAGGTATAAAAATAGCAATTGACAAGAGACATAAAGTCTGTATAACGAAACCTAATTGATTATAATTATGTTTCACAACAGAGGATCCGGTCAAATAAGCCTCTTAAAATATTCCGGTATAATTATGGATAAAGAACTTCTCATAAAGGCAATTATCGTAGCTGCAGTTCTTTTTATTTTGCTTTTAATTGTGGCTATAAGGGGTATCACACGAACCCACAAAGAGCTCTCCGGTAAACCTGGTGCCTATAAAGGTCCGGCAGGAGAACCGCAATGGAATGGACAGTTACCAACACGCGTGGATGATTATGTTAAGCCGCGCTACGTGTATGAAAATCTGGTCGAAAGTACGGATTATCAGCCCGCCAACGGAAGAATTATCGGGTATCGCATAAGTCCTGAGCTCGTAATTCATAGTCGCTTGCAAGAAGGTGTCAATCCCCCGAAACTTCAGGACTACATCCAGCGTCTGGGAGGAAAGTTGATGTCGCCCGCAGAGGTCTTACAATTAAAAGAAAATTGGCAAGCCGTCTCTGCCTTGCGTGAAAGAGCAGGGGATAAGCCTTTGAAAGTCAAAAAGTTCTGGTGCCAGAAAGACGGTTATCCTTATCTAGTCAACCTAGAACTCGAACAGTTAGAGGATGCCATTGGTTATTCAGACGCATTTTATTCACTCATTTTGAAGAGATAAAACACACTTCAAAAAAACAGCTCTCATTAGTCTTTGAGGGCTGTTTTTACTTAAAGCAGATTAAAATTTGTGTAAAAAAACAATCAAACGTTGTTTCCATTACGCCCTAATGCTATACTTATCTCAAGTGATTGCAAATAAAGGAGCAAAAACGTGAAACCCTTTCCCAAAAGTCCGATAGCTTACTTGTGGCTCTATGCCATGAAAAACAAAAAAATATTTATCCCTCTGGCTATTTGTGGAATTTTATCGGTTGTTTTAGAAAAAATGTCGCCTTATTTGTTTTCGCAAATGGTAGCGCTTTTCGGTGAAGAAAGTAAGTTTGCTGATATCGAAAATAAAATTTGGTTCTTGTTGACGGGTATGGTTTTGGCAACGGTTTTTGCCAAGGTTCTATCAAATATTTTCCATTATTTGAGTGCAGTGCGCTTTCGGGCAACTGTTTATAAGCAAATGAGTTTGGATTGCTTTTACTATATCAATGGTCATTCAGTATCTTACTTTGCCGATAATATGGCAGGCTCCTTGGCGCAAAAGAGTGAGCAATTAGCCGGCAATGCCAGCTTTTATAGTGCCTTGTTTTATTATTTGTCAGATATTGTGCAACTGATTGTGATTTTTGTGATGTTAATGAGTGTCAACATCATGTTTGCTTGCGCGTTTATGGGGTTCCTTTTGCTCTCTATTTTGGTTTTGTTTAGAATAGGAAAACTATCAATTAATTTGCGCTCTGCTATGGTCGAGGCCAAAAACAAAGTCAGCGGCCAAATGATAGACACATTGCAAAACAACTTTTTTGTTCGGGTTTTTAATGGCTTTGATTATGAGAAAAAACGCTTACATAAAGAGCTTTTGTCTGAAAGCCAAATCACCAACAAATCGGTCAATGTTGAGGCTCTGCAGTCGCAAGGCGAAAAACTATATTTTCAAATCATTTATATCTTGTTTTTGTTTTATGGCTTTTATTTGTGGAAAATCGGGCAAATCAAAGCCGCCGATATGGTCTTGATTTTTTTGCTTTTGCAAAATGTCTCGGATACTGTCTCATATTTGATTCATCGGGGAATTATTTACAGCGGCGTTTTTGCCGAAATGCGCACCAACTTAATTCCGTTTTCACAACCTCATGAAATTGAAGACGCTGTGAACGCATCCCCCTTGCAAGTCAAACAAGGCAATATTGAATTTCGCCATGTAAACTTTGGATACCATAAGAACAGATTATTGTTTAAGAATTTTAATCTGACGATACCGGTAGGGCAAAAGGTCGGTATTGTAGGGGCATCAGGCGGCGGAAAGTCAACCTTGATAAACTTACTGCAACGCTTTTTTGATATTTCATCGGGCGAGATTTTAATTGATGGGCAAAATATCAAAGATGTGACGCAAGACAGTCTTCATCAAGCCATCTCTTATGTGCCGCAAACCTCATCTTTACTAGAGCGTTCTATTGCCGAAAATATTGCTTATGGCAGAGTAGGGGCTAGCCAATCAGAGATTGAAAAAGCCGCTCAAGAAGCCTATGCCGCCGAGTTTATTGAGACCTTACCCAATGGTTATAAAACTTTGCTCAATGCACAAAATCAGCTTTCCGGCGGACAAATGCAACGCCTGTCAATCGCACGAGCTTTATTGAAAGATGCACCGATATTGGTTTTAGATGAAGCAACTTCGGCACTTGATAGTGAATCTGAATTTTATATTCAAAAAGCCATAGAAAAAATGTTGCAAGGCAAAACCGTAATTGCCGTGGCACACCGCTTGTCCACACTCAAAAACATGGATAGAATAATAGTGCTGGAAAAAGGCAAAATTGCCGAGGACGGAACGTTAGAAGAACTCTTGAACTGTAAAGGAAAATTTTATCAGTATTGGACCCTTCAAAAATTAGAAGGAGCAAAACATGAATAAGCATCTTGTCTTAGATTTCATCAAAAAATATTATGCTCATGTAAAATGGAACTTTGCAGCAATACTTCTCATCTTGCCGATTACGGCTTTGTTTACACAGTTTGTGCCTTGGAATATCAGTAAAATTATCAACTTAATCAACGCCAATCAGGTTTCAGAAGAAGTCTGGCAACAACTCCTCACCATGTTGCTAACCTTAAGCCTGATGCTCATAGCCTCGACTTTGCTGACACTTTGGGTTATGTATGTTTTGCAAAGCAAAATCTTTGCTCCACTTGGCATAAATATCCGCCAAGATTTATTCTTGCAAGCACTCGGACAACACAAAATTTTTTGGAGCAAAAACACCCCCGGAGAAGTTTGTTCCAAAATTGAAAACTCTCGCCGAAGCATTGCCGCGTTTAGCTCTCTTGGTGATTTTTTGCTGAGCTTTTATACCTCTTGTTGCACCCTAATCATCATGCTGGTATTAATTGCTCAAATTTATCCTCTCTTGGCCATAATTTATTTTTGTTCTGCAATCGTGTTGTTGGTTATTTTTCATAAAGTGTCACGCAATACTTTTAAGGCTTCGGCCCAGCAAGAAAATATGACCAATAAAATCTTTGGTCGTATTGTGAATATGATAAGCAATTACTTTGTCTTAAAAATTTTTTCGAGCCTTAATCGTGAGGTTCAAAGGCTGGAAAAAGACTATAATATCGTGAGCAAATCAATATTCAAAGAGGCTTGGGTTAAAACCAAAAATCATTTGATATTGGATGCCTCATTACTCTTGTTTGAATGCTTGATGATAATTTATCCGGTTGTCCTCTGGGCAAAAGGGGACATTCAAGCCGGCGATATTGTTTATATTTTGAGTTCGGTTATGTCTTTGGGCGGCATGTTAGGAAATTTGGCCGGAATTTGGATGGGCAACCGCTCTCAGCTCTACAAATTACAAAATAATCTGAAAATGCTCTCCGAAACACCTGAAATCACGGATACCGCAAACGCCAAAAAACTAAAAATTAAGGACGGTTTAATAGAATTTAAGCACCTGAACTTTGGTTATCGCAACGGTGGTCAAGTATTTGAAGATTTTAATTTGAAAATCAATGCCGGTGAAAAAGTCGGAATTGTCGGAATATCCGGCGGCGGTAAAACCACATTGTTACACCTTTTACAAAGATTAGTCGATACACCTACAAATCAAGTTTTTATTGATGGGCAAGATATCGCTCAAGTAACCCAAGCAAGCCTTCATCAAGCTATTGCGTTTATTCCGCAAGATACTTCTTTATTTCACCGTAGCTTGGCCGAAAACTTAACTTACGGAAAGTTCAATACCTCACATAAGCAAGTACTGGATGCGGCGCAAAAATCTTACGTCGCCGAATTTGCCGATGACTTACCGCAAGGCTACCAAACTTATGTCGGCGATAAGGGCATAAAACTCTCGGGCGGCCAAAGACAACGTGTCGGCATCGCTCGAGCTATTCTAAAAGACAGTTCAATTTTATTGCTTGATGAAGCCACTTCGGCACTTGACAGTAAGTCCGAAAAATACATTCAGCAATCTCTGCAAAAAATTATGGAAGGCAAAACCGTGATTGCCGTGGCGCACCGTCTGTCCACACTCAAAAATATGGATAAAATCGTTGTGATTGAAAACGGTAAAATTATTGAAGAAGGAAGCCCGAAACAATTGCTCAAGAACCAAGGCAAATACGCCAAACTCTGGAACCTGCAAGCCTAAAAGTTAAGCACAAAAGCAATCACTCGTGTGCCCATTGATAATACCGACCGCCTGTAGGTAAGAATAAATTGTCGTACTGCCGACAAAACGCATACCACGTTTTTTGAGGTCTTTGGAAATAGTATCCGAAAGAGGCGAGGTGGTATGTTTCATGCAATCTTCATGAATAATTTGTTGCTTGCTAAAACGCCAGATATAGGCACTGAAACTGTTATACTCTTGTTGAATTTGTTTGAAGACAATACTGTTTTTAATGCTGGCTTCAATCTTTTGTCTATTACGAATTATCTTTGGATTTTGAAGGAGTTCGGCAATTTTCTTTTCATCAAACTTTATGACTTTTTCGATGTCAAAACCTTCATAAGCAACTCTGAAATCCTCTCGTTTGTTGAGCACGCATTGCCAAGAAAGTCCGGCCTGAAAGCACTCTAAAATCAGCAGTTCATAGAGTGTCGCGTCATCATATGCGGGTTTTCCCCATTCTTCATCATGGTATTTAACATATAAGGGATTATGCAAATTAACCCAAGGACAGCGCACAATAGCCATTTCAAAACCTACTCAAATAAATGTACAACTTCGCTCAAATCTTTACGGGGCGGCTGTGGAATATCTTGAACATTGCGATAGCCAAGCGCAATAACCGCACCGACTTCCTCGTTATTGGCAATTGCTAAAACTTGGCGAAGCTGCGCCGCATCTCGCAAGCCCAAAACAATGCTATCTATTCCCATATCAGTGGCTTTAAGGAGCAAGAGGGCATTTTGCAACCCAAGGTCATAAGCCCCCCATTCATTACCCAATTCGTTATCGGGTTTGCCATCTGATTTGAAGCCGGAAATATTTTTGACAAAGGTCGTGATAATTAATGCATTTACATTTTGCGTTATCATTTGGTTTTGCGGAGCTAAGCAAGCTCTTACTTGAGAGAGTTTCTCTGGAGCCACAACCACATAATAACGTCCGGTTTGTGAATTTTTCCACGAAGGTGCAAGTTGTGCCGTTTTAATCATGTCAAAGATTTGTTCTTTTGAAACCTTTTTATCTTGTGTGAAATTACGGACACTGCGTCTTTTAGAGATAACTTCATCAAAATTCATAACTCTATTCCTCCAATTATTTTATCTGCACGATTGCAGTTTCAATTTTATGACCGGTTGTTTTGGTAACTTTGATAGTCATATTTTGGTATTTGAGCTTAATATTTTTCTTATTTAAAGGAATTTGCGGCATAAGTGTTAAAATAAAACCGGCAAAGGTGTCATATTCTTCTTCAGGGAAAACAATTCCCAAAGCCTCTTCGACTTCTTCAATTGGTGTAAAGCCTTGAATAATCCAAGTATTATTGTTGATTTTATCAATCAACGGGCTTTCGGGAGGAGCCAAAGAATCATCTTCCAATTCACCGACAATTTCCTCGAGCAAGTCGTTCATGGTAATAATACCGCCGATACCGCCATATTCATCAACAACGACCGCAAAGTGGTTGCGGCTTTTTTGCATATGGTGGAACAAATCGTCAATATGTTGAGATTCGGGAATAAACTGGGCAGGACGCAGAGCTTTTTTGATGATATTATCTTTGCCTTGAGGTTTGTACTTGAAGTAGTCTTTAATGCTGAGTGTGCCGATGACTTGATCAAGGCTGTCTTGCACAACCGGATAAACGGAATATCTGGATTTAATCATTTCTTTTTCCCAGATATCAGGGGTGTCATTAATATCCAAAAATTTAACATCAGTTCTATGTGTCATTACGTCTTCAACGAGTTTATCGTCAAATTCAAAAACGTTGTGAATCATCTTTTTTTCGGTTTGATCGATGGTTCCGTTTTCGCTCCCGACATCAATCATAATTCTGATTTCTTCTTCGGTAACATTATCGTTTTTTTCATCGGGATTAATACCGCATAAGCGAAGAGCGGCATTAGTAGAAACAGTTAAGAACCAAACAATTGGCGAAAATGATTTAGCAATAAAATAGATAGGACAAGACATAGCAAGACCGATTTTTTCGGCATATTGCATAGCAATTCTTTTAGGCACCAGTTCGCCGAAAATAAGAGTGATATAAGATAAGACGAGAGTAATTCCGATAACGGCCATAACGTCTAATTTTGCCGGAGAGATTGTAACACCTTGTGCCACCAACCATGCGACAATTCTATCAGAGAAGTTATCAGCGGCAAAAGCACTACCCAAAAAACCGGCGAGAGTAATACCGACTTGAATTGTCGCTAAAAACTTTGCGGGTTGAGCCGTGAGGGATGAAAGTCGTTGTGCGCGTTTATCACCGGCATCGGCTAATCTTTTGAGTTTGTTATCATTAATGGAAATAACCGCAATTTCGGCACAAGCAAATACCGCGTTTAAGATAATGAGGACAAGTTGAAATAATAATAACTCAGGGATTGTAAGATCAGACATATAAACTCCGTACTAATTAATTAAGCTAAAACAATTGTAATAGATAATTTTCTTGAAGTTAAGCAAAAATTTTTTCTTGTTAAAAAGGGTTTTGCAAAGAATAATTTTTATGTTAAATAATTGTGCAAACAAGAGGAATAAAAATGGAATATGGTTATTTAAGTTTACTTGGTGTTTCTTTTGGGGCTGCGACAATTTTACCTTTGAGCTCGGAAGTCGTATTTTTAGGGATGTTGGCAACGGGCTTTAACCCTTACTTGTGCTTATTTTGGGGAACGTTAGGCAATACTTTGGGCGGTATGACGAATTACTATTTTGGTTATTTAGGCAAGGAAGATTGGCTCACCAAAATCTGCAAACTCTCTCCGCAAAAAGTGCAAAGGGTTAAAGAATGGGTGCGAATTAAAGGAGCTCTGACGGCATTTTTTAGCTTTTTACCGGGAGTGGGGGATGTGATACCTTTTTTACTAGGTTATATGCGAGCCAATATTCACGTTGTATGGATATCTATGTGTCTAGGCAAACTCTTAAGGTACATTTTGTTGATGACGGGGATGTTAGCTCTAATCTAAAAAAAAGAGCCGAATTAGGTTCGGCTTTAGTATTTTAATATTCAATTCTGTCTGGTTTGTTTTTCCATTTTTGCATGACTTGAGCGGCTTCATCTAAATCCAAACGGTGTAGGGTTAGAGGGTCATCATCATAAAACACGCGATCGCGAAAACCGATATTTTCAGCATCATATCTATCTGCGGCATAATAAACTTCGGTAATGTTAGCCCATTTGCAAGCATTCAGGCACATCGGGCAGGGCTCGCAAGAAGTATAAAGAATACACCCACTCAAATCAAAAGTCCCGAGGTTTTTGCAGGCATTCCGAATAGCGTTAACTTCGCCATGAGCGGTCGGGTCATTATCAAGTGCAACGGTGTTATGACCAAGGCCGACAATTTCGCCTTTTTTATTTACAATGACGCAGCCGAAAGGAGAACTACCTTTATCGACGGAAGTATTGCTGAGTGCAATAGCTTTTTTCATATTTTCCAAATGATTAATCATCTTAAAATCTCCTCAAACGCCGTTATAATAGAGCAAAAGTCTTAAAATTCAAGGTATATTTTTTGCTTGCTTTTACAAAAAAGAGTGGTATGACTATGACTAATTCACCAATTATTACATTTAAGTATTATGAAAACGGAAAATGACAACAAGTTTGTGGCTCAAGGAGCTGCTGCTTGGCAGGAAAAGGAAAACCATGACCAGGTTATGAGTGATTTGAACACTGTGTTTGGAGAAGAAGGTAGTTATTTTTTCATTAATGGCAATTACTACACATGGAGAGTGACAAGCCTTCCGGAAAAACGTTTGTTGGAAATTTTTCAAAGAGGTCATCATGATGAAATTATGTACATGATACGACGCTATCAACAAGCAAACTGTCCTCCTAAAAAGAGAATAGGTAAATCAGAAGTAGATGAAGCCCATTTGCCACCTAGCATTCAAAGATTGCTAGCCCTCAGAAATAATCCTGAGGAAGTTGAGGCTTTTTTATCTTTTGAAGGATATTGTTATGCGGGGCAAGATGTGATTTTTGAGCGTAATAACCATTTTGAAAAAATGCATTATCTGAGAAGACACGGGTTCGACGCCTATCACCAAAGGTTGTTGTTGGCCGATAATAACGATGAAGAAATATCATTGCAAATCAAGAATCATGGTCTGGCAGATGAACTGTTAGATGAAATGTTTGAAGGTCTCAAGGAAAACCGACCGGAAAGTTTGCGCCTGTATTACCTTTATATCTCGTATCGCGAATTTCCTGAAAAATACCAAAGACGAATGTTGCGTGTTGTCCGTACGCCCGAGTTTGAGGCCTACGTTGATAAACATGGACTTTGGGAGTGGGTACACGAAGATTTTCTTGAATATCGTCTGATGTCGGAAGTCAGGTATTATCTGGAACACCATCCATATCTTACTTATAAGGGATTGTTAGGGCTGGCTAAAAAAAGTTCACATGATGATAAGATGTTTTATATCTCAACACCAAACTGTGATATCAACGGCTTTTTGTGGGCAATGTTTAGGTTTCCTCCTTTTGACTATGAAGTGATGACCCAATGTTTTCTGCGTATATCTGCCTCAGAAAATGAAAAACAAGCAGATATTGACTTGATGAAAACCGGCTCTCACGATGAAGTCATGGAACGAATCAAACAAGGCAAATTGTCTAACCGCGCCTTAACTGCGCTGTTCTTCCGCAATTCCAAGGAAGAGTTTGAAACCTACATTTCCTTATGGGAGAAGTAATTCCGTAAAAAAAATAAAACCTCAGAGTTTTTCTCTGAGGTTTTATTTTTTTTGCAATCCTTTAAATTTCATCCAAAATGGATGGAATTTTTTCGGGATTGTTTTTGTAGAGGAAAAGAGAGAGAGTTACCATCTCTCTTACCTTCCTTTGTACCCCATAATCGCCAGTCTCCCCCCACTCTTGCAATTTTCTGATAAAAATTGCAAGATCCAGCTTGTTATCGCAAATAGGAGAAAATCCTTGTAAGGCTTCTCCAGACGTCCATATAACGACGTCAAAGTCCTTAAACAAGGGTAAGTCTGCCAAAGACAAGTGCTCGCTTGTTCTTTTTTCACGGTCGCGGAGCTGAACGGTGAGACCATTACCTCTGCGGAAAGAGACGTATTGAAAGGCAAACTCTTCTCCACTTTCAGCCACTAAACCGTTCCCTTCCATTAAGGCAATTCGTTTGAAATGCGCTAGGTCGGCTTCAGGTCCCCAACCTTCAAAGTCATTTACAAAAACGAATTTTCCACTCTCACTCATGTAGGCCATCAATTCTGACGGCAATTCAATTGTCTTCATAATAAATGTATTTAATTGGTGAATATGAGGGGACTATACCACAATTTTTATTGTGACGCAATAGACAAAATTAACAAAATGTAAATTTTTTTCTAAAACATTTCTCTTGTTGGTCATACAAAATTATGCTATACTCCACAACGTAAGTCAAAAAAGAGGGAAAAATGTCGCATCAAAGCTTGGAGTTAAAATTAGAAGCCTTAGTCAATCGCATTGCCGCTGTTCGGGTAATTGCCAATGTTGAGCTAAACCAAGACCAACTTGAGGCCTTGCAAATTTTGCGTGCGCATTGCCTCAATCAAGCCTTGGATGATGCCGAAGTGCGTCGTGATCCTCGCAAATTGCGTTACAAAACCGCCCAAGAACTCAAATACTCCCTGGTGGCAATTTGTTTGGCGCAAGCATTAACCAATCCGCAACGCCGCCATATTGAAAATAAAGAATACTTTGTTGACAATATTCAAGTTACAACCGCTGACAGAGATTGGGATAGAATAGAGTTTGGAAAAATTTCTCCCTATAATGTGCAAGAGGCGGTTTATCCCGAAATCATTAATGATTGGATGATATATCGAGATTCGAACGGTATGGGCATTAAAAACCTGATAGATGCCAAAACCAATTTAGTTGGTCTGCCGGACTTTAATCGTGGCGGTGACCCGATATATGAATTTGCCCGTTTTCACCGCAAATATACCGAAAAAGAACATCGCCAACAAGAGCAAAGCCGCCTGGCGGCACAAGATGCTTTCCGCAACGCGATGGTACAACAAGTCGCTATCGAGATGACCAAACAGCAGATGCTCACCGGTGGGAATCCTATGGATTTGCTCAATCAGCTCTTTGCGCCTAACGGAACTTATGCGCCCAAACTTCAACCGCAAAACCAAATTGACCGTCAGGTTGAACAAAGTATTACCAGATATTTGGAATATAGCAACGACGGCAATTTCCGCGAAAGATAAAGAAAAAGCTCCCCCTTAATGATCTGTCCCCCGAAAGTTGGACAGTAAAAAAAAGTCCCGAAGATTGCGATAGCAATTTTCGGGATAATTTTTTATACTAAACCAAAACAGGAAAGGACAGAGCATGAAACATCATAAATTTACAAACGAAGAACGAG
>CASFNK010000053.1 GCA_949295995.1 uncultured Pseudomonadota bacterium
CCTTACTCAGTAATATGTTGCAAAGAGCTGGCCTAGAAAGGCCCACATACTAAAGCTTCTGGTACTTGACTTGTAACAGTATATGCGGAAAGCTCTCGTTTTAAGCATTAAATTTATTAGTTGCCTTACAGAAAACCCCGAGTTTACTCGGGGCTGAATGCCAAGGTGTTGGAACAACACAGCTCCACGCCAACGAGCGTGGTCAAACCGTAAGGTTTGTAGCTGTTATAGAACCCCCAGTTTACTGGGGGATATCTATATTATCTATAAAACTTGCTACCGTTAGACAATCTATACCTAACAAAGATACAGGGTAGGTTACATTTTAGTATTTTCAATTTATGACATTATAACTCCATTATGATTTGTCAGTTTAGAATAACAAGCTAATTCCTAAGCGGTAGGCTTGATAGTCGTTGGAACCGAAAGCGTAGTTACCTACTAATGCCATGCCGGAGAAGAAACTTCCTTTATCAAATTTGCGAATAAGCGCAAGCCCGGTGTCATGATAGTCGTCAATAAACAGCTCGGAACCAGTATAGAATGTATAGGCGTAAGAACCGTTTAATGCCCATTTGTTAGCAAAATCCCAACGTACGGAAACCCCATTCTTGAATACATTGTTTTGCAAATCATACTCAACTTCATAATCATCAACTTTTAGAGAGTAATCACGAATATATCCGGCCATATTGGTTAACCCATAAGTAAAGTTTCCTACCGGTATCTGCAAATCACTGGTTACGGTACCGCTATAGAGCACTCCGCCTGAGAGCATATCCTCAGAACCAATGGCACCGACACGCCCTGCCGGAATCAAGTTCCATTTTACGCTGTCGTTATTGATGACCGGAATCTTTAATCCCAAACCAAGCTGTGCCGCGTAAGAAGCGGAGCCTTCCATATCCACATAGGTTAACGGCATATCAAACAGCAATGCGTAGCCGCTTTCGCCAAACTTAAATGTTTTAGCCAAAGGAAGCGAATATACCTTAGCTTTTTTAGTATCTCCGTCAAAATCAAAGCTATGCTCAGATGCATTAGGTGATATGTAAGATACAAAATTTCCCAACACACCGCCGCCGGCACGCTGGAACGAGGTATCCGTCATGGTCGCCATTAAGGAATTCGGGTTACCGGCAACCATGTCATACGGCGTTTTTTCGACACCGGCTTTTAAGATTTTTTTCATTAAGCCGTCTTTATTATTTTTAAGCCAATCTTTTAAGAGCTCAAAACTTGCTTCTTGAGACCCACCATCAAAAGTCATGTTATTAATGTCTGCATCTGGAACATTGAAGGTCAATACGGCATTGTTATCAAATTCCAAAGTCATTGGAATTCCCCGAAAATCAATTTGCCCAAAGGCTGCTTGCTGATCGTCATAACCATTAATTATGGAATCCAAGGAGCCGTTTTCGTAGTGATCAAACAAATCAATAATAGATTCAAAACTTCGGGTTTCATCAATAGTTCCTTGTTGCAGATCTTGTTGCAGATGTAGAGTAAACATATCTGCTTTAGCTTCATTTACCAAACTTAAAGTAGCAGCAAAAACAATCGCTAAACCTTTTTTGCTAAAAGATTTTCCGGCTCTGTAGTGCATATTAAAAGTTCCTTTCGTTAGTTGAAAATATACCCCGAGAAAGTATTTCTTCGGAGCAGTAGATTAACATTAAAAAATATGTAAAAAGCTGAATTAACAGCATTTAGGAAGGTACCACCGGTTATTACGGTTTTATCTGAAAACATCGCGTCAATTTTACTGAATGCAATGTTTTCACCTAATATTACACTTGTGCCTGCTTCTACATCAGAATTTAAGACATCACAATCTAAGAGGAAAGTTTCGGTTGTATTTGTCTTTTCAGAAATTTTTACTGCGCCAATGAACACCGCCATATTAACAATAGCCCATTTAAATAATGTGCTATTGTACCATCTGCTAAATTGGGTTATCGCTGTTCTGGTGTGACGCATGGAGAACTCCTTATCTAAAATAGTCACGTGGTCGCTTGGGTATAGCAATAACAGTTGGTTAAAGTAAGGTTATTTTATAATTTCTTATTAATCAAGAAAAAATTCCGTTTTTTACAGACCTTTTTTTGCACAACTAATATTTTTATGTATTGACAGAGGTATTTGTTCATAATGAAGCAACTAGTTCTAAACAAGTACGGACAATTTGAAAAAAAGACGATTAAAGAAAATGGAACATCCGAACTTGTTGAAAGCCTTGGAAATAAAAGAACATTCTCTTAGCTTTGCTAGGCTTTAGCCTAAGCCAAAGGTTAGTTGGTCGCGCAAGTAGGAAACTTGTTTCCGTAGCGGCGCAAAAAGCAGCCATTTTCATGACTGTTGTTTGAATTGGCGATACTAACGCAACGAATTTCGAACTTTTACTTTCTCCTGAGTATTATCTGGCAACAATGCGTTTGTATGAAGAAATTAAAAGAAATAATCTTATATCTCTGCAATTATAGCAAACATTCGATAATGACATTCCATTAAATGAGGCTATATATTATAAAAATTAGTAAAATAGATATATCTCGCCAAATAAACAAGAGCCGGTATGGATAGAATTATATAGGCTTTTTTGAGATTTGCTTTACGC
>CASFNK010000054.1 GCA_949295995.1 uncultured Pseudomonadota bacterium
ATTCAAAGGCGAGCGTACGGTTTTAGAAATTTTGAAAACTACCGCTTGCGTGTTCGAATTTTATGTGCTTAATTTATTTTAATTTGGTGTTTTGATTATGATACTTTTTTACAACTTGCCCCATACTTTGACGATGAACCAAAAATATGTCCTAACTTCAATAAGTTAGGACACTTTTGGCTGGGGTGGCTGGATTCGAACCAACGAATGTCGGCACCAAAAGCCGATGCCTTACCACTTGGCGACACCCCAATCAATATTTAACCGGCCGGTAAGCAACCGATTAATATCAACTTGCAGGCATATATTTATGCCAATTTTTTTATTAATGCAAGAACTTTTTTTCATATTATGCAAAAAATTTTATTTTTGTTTCAAAAGTTGTTTCTTTTTCTCCTCTCTGGCTTTTAAGACGTCCAAATCTCTTTCGGTCGCAATCCTATCCAAAATGGTTTTGACCACGCGGTCGATCTCTTTATTTTCGCGGTAATCGGCGTGAAGTGCAAAGTTGACGCGGTTATCCACCAATAGGCGCAGAGCCTTTTGTTTGCTGGCTTCGCTATGGTTATAAACCGCAATGGCATTACCGCCTCTTTCTTTGGTGAGTTTCATGGAGGGGATGTCGGTTAATCCGTCACCAAAGTAAATCATTCTCTTAAACGGGATAGGGCGGTCTTCATCTGGTGTAAATTCATTGACGGCCACGTCGTCGTTTTTGCCCAAGCCTTTATTGATTTTGGAAAGATATTGGGTTTTGATGCTGTAATTAATAACGCGCGCCGGCCAAACCGGAGTCCCGTCTTCTCCAAAGGCATAAGAGCAGGCAAACACATCTTTGAAGTATTTTCTGACCTTTGTTCCGGCCATAATTTCCTCATAACCCGACGAGATGATATAATGCTCAATATCCAAATCAAGACTTGCACCGAAACGATTGATGCGCTCAAACCACTCCAAGACCCCCGGAAAATATTTAACACTTTTGCCGCATTTTGCAAAATTTTCTCTTGTGAGAGGAATACCAAGCTCTTTAGCCGTTTTCATAAAATAGTACATACTTCCGGTTACTTGGTCGGCATCATTTTCGCGCGACCATTTGTTGGCTTTTTTCCAAAACTCGTCAGGTTCCATCCCAAATTGCGGAATAAGGGAGAAGTCTTGCATATATTGCGTGCTTAAGGTTTCATCGAAGTCATAAATCAGAGCGACTTTAGTTTTAGTATCTTGCATTTTTTTATTATCTCCGCTTGCTTTTTGGAATTAATTATTATACAAGGAAATAAGTTAATTTTTTACTATTTTTTTAGAAGAGGAAAATCACAATGGTAGCAAAAACGATGGACCAGTTGGTTTCTTTATGCAAACGCCGCGGTTTTATTTTTCAAAATGCCGATATTTATGGCGGTATGCAAGGTGTGTATGATTACGGTCCGTTAGGTGTTGAGTTAAAAAACAATTTGAAAGCGGCATGGTGGCGCTCAATGGTTTATGAGCGGGATGATATTGAAGGTTTGGATGCTGCCATTTTGACCAACCGTAAAGTTTTGCACTATTCCGGACATGAAGATACGTTTTCTGACCCGATGACCGATTGCCGCAAATGCAAAGGACGTTTCCGTGCTGACCATATTAAGGACGGCAAATGCCCTAACTGTGGTTCAACCGATTTGACTGAGCCCCGTCCGTTTAACCTCATGTTTAAGACCACGGTCGGACCGGTCGATAATGCTGAAAATCTGGCTTACTTGCGTCCAGAAACGGCTCAAGCCATTTTTACTCAGTTCAAAAATGTTGTAGATTCGACCTCACGCAAATTGCCGTTTGGTATTGCCCAAATCGGTAAATCTTTCCGAAACGAGATTACGCCGCGTAACTTTATTTTCCGCGTACGTGAATTTGAGCAAGCCGAGCTTGAATATTTTGTTATGCCGGGAGAAGATGAAAAATGGCACGAGATGTGGAAAGAAGCCCGCATCAAATGGTGGGAGGAGCAAGGTCTTCCGCGTGAACATATTAATATCTATACCACGCCAAAAGAAGATTTGGCGCACTATGCCAAGGCTTGCTACGATATTGAGTATCAATTCCCGCATGGTATGGAAGAGCTGGAAGGTATTGCCAACCGTACAGATTATGACTTGGGTAATCACACCAAAGGTCAAGATGAGTTGAATTTGACATCTCATTGCCACCCCAATAGTGATTCCACCACCAAGTTGTGCATTCGTGATGATGAGAGCAATTCATGGGTTGTTCCTTTTGTAATTGAACCGTCTATGGGGGTTGACCGTGGTGTCTTGGCCGTCTTGACTGAGGCTTATGAGGAAGAGGATTTAGGCGAGGGCAATAGCCGTATTGTTCTGAAACTCAAAAAACACTTAGCTCCGATAAAAGTTGCGATTATTCCGTTAAAGAAGAATAACGAAGCCATTATGAACAAATGCCATGAGATTAAGCAAAACTTGCTCAAACTTGGTATTGGTCGCGTAGCTTTGGAAAATACCGGTAACATCGGTAAGGCTTATCGTCGTCATGATGAAGTTGGTACACCTCTGTGTATCACGGTTGATTTTGAGACGATTGAAAATCAACCGGAATCAGTCACCATCCGTGACCGTGATACGATGGAACAACATCGTGTCAATATTGCGGATTTACCAACCTATTTAAGAGAATATTTCTTAGGTTAATGAACAAAAAAGGGCTCTGTAAAAGAGCCCTTTTTTATATTGACTTTAAGATAAAAGAAATCTATATTTCCCCAATCAAAACGAATAATTATGTCTAACTATTAAAAATTTAAGGATTATGAATGACAAGATTATTGAATCGTTTGCGCAAGATTTTGCGAATATTGAAAAATGGTTCCAAAAGGAAAAAAGTTTTGAAGAAATTTCCTGTTTGCATAATGATTTAATTTCATTAGGGCAAGAATATCGGCAATTTTTTAAGAATAAATGGCACTACAAGACGGTTAAGCGAATTTTCGTGAAATATGTAGCTTGCTATCTGCAAAATACGAGTTACTGGTGGGATATAAGTTCAATCTTACGGCATGATATATTAATGAAAGCCAAGCAAGGCTGGATACCTCTTGAAAGTTCAAGAAACACCCGCTTGAAAAGAAGATTTATCACCAAAGAATTCTTGCACTTTTTGCTGGATAGAGAAAGATTATGTTCTCTTCAAACGTTGAAGGCATATAAGAATTATCGCAAAGAATTTAAAGGGTGCTGGCTTTATCAGAGAATTTAGGAATATACCTGAAAATCTTTATAAAAAAAGAGCTCTGTATTTTGATCTGTACCCCATAAATTGGACAAATAAAAAAAGTCCCGAGGAGGATTAAGTCAAGAGGGAGAATTAAGCAAATGGCATCGGCGTTGA
>CASFNK010000055.1 GCA_949295995.1 uncultured Pseudomonadota bacterium
GCCGGAGATGTTGAGCCCTTGGTCATTTTGATTGATGAGCCCGATCGTAAGGTTGAAAACGGATTTTATCATTTGTCTGAGGCTCAGGCTAAAGCCATTTTGGATTTGAAATTGCAACGCTTGACCGGTTTGGAACGCGATAAAATTCACGATGAATTGAGAACCTTAGGCGATGAAATTAAAGAATGTCTTTCAATTTTAAGCAGCCGCGAGAAATTATATTCCATCATGCGCGACGAATTTGTTGCCATTAAAGATGAATATGCAACTCCGCGCCGTACCAAAATTGAAGATATTGAATATGATACCGACATTGAATCGCTCATCCAGCGCGAAGAAATGGTGGTAACGGTAACCGAAGCCGGATACATTAAACGCGTTCCGCTCAATGCCTACAAGGCGCAAAAGCGCGGCGGCAAAGGCAAATCCGGTATGTCGACCAAAGAAGAAGATTTTGTGACCCGTTTGTTTGTGGCCAACACCCATACACCGGTCTTGTTCTTCTCTTCCAAAGGTCTGGTTTATAAGCTGAAGGTTTATAAACTGCCGCTGGGCTCGCCCACCTCTAAGGGTAAACCTTTTGTCAACCTGTTGCCTTTAGCCGATGGTGAAAATATTACCACGATTATGAAATTGCCCGAAAATGAGGCCGAATGCGAAGGAATGTCCATCATGTTTGCCACCTCGCAGGGCAATGTTCGCCGCAACTCGCTGATGGACTTTGTTAATGTTCAGTCCAATGGTAAGATTGCCATGAAGTTAGACGAGGGCGACAAACTGATAAATGTTCGTATCTGCCATGAAGATAACGACATTATGCTGGCTGCCCGCAGTGGTAAGTGTATCCGCTTCCCGGTCACAGAGGTCAGAATGTTTGTCGGCCGCAACTCTACCGGTGTTAGAGGTATCAAACTGGCCGATGGCGATGAAGTCATTTCTATGTCAGTCCTAAATCATAGCGATGCCACTTCTGAGGAGCGCGACGAGTATCTGCGTATTTCTTCTGCGCTCAAACGTGCCGAAAGCGAGCGCGGCAGTGAAGATGCTCCGCTCACCCCGCAAGAAGCCGGTATTGAGATGAGTGTCCTCAGTCCGGAAAAATATCAGGCAATGGCTGAAAAAGAACAGTTTATTCTGAGTGTTACCTCAACAGGTTACGGTAAAAGATCATCTTCTTACGAGTATCGTGTCACCGGACGCGGCGGGCAGGGTATTGCCAATATGGAAATGTCGGCTCGTAACAAAGAGGTGGTCAGCTCCTTCCCGATTGCAGATGACAACCAGATTATGATGATTACCGACAGCGGCAAGCTGATACGAATGCCGGTTAAGGATATTCGTATTGCCGGCCGCAAGACTCAAGGTGTAATTCTCTTCCGCACGGCAGAAGACGAAAAGGTGGTTTCGGTCACCTGGCTTGATGCTGATGAGGGCGACGATGAAGAACTTGAGGAAGAAACCGGAAGCGAAGTCTTAGGTGACAGCGTCAGCGACAATGAAGACAGCAATAATGTTGAAGACGAGGTTAGCGAGATAGAGTAGGCTGAGTTTTCTGCCAAAGGCAACGGGACGCCGTTGCTGTAGTAAAGATAGGGGCGGTTATTTACCGCCCCATTCTTGTATCGTTTTGCTTGCTTAAGTTTGAAAAGTTAGCAGAATGATTGGTTTTTTGTGGTGTTGGTGCCAAAGAAGATGCATTATCGGTTGCATGGTTTATTTTATCCATTTTTCCCCGCACCATACCTAATTGCGCATTCACCTTTTCTTTATTAATATTTTTTTGCTCAATTTCAGCAATAGCCGGATCCAAATATCTAGCATAATAGGCCTTTCTAGGATCGGCAGAGGCCTGAGGATTATATTCTGCAAATATCTGTTTCCCCAATACGGGTTCATTTTTTTCGCGAAAACCAAATACTCGTCCTTCATCTCGCTCTTTAGAGAGCATGACCTCAAAGGCATCTTGGTTGGGACAGTAAATATCTGGTTTATGTCCCTTAACTTCTATGTTTTCGCCCTCTTTATCCCAGTAAGTAAGTTTGGTTACGGCAATGCGCATATTTCCGCCCCAAGGAGCCGGAAAAGTTCCTTGAGTATATTGCTGCATTCCGGCAGTGTTTTCACCAATATAACGTACATTGGGATGATGATAAAAAGAAGTATAGGCACTTTCCGCCGAAGAGCCGACATCACGATCAATTAAGACATCTATTCTTCCTTTGAAACCCTTTTGAGGATTGAACGGATAAAAAGTTTTAGTTTCGTCAAACAAGATTTTGTTTTGGTTGGAAAAATGTTTCCGCTGTACCAAATCAGCAGCGTTTAGACCATCTTTTTCATAATTCTGTGGTTTATATGCCCCATGTTGATGCAAGAAAAAGTTAGAAAGTTCGGTGTCTTTAATTTCACAACGTTTGTAAGTATTCACCAAATTACCATACAATCTTTTAGCAACATGGTCTATTGGCTTGTCTTCTCCACCACGGTTATTTCTGACATCAAGAACAATTCGTCCTTTTTCCCATTTATCCTGATTTTCCATATAGGCTTTATCAAACGTTTCAATAAAGTCTTTCCAACTTTCATAATCATTTTTAGTGGTAAGGTTAGGAATGGATACCACTAAAATATCTTCTTCCCCGTTTTTCAAGGTTCCGATTTGCCATATAGGAAAGCGTTCTCCATTTTGTTCGCCCCAGCCTTCACCTAGGACTTGAAAGTTATCGGGTTTATTTTTATTGCGCATAAAATTATTACCAACGGTTTTTTCCTTATTTCCACCTCCGCCATGAATAGATTTAGAGCCGATGCCGACTTCAAAATGTCGATCTTCCACAAAAGCGGCAGTTCGCTCCGCCATTTCTTTCAGAAAATCGCCTTGTTTACGATTATTGTTGATGTTGGCATATAAGTTCTCAATTTCGGATTGGAAGTTCTTTTGGTTTTCGGGACTAAAGTTTTCAAAACCGACATGTTCATGTACCGCTTTGGCATAAAACGCCAGATATTTGCGTTGAAGTTCTGCAGAGATAGCTTTCTCGTTGTCTTCTTCCAGTTGTGTTCGTGAGCGCGCTTGATATGGCTGCATCATCTCCTCATTGGAGATTGATTCGATAATTTGCTCAAAGGATAATTTTTTTACACTGTTTTTTTGTTTATCCATAAATTTGCTCAGAGTGTTATCGCTTTCAATATATGCATTAATGTCGGTAAAATTTCCTTGCCTCATGCAAGCTTGCACAATTTCGTTATTTGCTAAATCTTGAGGAGAGATATGAGGTTGCATCATGAGTTTTTGAAAATTGTTAAGCTTTTCTTGGCTAAATTCATGGTTGGCAGTCAGCTGAGATGTCAGCTTTAACACATCAGCATCATTTTCAGGAATTTTTGCGGGGTTAAGGGCATATTCCTTAAGTTTTGCATAAGTATTTGGCATAATATAAGTCATTGCTCCACCTTTAACCGCGCGCTGATAAGACGCCCCTTCTTTTTGATGAAGTGTATCAACAGTATAACCGATTTTTGAGCGCTGCATATTATAGATGTCAAAAATGGTTTTAGCTTGTTCGGGATATTCCCGCATAATTTTTAACAAAGCGAAAACATCACATTTGCGTTCATCGGTTGTTCCCATTGCCATATGGATCCCCTCATGGTATAAGCCGCGTTTGAGCAAAATATCCTGACGAATTTGCGGGGTAATTTGGTTGAACTTGTTTAGCGTATGCTCTGAAATTCCTTGAAGATTGCGGGGTAGGTCATTGGCAGTTTTGGGTTCTAGGCAGAGTATTTGCATATTGCCGATATGGCGGTCATAAAAATTGGTGTTGGTCAAAGCATGATTATAAATCTGCTCACAGTAGAACTGTTCGCGGGTAGTATTGCCAAAAAGGATGTCATTTTTGTTGTGATCATAAGTAAAAGCTATGCCATGCTTATTAATAAAATCAAATACCACGCGTGCTTGAGCCTCTTGGTCGCTCATTTGTGGTGTTTGGTGTTTGTATTGATTGAAGGCATTTTCAAATTCTACGGCATTGGCAATTGCGATGTTATCTGATAATCCGATATCAGCATCTTTCTCCATGGTTCCGGAGTTGTAATTAGGTACTTCTGGCGTTGGGAGCAAATTATGTTTTTCTTGAGCAATGAGCTTGGCCAACTGCTTGGGATAATCTTGATATTTTTCAATAAAGCGGGTGTATTTATCAAGATTATTATAAGGTTCTGAAGTAATATTATCCACCATGGTCATAATCCTTATGCTAGACTTACATATAAAATATCATAAATTGCATCAAAAGACAAATAAAAATCTGTTTGCGAAATGCGAAGGTTGACAAATTTAAAAAATATTCTAATATTTTCGGCAAATAGGTTATTAAGATTATTTATTAATTTAAAAATTATTGTTATGGATAAAGAGTTAATCAATTTTTCTGCGCGTGAGGTTGCTGCTCATGCCGATAAAAGTCAGTATGTATTGGTAGATACTCCGTTGTTTCGTAGGCTGCTGTGCCGTAAAAATTATCATCATTATGAGGGTGTGGTTTTTGAACAGGGCAAAGAATATGGTGTTTGGATTACTCAGTGCTATAAGCCTGCGGATAAAAAACGCCGATTTTTGCACTATGTCGCAATACCTCATCACCAAGATGAAGGCAGGCTGTTTTATTATATTGTGCCAGAGGAAGTATTTGGCGAATATGAAAAAGGCGATGTTGCAGTTGGCTACGAGATAAGGGGAGTGAAATACAAACTGATTAACGACTTTGAAGGATACGGTATGTTGGTTCCGCGCTGGATGTTTAGCCGCAAACAGATGCGTGAATATGCCGAAAAGGTCATGGGACCGGCAGATTTTGGTTATGTCTTGTGTGCCAGAATTTTTGGTCGAGATATTGATTATCATAATTGGTTTCTCGGTTGGGAAATTTGGGCTAAGCGCCACAAGCTCACTACAGTAAGCTATTTTAATATTTTTACTGGCGAGTTTGTGCAGAGTATTGCTGATTATCCGTTCAAATATCCCATACAAAGTGGAGCCAAGAAGATTTTGACCGGACATAGCGTGATAAGGTCAGAAAAGGGTGATTTGGTAGTGCGAATGCCCAATCAATATGATTAATTAAACCCTAGAACAGAAAACAGGAGGCGTAAGCTTCCTGTTTTTTTGTGCGTGAGTTGATAGAATTTTAAGAAATTGAGATTATAAATAAAGTGGAGGTAAAAAATGCTGTTATATATTTTTCGCCATGGCCAAACTGAGGCCAATGTTACCGGACTTATCCAAGGCAATGTGGACTTGTATGGCTTAAATGAGGTTGGACGCATGGA
>CASFNK010000056.1 GCA_949295995.1 uncultured Pseudomonadota bacterium
AAAAACCGTTGCCTTACCACTTGGCGACACCCCAATCTCGATAACGAAGCAATTTATATTCTATATTTTTTTATTTGGCAAGTGATTTTTTATCTTCTGGATAATTTTTTTTGACCTATATCAGCGGAATGAAACACGCCGAACAAATCATTGATTAACGTATCAAACTTAAATGTTTCTCGCTTCAATAGCAGGATGGCTATATTGTAATCATTAGTGTTTAAAGAATACCTAACGTGCGTTTTTTTGAAGAAAGGTTGGAGTGATTTTGGTATCCAATAGCGGAAATAATAGGTGTGATTTCTGCGTTCCAAATGATTTTGTTTTAAGGCCATGACTGTCTCACCCAACTGTCTCAGATGTTACAAAAGGGCATTTCCCGACATTTGAAGGCTTTTTCTAAAGAAAAAAGCCATTGAAAATCAATGGCTTCTCATTTTGCTTGGCTGGGGTGGCTGGATTCGAACCAACGAATGACGATACCAAAAACCGTTGCCTTACCACTTGGCGACACCCCAATCTCGATAACGAAGCAATTTATATTCTATATTTTTTTATTTGGCAAGTGATTTTTTATCTTCTGGATAATTTTTTTTGACCTATCAGCAATATTGTATTGAAATCAAGCGGCTGAATAGTTTTATCTTGCGTATAATTGTGAATATTTGTTAATGCTTTATCTATGCCTATTTGTGTGCGTAAATAACATTCTTGAAGGGTTTGGTCCGAAAATCTGGGGCGTCTTACTAAGAGCTCTCCTATATTGCGGTTCTCTTTATTCAGATCTATTTGGTGTTTATAACAATGTTCAACTAAACGCAGTGTTAAATTATCCCACAAAGTATCAATGCAATCTTTTATTTGTCCGTCATAGTCTTTCAAAATTTTGGCTCCGGAAAGCAGTTTATCCATATCGTTGCCGATAACATATTTATTATCAAATTCCATGGATATGCTGTCTATTCTTCTTTCTCCGTTTAAGCCGGATATCGGACGTGCCGGGGTAACAAAAGCGTGGTTTATTCCGTCAAAGTCTTGACTGTAATATGTGACATTTTTTCTGTTTTGACGATAATAAGCCAAAGTTTCATTATTGCCGTAAGAGATTCTTTGCAGAGCATTAAAGTTTAAATTGTGGATGCTGACCGGGATCTTTTCTCCGTCAATATTGGCGGTTTGTTTGGTTAAATAGCCGTCATAACTGTTGCTGCGCAGATGAGAGGCTTCGGCTTCATCTTTGAAATATCTGTCTATGCAGTTTTTTATGTCATCATATACAACTATTAAATCTATATCTGACTTATGTGTGATTTCTTCTTTATCTCCATAAGCTAAAGAGCCTACCAAAATTATTCCTTTGCAACGATCTTTGAGTTGATTGACGGTGCAATGCAGGGCTCTGTTTCTTTTTTCTAAATCTTCAGCAGACATTTTTGACTCCGATTTTTATAGTGTTATTCTTTCTATTTCTAATGTGTCTAATGTAAATTTTATTATTTTCAGTGTCTCGGTCAGATGATCATTACTGACATTGGCAACTGTGGTTTTGCCGATTTTTTCGTAAAAATTACCGCTTAATTCGGCGGCATCATGAATATGTCCATGAAGCGTCAGTTTGGGCTGATATTTTTTGATAAAAGATAATATACCGCGGCTACCTACATGTTTGTATTTGACCGAAGTTCCGTCTTTTATTGCCGTATAATCGCAAACCGTATCATAGGGTGGCGCATGACTGATTAAGACAAGTTTGTCCGGATTTATTGTGCCGAATTGCATGCTTAAGTCTGTATCTATGGCGCTGTCCATCATGGTTTGATAAATGTTGAACGGGATTTTATTATCATCTCCTTGGCTGATAAAACCTTCTTCTCTCGTATCTCCTCGGAAGGAAGTATCGGTCTCGGTTGCGAGATCTCTCTTTTCCCAGTCCTTCCATTGAAACGGGGTATAAGGCACATATGTGTAGCCGCCAAAATAAAAACCGGCATATTCTAAAGGAGTTTCATCTATTAAATGATAACCGACCGTTTTTTGATTATCTTTCAAAATTTGATGATTGGCTTTGTAATCATCATTGCCCATTATTAAGGCAATTTCCGTCGGATTTGTTTTTTTAAATTCGGTCATTAACGGAAATAATTCGTTTATTATGAAATCTCTTTGCCCGATAACGCTTCTTCTTTCTGCGTTTTTGGGGGTTAAATCTCCGCCCATAATTATCATGTCGATTTTTTCTTGTTTTGCAAAATCGAATAGTTTATTATACTGCACGATATTGCCGTGCAGATCGGCTGTGAAAATATACTTTTTCATTATTTGATATGCCATAAAAAAATTATTGCGGTAATATAGTGAGTGAAAAAAATTTTGTCAATTAATTTTTGAAAGAATTTATAGAAAAAAATGAAAGTTATTGTTTTAGGTTCAGGTTCGGCTTATGGTTG
>CASFNK010000057.1 GCA_949295995.1 uncultured Pseudomonadota bacterium
ATTTCACGAGCTATTACCGATATGATGTTAGCTAAAGCAGAAAATACAGCATATCGCTTTTATAGTATGTCTGCCCAAATTCAAAAAGAAAAGAAGATGTATTATCAAATTTTGGAAAGTACTCAAAAAGGCGATATGGATATTACCGGTTGGCTTAATTGGTTTTTAGAATGTTTATTGGCATCTATGAAGAACTCTGAAAGTCTGATTGAGAAAATCATGCAAAAATCAAAATTATGGCAAAAATTTAATTTGGTTGCGTTAGATGATAACCAAAGAAAAATTATAAATATGCTATTTGATGGTTTTGAAGGAAATCTCACTTCCGGAAAGTGGGCAAAAATTTGTAAATGTTCGCAAGATACTGCCGGTCGCTCACTTAAATATCTGGTTGAAAATGATATATTAGAACAAGTAGGTGCCGGTCGCTCAACGCATTATATTCTAAAATGCGGAGATTAAGAGGTTTATTCTCCGCACATTTTGCGTAGATAACAACATTGTCAAAATATCCCAAGATTTAGTTCTGGGATATTTTTTTATGAGGAAATAAAATGACTTATTTTAATTACTTTACAAATCCGTTTAACCTAAACAAAGGGCGGATAAGCAAAACTTTACCCAAAAATCAAACAATTTGGCAAATCGTAAACACTCAAAAGATTGATTTATCCCGTCCGGTAATTTGTTTTGTAAATGGCGTTGCCAAACTTCGTAAAGATTGGTCTAGCCCTTTATCATCTAAAGATGTCGTCAGTTTTGTTGCCTTGCCTTTGGGCGGTGGTGGTGGCGGCTCTAATCCGATTAAAGCTGTATTAACCGTGGCTTTAATTGTTGCCACTGTTTATACCGGCGGAGCTGTCGGAGCGGCTTACGGTGCCGTTTGGGGTGGTGTGGCCGCGGCTGGTGTTTCTATGGCTGGCGGAATTCTTATTAATACATTTATTCCAACACCCAAACCGGCTCTTAATGGTATGACTTCTTCCGCTTATACCCAAAGCCCGACATATTCCTTGCAGGCTCAAGGAAATGAAGCAAGGCTTGGCAATCCAATTCCGGTAATTTATGGCCGCCACTTAATCTATCCCGATTTTGCCAGTCGACCTTATTATCGCTATATTGATAATGAACAATATGTTTATCAGCTCCATTGTATCGGACAAGGCGAATATGATGTTGAACAAATCCGCATTGAAGATACGCCGATTAGCTCTTTTAAGGAAATAACCTATCAAGTCATAAACCCTCAAGAAAAAAACATATTATTCATTGAAGATGTTGTAACTTCTGCCGAAATTGCCGGTCAGGAATTGTTGAAAGGTGAATATTGCGGTCCTTTTGTCTTAAATCCGGCAGAAACCAAAATAAATAAAATAGAAATTGATGTGGCATTCCAGCGCGGCTGTTATTATGCCAATGACAGCGGTGGCTTATCTTCCAAAACGATAAAATGGCAATTAGAGGCTCGTCTGGTTGATGACAATGACAGTCCTTTGGGAGAATGGTTTGCGCTGGAAACAGAAAGTATTACCGAAGCAACACATAACGGAATATATAAAACCTATACCTATGATGTTCCGGAAGGACGTTATGAAATCCGCGCCACTCGTCTTGATGACAAAGATACATCATCTCGTGCCGGTCATGAAATCCGTTGGTCTTCTGCCAAAGGATATATTATTTCAGAAAAAGACTACGGAAACGTAACCTTGCTGGCAATTATAATGAA
>CASFNK010000058.1 GCA_949295995.1 uncultured Pseudomonadota bacterium
ACAATGGATTTTGACCCGTTTACGGGTAGCAAGTAATTTTCGCCCTGTCAGACCGTCATACGCCCTTAAGGCGTTCGCTGGCACAATTAGGGTTACACCCGTTAAAGAAGAACCACCGGCTAGGCCGGTGGGTTTCTTTTCATAAAAAAGAATTAAAAATATACAAGTAAGAGAGATTTCCTTGTAAATTATGATTTTAATTTTATATTAAACAAGCAAAGCTAATATAAATTAAAAATTAGAGGGAAATGTGTCGGCGCAATTAAACTATAATATCCACAATCAAGACCTGGAAATAGTTTTAGCAGGAGATTTTATTCAAAATAAAACCCCTCAAGACGAACTGTTGCCGACAATAGATAAGATTAAAAACATCACTTTTAATTCTTCTTCCTTAAAATCATGGGATTCTTCGCTGGTGGTTATTTTGTTTGAACTAGCCAAAACCGCCAAATCTCAAAGCATAAAAATTGATTGGTCGGGTTTGCCGACAAATTTACAAGATATGGTTAATTTGGCTCTGACCTCATCAGCCACACCGCCGACAAGAGAAACGCAACAACAAGACTTTTTTACCCATCTTGGCGAAGATACACTCAATAATTATAACAGCTTCAAACAAGGCTTATCTTTTATAAAGTCGGCATTGAGTTCTTTTGCGCGCCTTTTGGGAGGCAAAGCCATCATGCGCAGAATAGACTTTTTGTTTGCTCTCGAAGGTTGCGGGTATAAGGCTGTAGGAATTGTTTCGGTCGTGAGCTTTATGGTTGGATTAATTTTGGCTTATGTCGGATCGATTCAGCTCAAAAATTTTGGCGCGCAAATTTATGTGGCAAGTCTGGTCGCAATAGGTATGACCCGCATTATGGGTGCGATAATGGCCGGAATTGTCATGGCCGGACGCACCGGAGCCGCTTATGCGGCCACTATTGGTACCATGCAGGTTAACGAGGAGGTTGACGCACTCAAAACCATGGGGCTCTCGCCGATGGATTTTTTGGTTTTGCCACGTATTTCGGCACTCATTTTAGCTATGCCTTTTTTAACGCTCTTGTCAGATATTATGGGAATTTTAGGCGGAGCGGTGGTTGGTATTTTCACCTTAGGGATACCTTATGAAAGTTATTGGGACTATACTTGGGATGCTCTGTTTTTGAAAAACTTTTGGGTCGGAATTTTCCATGGTTTTGTTTATGGGTGGATAATTTCGATTTGTGGCGGCTATTATGGTATTAATTGCGGACGAAATGCCGATTCCGTCGGTGTAGCGACCACTAAAGCTGTTGTTTCTTCAATAGTATGGATGATTGTCATCACCGGACTTTTGACAGTAATTTTGCAGGAGTTTCACTTATGATTACTCCTAATGTAAAGATTGCAGCAAAAAATTTAAGTGTCGGCTATGGCGATTATGTCTTGCTCAAAAATGCGGACTTTGAGGTCAATCAAGGAGACATATTTTTTATAATGGGCTCAAGCGGCTGCGGTAAGAGTAGCTTGTTGAGAGTTTTGACCGGTCTGCTTCCACCCAAAGAAGGACAAGTGTTAATAGGCGGCGAAGATTTTGCCGCCGCCACGCCTGAAAATAAGCAACATATTATGCGCCACTGCGGCATTTTGTATCAAAGCGGAGCCTTGTTTAGCTCTATGACTTTGGGTGAGAATGTGGCTCTTCCTTTGCAACAATATAGCGATTATACACCTGCGGAAATAAATGAGTTGGTTGAGCTTAAATTATCTTATGTCGGATTAGGAGGCTTTAAGGATTTTTACCCATCCGAAATCAGCGGTGGCATGAAAAAGAGAGCAGGCTTAGCAAGAGCTATGGCTTTAGATCCTGATATTTTGTATTTTGATGAGCCCTCGGCCGGACTGGACCCGATTAGCTCCAAACATTTGGATGATTTAATCCGCCAAATTAATCACAGCTTAGGCACAACCATAGTGATAGTGTCGCATGAATTAGATTCTATTTATTCGATAGGCACCAATTCCATATTTTTGGATTCTGCGAGCAAGAGCATAATTGCACGTGGCAACCCGAATGAACTTGTCAAAAATCCGCCCAATGAGACGGTCTATAATTTTTTAACCAGAGGAGGGGAAAAACATGGTAAATAAACCCGACGTCAGAAAGATAGGAATATTTGTCGCAACAGGTTTTGTTTGTTTTGCGCTGATATTGGGAAGTTACTTAAAAAAAGTGTTTTTCCCGGACGATGGCAATACGGTTGTGATGTATTTTCAAGAATCCATTAAGGGTCTAAATGTTGGCTCTTCTGTCGTTTTTCAGGGAGTTGAAATCGGTAAGGTCTCACAAATTGATTTGGTCGCCAATCTCAAAGACTTAACCTTTAGCATACCGGTTTATGTTGACTTAGATGTATCAAAATCGATTGTATCAGGAGATGATGCGCAAAGCCGCAAGCAAATTTTAGATGCATTAATTCACAAAGGGCTTCGCGCACGTTTAACCGCTCAAAATTATCTGACTGGACAGTTAATGATTGAACTGGTAATGATGCCGGATACGCCGGTAGAGTTAGAAACGCTCCCTCAAGATAAAGATTTGTTGCAAATTCCGACGATTTTATCGCCGTTGCAAGAATTTTCGCGTGGTCTGCAAAACATACCGTTCCAAAAGATAGCGGATAAATTAGGGCAAATGGCGGATTCATTAAATAAAGAATTGCCGGTTGTTTTACCGCAAATTTCAGAAGCCGCCACAAGTATCAGTAAAGTATTCAGTAGCAATTCTCGACTTTCGACCGAAGCATTGGGCAATTTCAATCGAGCATTGGTTAATGTCAGCGCGGCGGCGCAATCGTTAAAAGATTTAACGGATTATCTGGAGCGCCATCCGGAAGCACTCTTGCGAGGAAAGGAAAAATAAGATGAAAAAATTAGCACTTTTAGGCATTGTGGTTTTGGTTGCGGCCTGCTTTTATCGCACACCGAATTCCATGTTTTATGGCTTACGCACCATTGCCCCGCAAACGACTTATGGCAAGCCTGATATAAGTGTTGCCGTTAATCGAGCGGTTATTCCGAGTTATCTCGATAAGCCGCAAATTGTCATGCGTGCCACCGACGGAGTGGAATTAGAAATTTCCGAGTATAATCGTTGGGGAGAAACGCTAAATTCTCTCTTGCAACGCGTTTTAGCCGATGACTTGAATTTGGCGCTACCCAATTCAATCGTTAAGCCGCAAACATTCAGTGCAGAGAACTATGACTACTATGTATCCATAGAGATAAACCGCATGGATGGCACTTGGGGTAAAGAGGCGGTATTAGATAGTTGGTGGACGATAACAAATAATGCCAATCAAGTTCTAAAGCGCAAAAAGACCAACTTGAGTGCGCCCATGGGTAAAACTTATGAAGAATATGCTCAAATCCAAAGTCAACAGCTCTCTCAATTGGCAGGAGCTATAGCCTCCGAATTATCAAGACTAAAATAAGGAAGAGGTAATGACTAAAAAACGTAAATCCCAATATTTATTGCGAGGTTTAGTTTTTGTTGCCGGTTTTATGGCGGTGGCTTATGCCTCGCTTTATGTCTTGAATTCAGATAAGCCTTTGCCGGAAGTTACACCTCTGCAACAAGTTGAAACAAGTCCCAATCAGCCAACGGTTTCATTTTCCTTTAGCAGAGAAGAGTGCTTAGCGCAAGAAATGGCATGGAATTTAGACGACAAGAGTTGCATGAACTTTACCGATTTAAGTTTATGCTATTCTCTGGAAGGCAATTGGCAATATCCAGCCAAATGTAAAGAGTAAGGCATAAAAAACGCCGATGGGATATCGGCGTTCTTTTAGCTCTAATTAGCCTTAGGCTTCCGACCTCTTTTCTTTTGAGGTTTAGGCTCATCTGCAACATCTTCTTTAGCCTTAGCCCTTGATGCTGTTTTTTTCGGAGCTTTGGTTGATTTAGCGGTAGAAGTTTTTGTCTGTGCGTCTTCTTTCTTTTGCGCAGGTTTTCTGCCTCGCTTAGCAGTTGTTTTTTCTTTTGTTTCTGAAACAATTTTCTCTTTTGCCACCTCAGTTTCTTCGGATTTAATTTCAGCAGAAGTTGTTGTTTGCTCCATCAAACATCTGATAAAATAAATTTGCAAAGCAATTATGATAATTGCGGAGAACCACATATTAACGTTAATATCGCCAACAAGTCTTAAAACCCAAAATACTAAAACGCAAGTAATCAAAGCAACGGAGCTTAAACGCATTTTGGTATTAAAGTCGAGACAGATTTTTTTGCTTGCGGCAATAAGTCCGGCAATAAATGAGAACACAAGAGCCGTAAGAAAATAAAAGACAAACAATCCGGCAAATACAAAGACCCCGACGAGAAAGGCCGTCCAGTTAATAAATGAGGTAAATTCCGGCGTATAATCTTTTTGTATGAGTTCAAAATCGCCGTCGAGTTTATAAGTTCTGGCCTCATGCTCATTAATCATATACAAATAGGAGCGAGTAATATAGGCACCTTGGTCGAGTAAATTTATGTCGAGCATATCGGAAGTTGTATCCAACACAATAGGAATTGGGTAAGTGTTTTCATCTTCACCGAAACGTAAATGTACAACTTTGTAAGTTTCTTGCGGTTCAACGATTTGCCCGTTTTCAACTTTAATCGGCAAAAGCTGGTCGGCAACTTGTTGCGCCAAGGGAATACCGTCTGTTGCAATAACCTTGGTTCCGATACCTCCGAGAATTCCAAGTATAAGGGCAAGCAGAGCCAAATATTTCAAGCCGATACCTTGTCCCTGAGCAATGTAGCTAATAATTTTTTTCATCTATTTACTCCTTGAGTATATTATGTCGTGTTTCTAATATACTGTCATTTCGAAAATAATCAAACCTAAATTTAAAATAAAAAGTAATTTTGCAAGAAATAATGGAAATCGATGCAAAAGTCATTATATCAATTATGTTACAAATCTATAGGAGAGATAACAATGATTGTAAGTGAAATAAAAAACGGAGAAGTCTATTCAACTGAGATTAAACCCAGTCGTTGGCGCTTGGTTTCAGGAATAATTATGTTATTTTTTGCGGCCTATATCTGGTTTCACCCATTAGCCACTATGCTGGGATTAGCTTTGTATTTAGGTGTGGCTTTTATTATAATGGGTATAGGTTACATAGCCGTCTCCACCAAAGCCACGATTGGTCGAGATATGTTTGTGGGAATTTTAGATATTTTGGTTGGTTTAATTTTAATATCTAATTTAGGCATAACCGCAGCCACCATGCCGATAATTTTAGCTTTTTGGAGTTTAGCAATAGGTGTTGTCCAGTTGGTTGAAGCCTATCAGTTAAGAAAATTAGGTTTTAGCTGGGGAATGTCGGTTATTTCAGGCGTGGTCGGAATAGTGTTTGCGTATCTGATATTAGCCTATCCTTTACTGGGAATGTTGACTTTGAGTACGCTCATAGGTATTTACGTTCTGCTCTATGGTATGTTTGAAATAATGTCTTACTTTATGCTCAAACGCCTCTAAGATAAAAAACAAGCTCCGCAAGGGGCTTGTTTTTTTAGAAGTCTTCATCTTCATCGTTATGCTCTTTAACCTGAGCTTTAACTTTGGTAATACGCATATTATCGACATCTGTAACTTCGTAGATACAATAGTTGTCTTCAACTTTGTCTCCGACTTTAGGCTCTCTGCCGAGCAATCCGAAGACATAGCCGCCGATTGTGCTTTCCTCATATTCAATATTCGGTAAGCCCATACACTCGTATGCATCTTCAATGAGGTAAGTTCCCTCAAACAGGCAAGTATTGTCGCTAATCATTTTCATAGGTTCTTCTTCGGCATCATCATGTTCGTCCATAATATCGCCGACCAATTCTTCCAAGATATCTTCCATAGAGAGCATTCCTGCTGTTCCGCCATATTCATCAACCACGATTGCGATGTGAATATGCTTAGCCATCATCTGGTGCAAAATTTCGGAAATAGACTTATTTTCAGGAACGAAGAGAATTTTGCGAGCAATTTTGCTTAAAACATCTTTGTCATGGAGAATTTCTTGGTGTTCCAAAAGGTCGCGAATATGAATCATTCCGACAATGCTGTCTTTGTCATCTTTACACAAAGGATAACGCGTATGCTTATTGCTTTTAACAAATTCCATAATTTCGTCATATCCGTCATCAAGATACAAACATTTCATATCTTGTCTTGGGATCATAATTTCGTGAGCGCAAATTTCCGAGAAATCAATGGCGTTTTGAATAATTTCACCTTCAGTATCATCAATCACGCCGTCTTTTTGCGAAGCGTTAATAATGAGTTTAATTTCTTCTTCGGAGTGAGCATCACCCGTTTCATTAGAAACTCTGGTCCCCATAATGCGTAAGATACCGTTGGTAACATGGTCAAATACCCAAATAAACGGCGCAAAGATTTTATTAAAGAGATAGAGCGGTCTGGCAATAGCCAAGGCATAGCGTTCGGTGTGTTGAATAGCCAAAGATTTAGGTACCAGCTCACCCAAAACGACGTGTAATAAGGTAATGAAAGCAAAAGCCACACCGAAGCTAACCGAGTGGAGCAAAATGGTATTTCCGTTAAATAGCCCTCCGAACCACAATTCCAACAAACGAGAAACGGCCGGTTCACCAATCCAACCTAAGCCAAGGGAAGCGAGAGTAATACCGAGCTGAATGGCACTAAGATAGGTGTTCAGTCTTTCGGTGATTTTGAGGGCAATTTTAGCTTGTTTGCTGCCGCCGTGAGCCAATTCTTCCAGTTTAGTTCTTCTAATTTTAACGATAGCGAATTCAGAAACCACAAAAAAAGCATTAGTAAACACAAGAAATAAAACTAACGCCATATAAAAAACGTACATCATGATATTATAAATGCTTTACCTTATAAAAAATTACAATCAATTGCTAATTATAACTATCAACGTACAGATGTCAAGGGCTCCGTCTGTAAGTCAGAATAATTACAATTATCATCTGAAGTTTAATATGAAAAGATTACTAATTGATTACTAAGGATTATTTTTTTCATTATCATTTTGAATTCTAATGATATGAAAAGACACGGGAAAATTAATACCTAATTCGCGAAAACGGGTTAATATTTTTTCTCTGATTGTATTGGTAACCTCGCTTTTGTTATAAATATTAGCCAGAAAGCAGTTGAGTTGGAGCTCAATTCCGGTTGTTCTTAAGTCTTTAATATTCACAGACGGCATCGGATTTTTTAAGACGAGGGGATGAGACAGGGCAATATCGACCAAGGTGTTTCTGACCATATTTACCTCACAGTCGTAGTCAACCGCAACATTAATTTCTGCTCTACCGATTTTGTCTCCGTAAGTCATATTAACCAAGGAGCTGGAGATAATTTCCGAGTTCGGAATAATAATATCGGCTTTATTAGGGGCTTCCAGGGTTGTAGAGCGAATATTGATTTGCTTAACAAAGCCTTCTTGAGAGTTGATGATGACCCAGTCGCCGGGTTTGAGCGGACGTTCAAATAAAATTGTGAGACCGGCCACAAGGTTGCTGACCATATTTTGCAAACCTAAACCGGCACCGAGAGATAGAGCCCCGGCGATGATGGCAATACTTTCAAAACTTCCGCCCATAACGGCAATAGCCAAGATAAGAGAGATAAAAAAGCCCAAAAAGCCAATTCCGGCAATAAGAGAGCTTTTGATACCGTCGTCCATGTCGATTTGACTAAGCGTTCCGGAGATAAAACTGTTTTTAAGCAATTTAAAAACAAATAAAGAGATGAAAAATGCCACAATTCCCAGAAGAATAGAGATGATTGAAATGTGAACGCCGCCGAAATTAAAACCGATAAGGAAACTTTTGAGTTCTAAAAGAAAGATATCGACCGAAACACCCCAAAAGGCCAAAATACACAAAATTGCGACCAGCCCAATAAAAGGGGTAAGAATAATTTTTAGCCAAAGTTCGGTTTTAAGGAGATTTTTTTTACTGATTTTAAGCCAATGAGAAAAAAACTTAAGTTTGAGAAGAAGATGAAAAACAAGAGCCAGAATTTTGTTTAATACATAAAATCCGCAACCGATTAATGCCGAACCGATAAATTTGTTGATAATAAATTCGGATAAGCTGACATATCCAAGTAAGGATAATCCGAAAGCAAGAAAAATAAAAAAACAAATTCCGAGACTGAGTTTGGAGTGAGTATCTAAAGAAGAGTCGTCATTGTCAGCATCTTCGGTAGGAGCGGTATAAAAAGCCCGAATGGAGATTAAAGCAATACAAATTGCCTTAACGGCGTTGGAAAGAATGGTCAGGGCATAAATAATTGCAACGTCATGCTTCATCTCTGTCGCCAAAGTCTGAAAAAATGTGATAATACAAATTGCGCCGCAAGCAAAATGTAAACTTTTATAAAGGGACATGGCTCTGTCATTCGTCAAAGGGGCGAACCGCCATTTAGGGCGATAAGGAGAAAGAATAACTTTTGCTAAAGATATCAAAACAACAAAATAGAGCACAAAAAGAGCTAAATTTTGCAAAAACAAACCAAAATCAGAAGAGATGATAAGATGTTCTTGTCCAATCCACAGGAGAAAGCAGATTAAAGCGATTGCGGGAATACCGCCTCTTGCAAGCCATTCCCAGAGAGCGGCTTTAAGTTTTTGTTCTGAATTCGGCAAGTCAATATCTTGAGCATATCCGTAATGTTTTTTAATGAAATATCCGGCTTGATAAGTAAAAAGCCAAACCGCCACCAGTAAAAAAGCAACCATTATTAAAGAATTTTTTTGAATTTTCTGCTCATGAGCGGGAAGATTGTCAAACCATCGAAAAGGAGATAAAGCAAGCTCATAAGTAAATTTGAAGAAGCTCAATAAAGAGGTTCCGAATTCTTTAGGGGCTAAAATGGAGCTTTCTTTGAGCATAATGTCGTTAAACAGTTGAGAGTTTCTTTGTTTGAGGATTAAACCGTTAATTTCATCAATTTTAGCTTTTGCGAGTTCGGCATTAGCAATTTTAGTTCTGATTTTATCGGCTTGAAGATTAAAATTTTTGCGCTGAGATTTAATTTCTTGAGGTTCTTCGTCATCGGTATCGGATAAGCTGTCTAGGGCTTTAAGTTTTTTTAAAATAGTTTCGAGTTCATCCAAGGCTTGAGACTTTTCTTGTGAGATTTGTGTTTTGATGGTATCAAGATTTTCTAAAATTTCACTTGTTTGCTTGCGTTCAATTTTTCCTGATAAAATTTGTTTTTCAATTCCGCTGAGGGTTTTGTTGGTAAGCACAAAATCAAATTTGGGTTCAGGGGTTGGAATTTGAGCATACACTTCACTAAAATATAATCCCCAAACAGCCAAGATAGTATATAAAAACATTTTCATCATCAAAACTCCTGCAAATCAGCAAAAGATATGGTGATGAAAATGTCATCTTCAAGGGAAGAGGGGGATAAAGTTTTTATCGTGTAACGGTTACGCAAAAACCGTTTTCTGTATTGCTAAAAGTCAAGCCACAGTTATAAAATTCGGCAATTTTGCGCACAATGGAGAGCCCCAATCCGCTACCGGTTTCTTTTTGCCCCGCCGGACGGAAAAAGCGTTGTCCTAGCAGAGTCAGATTTTTCTCTTCCACGGAGGTTTGCGAGTTTATTACTTGGAATTTCCCATCTCTCATTTCAATCAGAATGACGGCACCTTTAGGGCTGTACTTAACGGCGTTGTCCACAAGGTTACGAATGAGTAAAGCCGCTAAAACCGAATTTCCCTTCTCAAACGGAGCCGAGCCTGCAAGCTCTAAGTCAATTTGCAAAGATTTTTCTTTAATCTTTTCAGCATAGTCTTCCAAAATTTGGGCAATCAAGTGCTTCCAATCAATTATATGGTCTTCACTCAACTGAGCTGCCGAAGTTGTGTCAATCTTAGATAAGGCTAAGAGTTGCTCAACCAAACGTGCACAACGGCTAATACCTTGCTCCATTTTTTGCAGAGCTTTTGCACGCTCTTTTTCATCACTTAGCGACATTTCCAAAACTTCCAACTGCACTTTAAGTGCGCTTAAAGGCGTTCTCAGTTCATGGGCGGAATCAGAGATAAAACTTCTCTCACGGTTAAGCATTTGCTCGGTTTGCTTAAGCAAAGCATTCATGGCGTAGATAAGGGGCAAAATCTCTTTTGGCAATTTTGTTTCGGGAATGGGCGATAAATCGCCTTCTTTGCGGCTTTGCACCTCTTTAGCTAGTTTTGCCAAAGGCGAGAGTTCATATGCAATCACCGAAATCATCACGATTAAAAGCAAAGCTAAACCGATAGCCCACGGTGTGATAAATTCTTCAGCCATATCCCAAGCAATATCTTCGCGGTACTCAAGTTCTTGTCCGACGGCAATCACAAATTTGCTGTCCGCGGAATAAACCCAAACAATCCGCCATTTTTCCCCGTCAACAATTTGCTCGACGTATGAGCCGATAACCGGTGTATAGGAAAAATCTTTGCCGTTTTCGTCATCATGAAAAACTTTTTGCCCATCTTTGGTAAAAATTGCAAAGCCGATTGCCTCGTCCTCATCATCGGCATGAGCAATATGTTTGAGCTGTTTGTTGGTTTGTTTTTGTACTGAAGGGGTAATTGATTGCCAATCGGCCGCGGCCAACTGTCGGGCTAAAGCAATTTGATAAGTGTCAAAAAATTCATCAATTTTTTCTCTTGTTTCAACCCAAGACAGAGCACCGGCGATTGTCCCGAACACGCCGGCAATCAACACAAACAAGATAATGAGCCTGAGTTTAAGACTGATTTTTTTCATTAATCCTCCACGATATATCCTATTTTGTTGATTGTTTTAATAAAGTCTTTGCCGAGCTTTTTACGCAAATGGTGAATATGCACTTCCACGGCATTGCTTTGCACTTCATCTCCCCAAGAATAGATTTTGTTTTCAATTACTTCTTTAGAAAGCACTTTGTTTTTGTTGCGGAGCAGAAGTTCCAAAACAATAATTTCCTTAGGCGAAAAGCTAACATCTTTTCCCATAAAGCTAACGTGTCTGGTTTGCGGGTCAAACACCACGCCCTTGTGCTCCAGTTGCGGGCTGACTTGTCCACTTTGGCGACGAATAAGGGCATTAAGGCGGGCTTGAACTTCTTTGAGCGAGAAGGGCTTTGCCAAATAATCATCTGCCCCGAGGTTAAGACCTAAAATGCGCTGGTCAATATCGCCTCTGGCACTAAGGATTAATACCGGTTCTTTCTTGCCGGCATTTCGCCAGCTCTCCAAAATCTCCAATCCGTCTTTTTGCGGCAATCCCAAATCCAGAATAACCGCATCATAAGGAGCTTGCAACAAAGCTTCTTCGCCGTCATCGCCGTCTTGAAACCAATCAGTTGTAAAACCCATTTTTTCAAGTCCGGTTTTGATACCGTCGCCGATAAGCTCATCATCTTCAATCAACAACACCCGCATAGAAAGCTCCTTATTCTTACGCCTGCAGCCCCGAATAATTTTTTCGGGGACTGCATTTTTTTCCTAAAATCAGATTATTTTTTCAAAGCGACGCTGTCAACATCAATTTCGGTCTTAAAGAAGTCTTTGTCAACTTCACCCTGAATAACGATGGTGTCTTTCGGAGTAACGTTTACGCCTCTCCAGTCATCATTATCAATTTCAATGGTAACGCTGCCGGTGGCGTCTTTGAAGAGATATTTTTCATCGCCCAAACTTTTTTCGATTTGTCCGACTAAAACAACCGGTGTATCATCATTGAGTTTCAAAGCCTCGGCGACCGAACTTGGCTCTAATCCCGGACCTTGAAACCCGCCCATATTTTGAGGACCTTGAAAGCCTGTGGCAAAAGCATTTGCGCTCAATCCTAAAGCAACAACAAAAGCAGAAGCGGTGATAAATTTATTCATTTTCTTTCTCCTTAAAATAAAAGTGGTTTGTCCTTAACTACAAACTCACTTTTACATTGGCTCCTTAAGGAACGCTTAAGGGAAAATAATTTTTTCAACTTTTTTATAAAATCATTGAAAATCAAAGAGATAAATTTTTACAATTTACTTCCTTTGCTCCCCTTTGCACCAAAACTTCCGGCCTGAGCCAGCACATTTGTATCAAAAGAATACACAATTTCAGATTCTTTACGCTCTCTCTTAAGTGCTAAGTTGATGAGGTGTGTCAGAAGTTCTTTATATTTAATCCCCAAAGGCTCCCACAAATAAAATGAAAGAGAGCCTGGAATGGTGTTAATCTCGTTAAAGTAAACTTTTCCCTCATCTTCATCAATCATAAAGTCGATTCTGGCAACGCCGTTGCAATCCAGATATTGAAAAGTCTTAACGGCCATTTCTTGAATATATTTCTTTTGTTCGAGAGGAATATCGGCAGGAATTTTGCGCTTCAAACTTTGCATTCCTTTAGAGCCCGAGGATTTTGCACCATCACCCATATATTTATCTTGATAGCTGAGAATTTCATGCGAGGTGAGGGGTTCTTCACATTCTGAAGCTGAGGCTTCATCACTATCGCCCAAAACCGCACAGTTAATTTCTTTCAAATTGGTAATTGCTCGTTCAACCAATACCATATCGGCAAAACTAAAAGCCGTATCTAAAGATTTTGCCAAAGCATCTTTGTCATCGGCGCGAGAAATACCGATACTGGAACCAAGGTTAACGGGTTTCACAATCACCGGATAGGCAAATTTCTTCTCAATCTTTTCAATGACTTGTGCCGGCTCTTGATAATCGTGAGCATTAAAGCGCAAGCAATCCAATACGGGAAAACCTGCTTCTTTGAGCATAATCTTCATGGCAAATTTATCCATGCCTAAGCCTGAGGCAAAAACGCCGCACCCCACAAAAGGAACATTAAGTGTTTTCAAAAATCCTTGCAAAGTACCGTCTTCAACGTTTGTACCATGAACAATCGGGAAAGCCACGTCAAATTCACCCAAAATCTTTTTGCCAAACAGCTTAAAAGGATATTTAATGATTTTGTGCTTCGTGCCGTCATTGACCAAAATCACTCTTTGGCATTTTTCCAGCAAGGATTTGATGTTGCGATATTCATTAATATTACGCAGAGCCTCCCCAAAATAAAATTCATTATTTTTGGTTAAATAAAGCGGAATAATGTCATATTTCTCGGTATCCATATTATTCATGGCTTGAACGGCAGAAATAATGGAGATTTCGTGTTCGGTGCTCCTACCGCCGAAAATAACCGCAACTTTAATTTTCATAATCTTTTTCCTTTTAAGGTTTATTTAATACAAAAAAGCTAACAATAAGAGAGCAATACAACGATTCTGTTTAATATAGAGTAAAGATTTTACCGTGCGCACCACAATCAAAGGAATAAATATCAATTATCAAAGCCAAGGCTCGGGCGAATTGGTCTGTTTGCTCCATGGCTGGGGAGCCAATATCAAGCTCTTTGAAAATATCATTAATACCATCTCTTGCCGGTATCATGTCGTAGCATTAGATATGCCTGGCTTTGGCGAGAGCGAGGAACCGCCGCAGGTTTGGTCGGTTGATGACTATGCTGATTTTGTGGTGGAGTTTCTTAAACTTTTCAAAGCCGATAAGGTGATTTTGCTGGGACACTCCTTTGGCGGCAGAGTTATCATTAAACTCAACTCTCGTTCTGATTTACCTTTTAGGATAACCAAAAACATCTTGGTCGATTCGGCCGGAATTTTGCCCAAACGAGGCCTAAAATACAAACTAAAGGTTGGAATTTATAAACTAGGCAAAAAGCTCATCAAGTGTTTCCCTTTTGCTTTGAACTATTTTCAAACCAAGTTTGGCTCGGCTGACTATGCAGCGGCATCACCCATCATGCGGGGGTGCTTGGTCAAAGCCGTTAATGAAGATTTAGAACCCTTATTGCCGCAAATCACGGCCGAAACCCTGTTAATCTGGGGCGATAAAGACACCGCCACTCCTTTGTCTGATGCCAAAAAAATGGAAAGCCTTATCAAAGGCTCAGGTTTGGTCGTGTTTGAAGGAGCAGGGCATTATTCGTTTTTAGAACAGCCTTATCTTTTTGCTCGTGTTATCAAGTCTTTTTTGAATATTGGAGAATAAAATGTCAGCACCAATGATTTGTTTTGTTTTGGGAGCATGTGCCACAATTTTGGCTCTGCGTTATTTTACCCACATGTTTCAGCTAAATGCTTATAAGCCCAAAGTCCAAACCAAATGGCTGGCACATAACCTCCATCGTTCTTGGAGCCAAATTTTAGCTCTTCTGCTTGGGCTCATAGGCTTAAAAATAACACTTAATCCTTGGGGCTTGAGCGCCTTGTTTGCGCTTTTTTGTTGGGCAATGTGGCCAAAATCAGCCAAAAAACGCCTCGTCTATACCCATAGGGTTGATAGGTTACTCTTAACTTCCGTTGTCTTGCTGGGTTTAATGTTTTATGCCGCATGGATAAAAAATATTACTTTCTTACCCTTGGCCTATGGTTTGGTTGGAATAGTCGTACTCTTGGCCAACTATATCAATATGCCGTTTGAAGCCTGGAGAAGACATTGCTATATCGTCAAAGCCAAAAAGATTTTGCGCTCATGCCCAGACTTACTCACCATCGGCATCACCGGAAGCTATGGCAAAACCAGCGTAAAATATTATCTCAACACTTTATTGCATGCGTCTTTTAATTCTTTGATGACGCCCGAAAGCTACAATACCCCGATGGGAATTGTTAAAACCGTGAGAGAATACCTAAAATCCACTGATGAAGTTTTTGTCTGCGAAATGGGGGCGCAAAATGTCGGCGATATTAAAGAATTGTGCGATATTGTCCACCCCAAACACGGCATCATCACAGCCTTGGGCGCGCAACATCTGGAAAGTTTTAAAACCCAAGCCAACATCATTAAAACCAAATATGAATTGTCTGATGCTCTGCCAAAAGATGGCTTCTTGCTCGTCAATGGCGATAATGAACTCATTCGTAACAATCCGCCCAAACACAAGTGTCAAACTTATGGTTTGGGCGAACATAATGATTACCAAGCAACAAATGTTAAAGTCTCCTCCCAGGGAACGAGCTTTACTTTTGTAACACCAACGGGTGAAAAATGCGATTATCAAACCCGCTTGCTTGGAGAGCATAATATTGTCAATCTGGCAGGGGCTTTGGCAATGAGTAGCTTGTTGGGAATTCCGCTAGCCAAACTCAAACCGCAACTCTTAAAAATCAAAGCCGTTCCGCATCGCTTGGAGCTAACCGAGCATGGCAAAATAACGATTATTGATGACGGTTTTAACTCCAACCCGAATGGAACTAAGGCCGCCCTAAAAACTTTGTCTTTGTTTGATGACTACAAAATCATCATCACGCCCGGAATGGTTGAACTAGGCGAGCAAGAAAACAGCCTCAACCAAGCCTTTGGAGAAGATATATCAAAAGTTTGCGACTATGTGATTTTGGTAGGCGAAAAACAAACCTTGCCCATCAAGTCAGGGTTAGAAAAAGCCAAATATCCCGAAAGCAAAATCTATATTGCTCAAAGCCTGAATGATGGTTTGCAACATGCTTATGCACTGGAGTGCGAACGCAAAAAAATCATTTTGTTGGAAAACGACCTGCCCGATAACTACTAATGTTTAGATATTAGCACCCTTCATCTTTATAAGGTCTGGACATTAACTTTTCCATGGCCGTTTGAATAGACAGACCTTCAAACAAAATTTGACTGACAATTTCGCAAATCGGCATTTCAATACCGAGTTCATGCGCCCGTTTGAGCACCGCTTGAGTGGTAAAAATCCCCTCGACCGTACGTGTGTTTTCTTGCAATATTTTTTGCGCTTTCCCACAAACCCCGATTTCATAACCAAAACTAAAGTTTCGAGATTGGGAGCAGTTGGCTGTTAACACCAAATCTCCCAAGCCACACATTCCCATCATGGTGCTGACACTTCCACCGAGTACTTTCGCCAAACGCAGCATTTCGGCTAACCCTCTGGTAATAAGGGCGGCTCTAGCTCCGTCTCCAAGCTGAGCCCCTTCGACAATACCTGAGGCAATGGCAATTACATTTTTAACACTTCCGCCGATTTGCGGAGAAATAATGTCAGTTGTGGTGTAAGGACGGAAAAAAGGCGTTCCTAAGGTCTCACACAAGATCTTGGCAACACCTTCTTTTTGTGAGGCAATCGTAACGGAGGCTAACTTTTTATGGGCAATATCCACGGCAAATCCCGGACCCGATAAAATGGCAATGGTCGTTGATGGAATAATTTCTTGCGCAATTTCGGAGAGCATTTTCCCGCTTTGAGCTTCAATCCCTTTGGCACAAAAAACCAAGATAGTGTCAGTTTTAAGGAGAGGTTTAATCTTTTCTAAAATCTCGCGCGTTGCTTGGGCTGAGGTGGTAAGAAGCACAATCTTGGCTGTCTCAAAAATTTCCGCTAAGTCATTGGTGGCTACAATGTTACTCCCAAGCGGAATATTAGGAAGATATCGTTGGTTGATGTGTTTTTGATTGATAGAATCAATAATATCTTGCTTTCTGTCCCAACACAAAACTTTGTTTCCGGCACGTACCGCGGTCAAAGCCAAGGCTGAACCGAAAATCCCCGTACCAATAATTCCGATATTTTGCATAATCATCTCCGTTTGCAACATTTTTCTCAACTATAAAATCATAAAAAAAAGAAGTCAAAGTAAAAACCAAAATTAACAAAAAACTTACCAACCTCATGATAAAATAAGCCTAAATTTTTTAAAGGATAAAAAAATGATAGATATTGCGTTTGATATTCACGAAGGTAATACTTTTTGTGATGAAGTATGCCCTGTCATTTCGCTTGACAATACGCCGCACACCTGGGAAGAATATGCAGAGCAGGCTGAGGATTTGATAAAACGCTATGGGGATGATAAAACAATCATTTTGCAAATTAATAATCCGCAATTTTCTATAAATAAACTATCCTTAGCACTATTTGTAAGTTCGATAAAATTGCCATGTACATTGGATTTAGCCGTATTTAAAGTTAAGGACTTAGAAGAAGCGAGAGAGGCCTATAAACCTTATTTGGCATTAACTATTGCAGTTAAATATGTGTTACAATTATTTAATGCAGCACCTGAAGTGATATATAAAAATATATCAGGTTTAGGCTATCTGGGATTATCCATAAAAACGGATTATGTAGAAAATACTATGACTTTGGTCTATGAAGGAGCCAAAGAACCTTTATATCATTTTGAGACGGACAATGCTTTTGATGCGCTTGTGATGTCCGCGGTTCTAAAAACGGTATCTTTGGCGCAAATTAAAGAAAAGTTTGAGGTTAAGATGTCTCTTAACCTCGCCCCGCAAAAACGAACCATAGATGAATTAATCGTTCAAATTCTAAAAATCGTCTCCCCATGGATTGAAGAATAATCTCTAAGAAACGCGATTTAAGATAGTTTCGGCGAATACGCGCAACGGACTAGACAGAACTTGCGGTCTTAAATCTTTAGGTTCAATCTTCATATTTTGGCTGAAATAAACAAAATCGTCCCAGTCAACAGCATATTTCGGACACAAGAGTTGCACCATATTGTAACAATCGTGTCGTATTTCGGCGTCAATTTCCATACCTCTGGCACAAATTGCGGTGGTAATTGCGGCATTTGCCGTTTCACAGCAAGAATAAGAGTCCATGGTGTGAGCCACTAACAAGTTGTCAAAACCTAAAATTCCGGGGTAAATATTGCCAATCACCAACATTTGAGCAAATTCTTTTTCATATTTACCGGAATAAATGCGCCAACGCTGAGGTGTACGATCTTCATCGCTTTGCGCAATACTTTTGCAGTTATGAAAAGTGATATTGTTCTCATCACGTGTCTGCTCATACAAATAATCAGCCACATTATTAGGGGTTCTCGGACCATTCACAAAAACGACGCTATATCCGCAAGCCGCCAATTTTTGGGCATCGGTTAAAAGTTTTTTTGCAAATTGCAAGGTAAAATTAATTTCAGGACCATCAACTCTTCCTCCTAAGCAAATCACAACTTTTTTAGGGCTGGCAATAAAAGCGGATAATTTTTGCACTTGAGCCAGAAGTTCGGGATTAGCTTTATTTTTTTGTAAAGAAGCAATCAGTTCTTTTTTCTTATCTTTGACGGTTTTGCGATTAAAGTTATTGATTGTTCCGATGGTAACCAAACTCTTTTTGCGCAACTCAGCGTTTTGCAACAAGCGAATACGGGAAGTAAAAGTCAGCAGATGTTTAGGAATATTAATTAAATCCACATATTTATACTTGTGTAAACGGCTGGTAAGCACGGATGTAAAGATATTTCCCAAATTATGTTCTTTATAATATTCTTTTACGGCTCTGCAAATAGCGTCAATATTTTTTCCGGCAACTTTGTTTTCAGCTTGGGTATAAGCCACAATAAAAACCTTAGGAGCAATTTCTTTTGTTTTCAAGAAATTATCCAAGATGGTAAACACTTCTTTCTTAAATGTTGGATAGTCAGAGAATTTAGATAACTTCAAAGTTTCTTTCAAATCGCGGATGTTGTTTACGCCAAGAGGCAGTAAAAATGCTTTGTCATGGTCATAAGTATTGCCTGTCAAATCCTCCAAAGCCTTAAACGCCCCGTAAATTTGATTAAGTTCGCCAAGATTGGCAGTTCCCCAAGCCATAACGTCAAAATCAGTTTTTTCCATAATTTTTCCCCTTTGATTTTTTCATATCACAACGTAATAAAAAAAAAGTTAAAAAATTATCCTCACCTAATTATCTAGTTGTAAACAGCTTGAAAAATAAAAATTCGAGCATATCTGCAATTAAAAAAAGGATATGTACAAAACAAACAACACTTGTTAGTATATCTCTAATTAAATTTGTATTTAATATAAAATATATTTTTTTAGTTGTAATAATTAGAAAGTTAGAATATTATCTCTCACATAACAGATTCGGGGAGCTCAATTTATGTACAGAAGTGTCATCAACAACACTTTAAAAAATTGAGAGTTGCCGGCTTTAGCAATCGTTCAACTCCCCGAATTTTAATTTTAAGTAAAAGGATTGGTTATGAAGAGATATTACATAGTAAGTGGCGGATTTGACCCGATACACGAAGGACATATAGAAATGATAAAGGCCTCTGCGGCCAAAAGTGATGGAGTAATATTGCTTTTAAATTCGGATGAATGGCTATGCCGTAAAAAAGGCAAAAATTTCATGAATTACAATACTCGTCGGATAATATGTGAAAATCTG
>CASFNK010000059.1 GCA_949295995.1 uncultured Pseudomonadota bacterium
CAAATCTTGTCAATCCTTTGATGAACTCAAAATTAAAGTTGAAACTTATATCTATTATTATAATAATGAACGTTGTCAGTGGAGCTTAAACAAAATGACACCGGCTCAACGCCGATGCCATTTGCTTAATTCTCCCTCTTAACTTAATCCTCCTCGGGACTTTTTTTATTTGTCCAATTTATGGGGTACAGATCAACAGAGAGCTCTTTTAAGTGTCGAAAGCTCTAATGCAACACTATAATAATTATTTGTCAGCCTCTTGAGCCGGCATAACCTTACCGTCCAAGTCATATCTTTCGATTTTGGCTTGAGTGTTCAGGTTTTCAAACACTTTAGCAACGGCTTGTTGAGTTAACATACCTTCAATTTGCGGACGAACGACTTTAAGCTCCAAAGGCTTTGAGTTGCGAACATCGTCCACTTGAATGATGTGATAACCGAATTGAGTTTTAACCGGAGATTGTGAGTAAGTACCTTTCTTCATGGCAAAAGCGGCTTTACCAAATTCCGGCACCATCATATTTTGAGTAAAATAGCCCAAATCAACAGCTTGGTCTTTAGAATATTTCTTAGCCAAATCGTCAAATTTTGCGCCTTTTTTCAGTTGAGCGATAATATCTTTGGCTTGGGATTCGGAATTAACCAAAATATGACGAGCCTTGATTTCTTTTTGAGATTTGAAATCCTTTTTATATTTGTCATAAGCGGCTTTAACTTCTTTGTCGGTAACGACTTTTTTAACATTTTTCTCTAAGAACACTTTGCGAGCGACATCTTCTTGAGCGGTTTTGAGTTGTTCTTTATATTCGGGAGTATTGATAACATCATCGGCAACGGCCGCCTGGTAAACGAGTTTACCGTTAACATAAATATCCAATGCTTTAGCATAAAAATCTTCAAAAGGCACTTTAGCTTTTATTTGCGGATTTTCTTCATAACCTTTTTTAATTTCATCAACGGTAATTTCTTCACCGTTAACGACAGCGGCGATTCCGTCTTTTCCTTCTGCCAAAGCGTTGTGAGAGAAAGCCAAGGCAGAAACAACAGCCAAAGCCAAATATTTGTTTTTCATAATATTTACCTCCGTAACACATTAAACTGACGATATTTATATAATAATTTGCACAAAAAATCCAAACTATTTTTTTATCTGGTTTATAACTTGAGCAAAGCCGGAGTAAGCTATTGACTTTCTAAGAGATAAACACTAAATGTAGAAAGAATTAATAAATATAGATATAAAGGTATAATAATATGATAGGTAAGCTTGCCCGTGCCATCTTCGGCAGTGCCAATGACCGCTTTGTTAAGAAGCAATACAAAATAGTCCAAAGAATCAACGCCTTGGAACCGGAAATTACTAAATTAAGTGATGCTGAGCTAAAAGCCAAGACCGATGAGTTTAAACAACGCCTGCAAGCAGGTGAAACATTAGATGATCTGTTGCCGGAAGCCTTTGCAACAGTTAGAGAGGCGGCCAAACGCACACTGGGACAACGCCACTATGATGTTCAGTTGATAGGAGGTATTGTACTTCACAAAGGTATGATAGCCGAGATGAAAACCGGTGAAGGTAAAACCTTGGTTGCCACCTTGGCGGCATATTTAAATGCTTTGACGGGTAAGGGTGTCCATATTGTTACCGTAAACGATTATTTGGCCAAACGCGACGCTGAGTGGATGGGGCAGGTTTATCGCTTTTTAGGTCTGAGTGTTGATTATATTATTCATGAAAAGAATGATGAAGAGCGTCGCGCGGCCTACAACTGTGATATTATTTACGGAACCAATAACGAGTTAGGCTTTGATTATCTGAGAGATAATATGAAATTCAGCCTTGAAGATATGGTTCAACGCCCGTTTAACTATGCGATTGTCGATGAAGTTGACTCAATTTTGATAGATGAGGCAAGAACGCCGTTGATTATTTCGGGAGCAGCCGAAGATTCTTCTGAGAAATACATCAGCGTTAATAAAATTATTCCGCAGTTGCTTGCTTCAGATTATGAAAAAGATGAAAAAGCTAAGACGGTTGTATTAACCGAGGCGGGAATGGAGCACGTTGAGAATTTGCTCAAGCAAGTCGGTCTTATTACCGAAGGCGGGTTGTATGATATAAATAATGTCTCTTTGGTTCACTATGTCAATCAGGCTTTGCGAGCCCACAAAATGCACACGCGTGATGTGGACTATATAGTCAAAGACGGCAAGGTTATGATTATTGATGAGTTTACGGGACGTATGATGGAAGGTCGCCGCTATTCGGATGGTTTGCATCAGGCAATCGAGGCTAAAGAGGGTGTCCAAATTCAATCAGAGAACCAAACTTTGGCCTCAATCACCTTCCAAAACTATTTCCGTTTATACCCGAAATTATCAGGCATGACCGGTACGGCCATGACCGAAGAAGCGGAGTTTAATGATATTTATGGCTTAAGTTGTGTTGAAATTCCGACCAACCGTCCGGTACAAAGGGTTGATGAACATGATGTGATTTATCGTACCGAAAAAGAAAAATACAAAGCCATTATAGATACGATTCTTGAATGCCACAAAAAAGGTCAACCGATTTTGGTTGGAACGACATCAATTGAAAAGTCAGAACTTGTGGCAGAGATGTTGCGCGCTCAAAGCTCTGTTCGTTTTGAGGTGTTAAATGCCCGTCATCACGAAAGAGAAGCGGCCATTGTTGCTCAAGCAGGTGTTCCGGGAGCCATTACCATTGCAACCAATATGGCAGGTCGTGGTACGGATATTCAGCTCGGCGGTAACGTTGAGATGAAGTTAAAAGAAATGTTGACCGGTGAAGAAACTCCTGAGCAAGTAGAAGCACTCAAAGAAAAAATCAAGCAACAAGTTGCCGCAGATAAAGAAAAAGTAATTGCTTGCGGTGGTTTGTATATTTTGGGTACGGAGCGTCATGAAAGCCGCCGTATTGATAACCAATTGCGCGGTCGTTCCGGACGCCAAGGGGATCCCGGAACCTCAAAATTCTTCTTATCATTGGAAGATGACTTAATGCGTATCTTTGGTTCCGAGAGAATGTCGATTATGTTACAACGCCTAGGCTTGCCTGAAGGCGAGGCACTTGTTCACCCTTGGATAAGCAAAGCCTTGGAAAAAGCCCAACAAAAGGTCGAAGAGCGTAACTTTGATATTCGTAAGAATTTGTTGAAATACGATAATGTAATGAACGACCAACGCAAAGTTATCTATGAACAACGCAAAGAATTGATGGAAACAGAAGATGTTTCAGAAACTTTGCAAGATATGCGTGAGGAATATTTGTCAGATGTGATTTGTTCGTTCTTACCATCACACTTGACACCGTCTGAATGGCCGCTCCAAGAGCTAAGTCAAGAGTTGTTCCGCATTACGGGCTTTACTTTCCCATTAGAGGATTGGGCCAAAGAGCCGGAAATGGATACCGAAACCATACGCACCAAAATTCTTGAGACTTTGGAAGCCGAGTTAAAAGCTAAAAACGCCCATGTTCCCGAAGATATAATGCATCTTCTGCAAAAGAACATTTTATTGCAGGTTTTGGATCAATTGTGGAAAGACCATATTGCCACCTTGGATATGATGCGTCATACCATTGTTTTGCGGGCATACGGTCAAAAAGACCCGTTAATTGAGTATAAGAAAGAGGCCTTTAATCTGTTTTCCAATATGTTGGATCAGTTGCGTGAAAAGACCACGTTTTTAATGTGCCGCGCCATGATACAAACGGAAAGTGCGGAGGCATTTCAGGCGGCAGGGCAACAAGCGCCGCGTATGCAAGAAGTCCACGAGCAACCACAAACTTTTGTTGGCTCATCAGCCTCAGAAGAAGAAAAAGAGGAAAGAAGCACTCCTTTCCGTTATACTCAAGGAACAATTGACCCCAAAGACCCAAGTACTTGGGGAAAAGTTGCACGCAATGATCCATGTCCTTGCGGCAGTGGTAAGAAATATAAACATTGCCACGGGCAAGTAGCTTAAACTAAGAAAAGCCGCCTATTAAGGCGGCTTTTTTGCATAAGAATTTAAGCATTACCTGAGAGATAAGAAAGTCGGTCCAAATCGACTCCTAAAGATTCGATAGCTTTTTGCCATTTTTCTTCATCTTTGGTACGAAAGACCAATTCAGGCGAGGTGTTAGCCACCAACCAGGTGTTGTTTATAATTTCATTTTCGAGTTGTTGAGGTCCCCAACTGGCATATCCTAAAGCGACCAAATTATCTTTGGGACCTGTTCCGAAAGCAATATCTGTAATGATGTCAATTGAAGAAGAAATAGCCATGGTATCACTAATAACAATAGTGTCTTCTTTGACATAATCGGTTGAATGCAAAACAAAGCCTCTGACTTTCTCCAGAGGACCGCCTTGGTGCAAATCAATTTGTTCTATGGGTCGAATAGTATTAATTGGCAGTTGGTTAGCAAGGTCAGCAAAAGAAAATTCTTTAATTTTCTTATTAACGACAAACCCCATAGCACCGTCTTTAGAGTGAGAGCAAATATAAATTAAGGTATTAGCAAAACGTTCATCTTGCATATTAGGCATGGCAATTAAGCATTTACCGGTCAAATAATTTCCTCTGAAAGTCGTCATTATTTTATACCCTAATTAAATTACTCAACACTTGTATCTTATCACAGAATAAAGTAATTTAGAAATAGAATTTAAAGGTATTTTAAAATAAATGAAAAAAAATATAGGAATCATAGCGTTTCTGGTCATATTTTGCACATTAGCAAGGGCTGAGGAAACAATTACTCCCAAGGCGCAAGAGGCTTTGAGTAATAATGTTATTGTTGATTTAGCTCCGGGCGATTCTGATGAACAAGCAATTACATTATCGGACCAAGTCGGAACTGTATTGGAAGTCGGTCGATATTTTGAAAAGAACTATCCCGATAATTTTATTGATATGGATTTGTCGGAGGATGTCCGCAAATTTTTTCCATATTTATCGCCGCAAGAAGTTTATGACCGCGAAGAATTGATACGAGACGGCGTTAAAATCTATCGCACTCTTAAAGAAGCCTATGAGATGGTAAAAGCCAAGCTCATGGTTCCAGAAGCTCCGCCGTTGGTTGTCGCCCCCGAAGACTATGATGATTATACCCCCGAGCCATATATAGACGTCGGAGACGGACAAACCTTGGTGATAACGGACATCAAAAAGGTCTTGTCTTATGGTGCAGATACAAGAGATTATGAGGCTTATAAAATTCATCTTGAACAAAAGCAGCAAGCAGAAGCCTTAAAAGATAGGGATGGTTTCGGACGTTTGAGTAAGGTTTTGTCTGAGCTTGAATGGCGCAAATTACCTTTTTATGGTTTGATTTACGGTAATCCGGTAATAGGCAATAAAGGGATAGGTTCTTGGGTTGAAGATAAGTCAGATAAAAACTTAAAAGCTTCTTTGTTATCAGAAACCACCTCCACGAATGAGCAAGAGAATATCAGAGGGGTTTTGCGTATTAAAATACCGGAAGGAACAGTAATTCCAGCTTTTGATATGGAATACGCCACCAAACCCAAAATCAGTTTTGAAGAGTCTCAAAATTTAGCCGGAACCGATATTTTTATGCCGATTCCCAATCGTGTGGATGTATTGGAAGCAAAAGAGCAGGCGGGATATAGTCAAGATTTGGTAATTCCTGTGGTGTATCACCTTCAAGATAAAAATAAAAATTTAGTTTTGAAAGCCAAGGTTGATTTTGCGCTTTGTTCGGCAGAAAAGGCGTGTCAAAATCTTTCGCTCACTCCAAGTTTAGATTTAGAAGCGGGATTAGGATTTAGCTCCAGCGTCAGCAACTACATTGCGCAACATTTTAACTATTTGCCCTCAACTGAATTGGATGACTTGTCGGTAGAAAAAGTCATTTACGATGAAGACAATAAAACATTAAGAATTGAGTTAAAAAATTCAAGTCTTTTAGGACAACCGGATATTTTTGTGAATGCAGGTAAAGGGATATATTTTTCACGTCCGCGCATCGCCATAAATGATGAAAAAATCACTGCGTTATTAGATGTTTCGGGTAACACAAAATTTTTAACCGGCAGGGAAGTTGAGATTATCGTCGTAAAAGATAAATACAATGCTTTGCGAACTTATAAAGAAGTAAGGACTGCCTCGATTTTTGACTTTATGAGCGAAAAGCTGACTTTGGGACTAATGTTTTTGGCATTGCTGGGCGGTTTTATCCTCAACTTTATGCCTTGCGTTTTTCCGGTATTATCCTTAAAACTTTTATCGGTTGCCGAGTTTGGTGCTCAAAATAAAGCCAAACTCAAAAAGAGTTTCCTTTTCACGGTGATAGGAATTTATGTTACCTTTTTGCTCTTGGCAGTTTTGCTTGCGGGGCTGAAAAGTCTGGGTTATGCCGTTGGCTGGGGTATGCAGTTCCAAAATCCGATATTTGTAACCATTATGCTTTTCATCATCACGCTGTTTATAGCACAAATCAAAGGCTATTATTCCATAACTTTACCGAATTCTTTAGCGCGTTTGTCCTTGTCTTTGGGGGATAAATCAGCCTTGCGCCATATTTTTACGGGAGTGCTGGTGGTAATAATGTCCACCCCGTGCACCGCGCCTTATTTAGGCACGACCATAGGCTTTGCCTTAGCCGGAAGTGTGAGTGATATTTTTGCGATTTTAGCCATGGTGGCAATAGGTGTTTCCTTACCGTATTTGTTATTTATCATTGTGCCGGATGTCTCAATCTTTGTCCCCAAACCGGGAGCGTGGATGACACGCCTCGAGCATTGGATGAACTTTTTGCTCGTACTGACAATTGTGTGGTTACTAAGCATTTTGTGGTCGCAAATCGGAATTATGCCGGTATTTCGCCTGAGCGGATATTTAGCACTATTCTTCTTTTTGATATGGTTTTCTCAAAAAGTTATTAATCAAATTGAGCTAACGGAACCGGAAGCGGAGGTTAAACAAGATGCTCAAAAAATCATCAAAAGATTTTTCTGGCTATTGAGTATTTTGTTGTTGGTTCTAGCAGCATGGGATGTCAAAACAAGTTTTAATAAAGCGCGCCAAGTAGCACAAACGCAAAATATTGAGAAGTTAGATTTGTCGCAAATTGCTCAAGATGTTCGTGATGGTAAAATTGTTTTGGTCAATGTCGGAGCTAGCTGGTGTCTGACTTGTACATATAATGATTATCTGGTCTTTGGGAATATATCAGTAAAGAAATTGATGAATGAGTATAATATTAAAGTCATCAATGTTGATTGGACTAATTACAATGCAGAGATTTTAGCTTTTATGGAAAGATTCGGGCGCAAAGGAATTCCTTTTTCAATTTTGTTCACGCCCAATATCCCTGAAGGTATGGTCTTACCTGAGATAATGACCGAACGAGAGTTAAGCGAAATCCTCCGCAGCATCGCTAAATGAAAAAGTGTGAATAACGCAGTAAAAAAGAACTACTCTTGTCTGAATTTCAAAGATTCGTCGCGGGCGAGTTTATCAACTCTTTCGTTTTCCGGGTGTCCGGCATGACCTTTCACCCAAATCCAAATAATCTCGTGGCGAGAAACCAATTCATCCAGCTCTTGCCAGAGCTCAATATTTTTCACGGCTGACTTTTTATTAGAGGTTTTCCAGTTATTTTTTTTCCAATTCGGCAGCCATTTATTCACGCCGTCCATCACATATTTGCTGTCGGTATAAAGCGTGATAACACATTGGGTCTTCAATGCCTTGAGCGCCTCAATCACTGCGGTCAGTTCCATCCGATTATTTGTAGTTTGCGCTTCACCGCCGCTGAGTTCTTTTTCCACATCTTTGCAGCGCAAAATCACACCCCAACCACCGGGTCCGGGGTTACCTGAACATGCCCCGTCAGTAAAAATCTCAACTCTGGCCATGACTATTCTTCTCCAATCATAAATTCTCTGAAAAACTCATGCGCCAAGAGATGCGCTTCTTCTTCATCTTCTTTAAGAGCTTTTGCTACAAAGGAGCGGAGTTTGTTCTTTGGAATATAAAGCCTAAAGTTCTTAGGTGCGGCATGATCGGCACCGATAACCCCGTCAAAAAGAAAATCTTCATCAATATAAGGCGAGAGAATAATATCCACATTAGTAAAGCGAATAATTCCCCTTGGCGGAAGTCTTAACTCCGGGCGAGTGATGATATTGAGCTGCCCCTCAATGCCTTGAATTGAATCCATCTGATTATAGTTCAAAAAACGAACCTTGTTATATTCGCCGCCGATTTCCGTTGCCGCACAAGAGAGATAAAGCTCTCTCGCAATCACATTGCTGTCATTTTGCCCCCGAATGGTAAAGCTGATTTTAACATATTTTTCAGGCGGGTTATCAATGCTTTTAGGATAGAGCATATCCTCATCCACATTATCCAAAACTTCTAACTTCTTGTCTTGAATAAGGAGTTCGACATTCGGTTGCGGACGCCTTCCGAACATACCTGCAATAACCGAATAAGGAGCCGGAACATTATTTGAGCCTGAGCGAATATAAAAATTATTGCCAACGGTTGACATTAATGGTGCAACCTCGCATTTAGGAATATAAGTGGCAATAAAACCGTCGCCGTTTCCATCAACGCTGATAATATGATTGCGAACTTTGTTGTGGCTGGGAATAGTGCAACCGGAAATGGCATTTTCCAACCAGCTTAAAAACCGATGCACGTTTTGCACCTTAACTTTAGCCTTGGCCACATCACCGATATCCATATCTCTGGAGCATTCCACGCCCCAAATAATCACCCCGCCTTCGGAGTTGCCGAAACCCGAAATACATTTAGCCAGATTCTTGCGGTCGTCTTTATGCAGGGTTGTACCGTTTTTGCCCACCGATATCGCTTGCTTAAAATCCAAGAACAACTCTTCGGTTTGCAGGTTTTGAATATAGTCATCAATAGCATCTTCGCCGAAATAAATCAGCTTTTGAAAAATATCTTCGGCGCGCGACATTGACCTTCTCCTTAAAAACTGTTAGAGTTTGAAATTAATATTTTCTTTAACCACCGTAACATATTTTTTGTTAATATTGTGATAACGTTTTGCTAATTCTTGGAGCAAATCTTCCACCAAATATTCCGGAGCCGATGCGCCGGCACTAATTCCGAGCGAAGAAAAGGTATTGATTTTTTCCCAGTCGAGTTCAGAGGCATCATCCGCCAACCACGCATTTTGCGCACCGACTTTCAATGCGGTTTCTTGCAAATGTCTGGAGTTAGACGAGTTTTTAGAACCTAAGATAATGATATTAGGCGTGTGTTTGACCAGTTCCTTAACGGCGGTTTGTCGATTGGTGGTGGCATAGCAAATATCGGCTTTGGGCAAGCCTTGAATTTTTGGAAAACGTTGTTTAAGACAATGGATAATCTCTAAAGTATCATCGGTTGAAAGCGTCGTTTGCGTAACAAAACCGACATGCTCCGTATCTTTAATTTCAAGACATTGCGCCTCTTCCAGAGAATAAATAATATGGAGCTTTGCATTTTTTCCGACTTGCCCGACGGTGCCGACAATTTCAGGATGTTCTTTTTTGCCGATTACAATAATTTCAAAATTTTGCTCAAAAAACTTTCGAACCTGACGATGCACTTTTTCCACCAAAGGGCAGGTGGCATCAATGGTAAATAACCCTAATTCACGAGACTTATCTTTAACTTCCTGACTGACACCATGAGCCGAAAAAATGAGCGGACGTTTGGGGTCGGCATCAAAGATATCTTCAATAAACACGGCGCCTTTTTGCTTCAAATCTTCAATCACATGTTTATTGTGAACAATCTCATGCCGGACATAAATAGGTGCTCCGTATTGCTCCAGAGCTTTTTCCACAATCGCAATAGCACGTCTCACACCGGCACAAAATCCTCTGGGCTCTGCTAAATAAATATCCATCTTCTAGCCTTTAATCATGTGTTGAATTTGCTCGTAGTTGGGGTGGTTTTCAATATCCCCGACCAAACAGTAAGTCGGCTTTGAGGCAAAGATTTGTTGCGCCATATCGCGTACGTCTTGCAAGGTAACTTTTTCGATTCTCTCAACCATCTCTTCAATCGGAATAATGCGGTTATAAAGCAACATCTGACGGGCTAAAATTTCCGCTGTGGTAGAAGAGCTTTCCAAAGCCATCAGCATACTGGCTTTGAGTTGAGATTTAGCGCGTGAAAGTTCTTGCGGGCTGACCAAATCATTGCAAATCTTTTTAATTTCGGTGCCGATAACGGGCATCAGTTCTTGCAGCTCTTTGTTGGTCGTTCCGGCATAAATTCCGAATAACCCCGATTGCGTGTGCGAGTTGCTGAAGCTATAAACACTGTAAACCAAACCTCTCTTTTCTCTGACTTCGCGGAACAATCGAGAAGACATTCCGCCACCGAAAATGGTGGAGAAAATTTGGCAAGGATAATAAGTTTCACACTCATATTTAACCCCATTAAAAGCTAGCACGACATGCGCTTGTTCAATGTCGCGTTTTTCGCTCATAAAACCGCCGTGATAGCTTTGAGTCCCTTTGTCAAAATGCGCTTTTGCCTGAAAACCTCCCAGTCTTGATTTGACCATTTCCACAAATTTATTGTGGTCGATATTCCCGACGGCGCACACCACCATATTTTCACCCGAATAATTGGATTTCAAATAACCTTGCAATTCAGCTTGTCCGAAGGAGCGAACTTTTTCTGCCGGTCCTAAAATCGTGCGTCCCAAGGCTTGATTAGGGAAGGCCTGCCCTTGCACAAAGTCAAAAATAATATCATCAGGCGTATCAATCCCTTGCTTAATTTCTTGAACCACGACTTCTCTTTCTTTTACCAATTCCTCAACCGGAAAAGTTGGGTTATTGATAAGGTCGGCCAAAATATCAATGGCAAGTTCGGTATCAGCTTTGAGCATTTTGGCATAAAAGGCAGTAAACTCACGTGCGGTATAGGCATTTGATTGACCGCCGACATCTTCAAATTGGTCAGAAATTTCAAACGCATTACGGGTTTTTGTTCCTTTAAACACCATATGCTCCAAAAAGTGCGAAATGCCGTTGAGTTGCGGTTTTTCATAAGCCGCACCGGTATTGACCCAAATTCCCAAAGAAACAGATTCGATTTCGGGTCTTGAAGAGGTAATAACACGGATGCCGTTTGGCAAAGTAGAAATTTCTGAAATCATGAATATTTGTCCTGCAATGAATATTTGATTGTTATTTATACAAACTATTATATATTATTACAATAAAAATAAACTTTGGAGAAAGAAATGAACGATACCACGCTTAAATTTGCCGTTGTTTTGTCCGGTTGCGGAGTCTTTGACGGTTCTGAAATCCATGAAGCCACCATGACCATGTTAGCAATTGATGAAGCAGGGTGCGACTACCAATGCTTTGCCCCCGATACCTGGCAAGCCAAAACCATTGACCACTATACCGGTCAAGCCACAGCTATTGCCGGTGATGATGATAACCGCAATGTCTTGGCTGAATCTGCCCGCATTGCCAGAGGAAACATTAAAAACTTACAAGAGTTTAATGCCAAAGACTATGACGCCATTGTTTTCCCCGGCGGATTCGGAGCAGCCATGAATTGGAGCAACTTTGCCGTTAAAGGTTCGGATTGTGAACTCAATAAAGAGGTGGAAAAAGCCATTCATGATGCTTATAAAAACAATCTGGTGATAGGAGCGATGTGCATTGCGCCGGTGGTGATAGCCAAGGCTTTAGCCAAACACAAAGTCAAAGTTACGATTGGTACGGATAAAGGCGTAGGCTCAGGTATTGAAAAAATGGGCGCTGTCTTCGAGCCAAAAGGAATGTTGGATGTTTGCGTAGATGAAGAAAACCGTGTTGTAACCACCCCGGCCTATATGTTGGCAAAATCCATTAAGGACATTAGAAAAGGTACGCAAAATCTCATAGATGAAATGTTAAATCTGTTAGATTAGGAATAAATCAAGTCCAAGCTGTAGTTTGTGCTTGAATTTCAAAAATTAAGTGTATATTATCCACTTAATTTTTGGATAATTTATGGATAAAGGTAATGAGTAACATCAAAGTAAGATTCGCACCGTCGCCGACCGGCTTTATGCACATCGGCAACACCCGTACGGCATTGTTTAACTGGCTCTGGGCTAAAAAGCTCGGCGGCAAGTTTATGCTCCGTATTGACGATACGGACAAAGTTCGTTCTAAAAAAGAATATGAAGACGTTATCCGTGATAACCTCACTTGGTTGGGTTTAACCTGGAGTGAAGAAGCCAGACAATCGGCGCGTTTTGACCGTTATAATGAAGTAACTCAAAAACTCAAAGCCGAAGGACGTATTTATGCATGCTATGAAACTCCCGAAGAGCTGGAGTTCAAACGCAAACGCGCACTATCCAAAGGATTACCGCCGATTTATGACCGTCAGGCGTTGAACTATACGCAAGAGGATATTGCTCGTTTTGAGGCCGAGGGACGCCATCCGCACTATCGTTTCAAACTTCTCCCCGGAGAAATTAAGTGGAACGATATGGTCAGAGGCGAAGTCAAATACGAAGCCGAAAAATTAAGCGACCCGATTATCATTCGTGAGGACGGAAGTTTCTTGTATCACTTGCCGTCAGTTATTGATGACTTTGATTTTGGCATTACTCACATCGTTCGTGGGGAAGACCACGTTACCAATACGGCATCACAAGTTCAAATGTTTGAAGCCTTGGGTGGACAGGTTCCGACTTTTGCGCACTTACCATTGCTGACCGGTAAGGAAGGCAAACTTTCTAAACGTCTGGGCAGTATGGGCGTGAGTGAACTCCGCGCCGAAGGAATAGAGGCAATGTCAATTTGCTCTTTCTTAGCCAAGTTGGGAACATCTGAGACCATTGAGCCATACTATGATTTGCAATCTCTTGCCGAGAGTTTGGATTTTGGTAAAATCGGTCGTTCTCAGCCTAAGTTTGATGAAGAGGAGTTAAAACACCTCAACACCAAATTGGTTCATGGTTTGAGCTATACTCAAGTTCAAAGCCGCATTGAAGGGGACGAAACTTTCTGGGATGCGGTTCGTCCGAATTTATCAATCGTGTCAGATGTCAATTTGTGGGATTCGATTTGCCACAAAGTTGTAACCCCGATAATTGAGGATAAAAATTTAACCGATATGGCAGCAGATTTATTGCCACCTGAACCATGGAATTCCGAAACCTGGAACCAATGGGTCGGCGAAGTTAAAGCCAAGTCAGGTAAAAGCGGAAAGGCGCTTTTCCACCCACTGCGTAAGGCTCTGACCGCACAAGATAATGGTCCGGAATTAAAGATTCTCTTACCCTTGATTGGTCGAGAAAAAGCTCTCAAAAGATTGTTGGGCCAAGCAGCCTAAATAAGTTAAAAAAATCCCGATTGAATATCGGGATTTTTTATTAACGATATTTCAACTAAAAGTGCTAATAATAAAAATATAAATTGTTGATATATGCGTATTTAAAATAACGCAAATACAAAAGAGGGAAAAAGATTATGCTAAGCAAAAAAGACATCAATAAAATGTCAGGATTATTGTATTTGCTTTCTGTAACGCAAAACAAAAGCAAGCGCAAAGCATCAGAAAGTCTGTCAACCTCCATAGATACGCTGAATAAATACATTTCTGAACTCGAGCAAGAGTTAGGCTTAAAAATCTTCTCTAATGACGGACATGGCAGTATCATTAGTCCTCAAGGACAAGAGGTCTTGGTTCTGGCTGAAGAATTAAATGAAATTTTGCATCAGCTTAATGGCATTGCCTTGTCAAGCAATCAAATTGGCGGACAGGTTAAAATCGGCGTGGAAGAGGGTGTTTCTCAAACATTGTTCAATAACAAGATTGTTGATTTTTTTATAAACTATCCCGACCTTCATATTGTTTCTTCTTGCTGTGAAAATGTCAATCAAATTAACCTGCACACGGTAGATGTATTATTGAGTTACACGATTCCTTCCTCAAACACCATGAGCGTGTATCATTCATCTGTTTTGCCTTGCGGTTTGTTCGCCTCCAAAAGCTATATTGATAAATTTGGTTTTCCGAACACGTTGCATGAATTGGTCAATGAACACCATTTTTGCGAAAATCCGAATTATATCCGCCAAATTCAAGGCTGGAAAGAGTTTCGTAAACTCTTGCGCCATATCAGCTATTCCGCTAATTCGGTTTATATGGTCAATAACATGGTTTCAGCCGGTGGCGGGATAGGCTTGTTACCGTTGCATCACAAGCACGATAATTTGCTCAATATCGGTCAATGTTTATCCGAAACGGGAATTGATTTTAGCTACAATATTCATCTTTTAGCGCATGCCAAAACGCTATCATATCCCAAAATAGCGGCCGTATTGAATTTATTGAAACAGGTAATGTCGGAGCCTTGAAAGAGCAAAAAAATAAAGCCTTGCGAAAAAGCAAGGCTTTTTGATTGGTAGGGATGAAGAGACTTGAACTCTTAAGATATTGCTATCAACGGATTTTGAGTCCGCCGCGTCTACCATTCCGCCACATCCCCGGCGACGAAGAAATAAATATAATATTTAATTCAACTCGTCAATAGTTTTTTTACTAAAAATGTCATAAATTAATAAAAAAATAATAAGGAAAAGAAAAAAACGTGTCAAATTCAAAGAGTTCGCCTCGTTATTTATATAACATAGGACAATATCAAGAGGCTTTGCAGGCGTATCTTACATTATCAAAACAGCAACCGCATGACGCGGATGTTATGCTCATGGTAGGGAATTGTTATGATAAATTAGCGCAAAAAAAAGAGGCGATGATTTGGTATGAAAAAGCTCTCCATAAAGATAAAAACAATATTATTGCCATGAGCAATTACGCGACCGCGCTCTATGAAAATCAGGACTATAAAAAAGCACGTCAAATAGCAAAAAAGGTTCTTAGTCTCGATTCTGCAAATATTCAGGCTTACATTAATTTAGGCAATATTGAATATCTGGAAAAGAATTTTGAACAAGCACTTCGGTATTATGAACGAGCTTATTCACTTGATAAGGAAAATTATATCACTTGTGTTAATCTTGCGAATACCCATTTTGATATGAAAAATTACGAACAGGCGGTCAATTTTGCCAAGCAATCAATAGAGCAAGATTCGAAACAAGTAATGTCATGGACAATATTGGGAAATTCAGAATTTGAATTAGAAAATTATAGCGATTCTGTAGAAGCATTTTTGCAAGCACTAAAATTGGATTCAGAAGATTATTGGTTGCACAATTATATCTCTCAGGCTTACCAAAAATTAGCCCGGTGGCCGGAGGCGTTTTCGCAAGCCTGGCAAGCAATAGAGCTGAGTTTGGGAGAGGATTCTCAACACATAAATTTTAGATATTTGCTCTATGAATCTTCACTGGAAAAAGAAGATGAACTCATTCAAAAATATGCGCGTTTATGGCTGCAAAAATATCCCGATAATCAGATAGCGCGGCACATGGGAAATTCGGTTCTGAATGATTCGATTCCGACGCGCGCAAATGATGAATATTTGAAAAATATTTTTGATGTTTTTGCCCCTGATTTTGAGCAGGTTTTAGCCTCGCTTGAATATCGAGCACCATTAGAAATTTCTGAGTATTTGCAGAGTCTTTTTTATAATACAAAAAATCCCAAATTAAAGATTCTCGATGCTGGTTGCGGTACTGGTTTATGTGGTGAATTTTTAAAAAAATATAGCAAAATATTTGGGTTGTATGGTGTTGATATTTCAGAAAAAATGTTGGCGGAAGCAAAGAAGAAAAAACTCTATCACAAATTATTTGAAGATGAATTGGAGCACTTTTTTGCAACCTCAAAACAGCAGTTTGATATGGTTGTTTCAGCAGATGTTTTTACTTATTTTGGCAACCTCACAAAAGTCATTTCCGGAGTGTCAAAATCTCTCACCTCAAAAGGTCGATTCATCTTCACGGTAAGTGAAAATAATGTCAATGATAATGACTATTTTCTGCACTCGTCGGGACGCTATCTTCATAGTCAAAAGTATATTGAAAATTTGCTAATAAGTAATTGTTTTTCAATAGAAAAAATCAAAAGATGCAAGCTGAGAAATGAAGGTTCAAATCAGGTGTTTGGTTTTCTTTTTGCCGCCCAAAAAAAGAATTAAAGCAATAAAAAAACCTCTTCAAATTTGAAGAGGTTTTTTACTACTTTTTTCTAAAAATTACTTCTTAGAAGAAGTCTTTTTTGTAGAAGAAGTTTTGCAACTTGCAGAAGTAGATTTCTTAGAGCAAGAAGAAGACTTTTTGCTGGAAGATTTGCAACTGCAATTGCTTAACTGTTCAACTGCGAGAGCCCAGAATTCCTGGTCTCTGCCGGAAGGGCAACCAGCATTTTGCCACATATAGTAAGCAGCTTCTCTGATTGCATTTTCATTACATTTATTAACCATAACTAACTCCAAATAAATTAAATGTTTGGTAAACAATCATTAATATACAATCAAAAAATAATACGTCAATCATAAAAGTTTGTTTTTTATTTTAAAAATGAAATATTGTTAAACAAGAGAGATATTTGCTTGCATTTAAAGTGATAAAATTTTATAGAATAAATCTACAAAGGATTTAAATATTATCACAAATCTAATTATTAAAATTCATAGTTCTAACAGGGGGCTACCGCATGGAAAATTTATTATCAAAAGAAGAAATGGAAGCAGTTATAAACGGTGATCACGGCAATGTTTTTGCCGTATTGGGAATACACAAAGATAAAGGGAGCAAGGAAGTATTTATTCGCACATATCACCCCAATACCCGCTCAATAGAATTACTGAAAAAAGATGGTAGCTCGTTAGGACAAATGACCAAATTAGACGAGAGAGGATTTTATCAAATCAATCTCGGCGCAATTGAAAATTTTCCCTATAAATTCCGTATTGAAAATGACAATGGTACGGTTTATGAGCAAGAAGACGCGTATCGTTTTTCATCTATCTTAGGAGATATAGATGTTTATTTGTTAGCCGAAGGCAACCACCTCGAAATGTATAAAAAATTGGGTGCACACGTTGCCGAGATGGATGGTGTCAAAGGAGTAAGTTTTGCGGTATGGGCACCGAATGCAAAAAGAGTTTCTGTTGTTGGTAACTTCAATAATTGGGATGGTCGAGTTAATGCCATGCGCAAGCATCCCTCATGCGGGGTATGGGATATATTTATCCCCGGAATTGATGAAGGCGAGATATACAAATATGAAATCAAAACTCAAGAAGATTACATTTTGGTAAAATCGGATCCTTTGGCATTTTGGAGTGAAGTTCGTCCTAAAACAGCTTCTGTTGTATATGATTTGAATCATTATCATTGGGAAGATGAAAATTGGATGAATTATCGTGAAGAGCATAATGCTTTTGATAAGCCGATGTCAATTTACGAAGTTCATCTTGGATCATGGAAAAGAAAAGGCTTTAACGGAACGGAATTTTTGACCTATCGTGAATTGGCAGATAATTTGGTTCCTTATGTTGTTAATATGGGCTTTACCCATGTTGAGTTTTTACCTCTAGCCGAACATCCGTTGGATTGCTCTTGGGGATATCAGGTAATCGGAATGTTTTCACCGACCAGCCGTTTCGGCACTCCTGATGATTTCCGTTATATGATTGATAAATTTCACCAAGCCGGTATAGCGGTAATCATGGACTGGGTTCCGGCGCACTTTCCGAAAGACGGTCATGGTTTGGTTGAATTTGATGGAACACACCTCTATGAGCACGCCGATCCGCGCAAAGGTGAGCACTTGGATTGGGGTACAAAAATTTATAACTATGGTCGTACCGAAGTTTGCAATTTCTTGTGTGCCAGCGCGCTTTATTGGTTGAAAGAATATCACATTGACGGGCTGCGCGTTGATGCGGTTGCTTCCATGCTTTATTTGGATTATTCGCGCAAGAGCGGCGAATGGATTCCCAATATTTACGGAGGGAATGAAAATATCGAAGCCATTGCATTTTTGCGTAAGATGAATGAATTGGTCTATGGTCAGTGCAAAGGAGCCGTAACCTGTGCCGAAGAATCAACCGCCTGGCCGATGGTTTCTCGTCCGACTTCAATGGGCGGATTGGGCTTTGGTTATAAGTGGAACATGGGCTGGATGAACGATACCTTGAAATACATCAGCCATGAACCGGTACACCGTAAATATCACCATGGTATGTTGACTTTTGGTTTGCTCTATGCCTTTAACGAGAATTTTATTCTTCCGATATCGCATGATGAAGTTGTCCATGGTAAAGGCTCAATGTTAAGCAAAATGCCGGGTGATGAATGGCAAAAATTTGCCAATTTGAGAGCTTATTATGGCTTTATGTTTACGCACCCCGGAAAGAAATTATTGTTTATGGGTTGTGAGTTCGGACAAGATTGGGAGTGGAATTCCGAAGAGAGCTTGCGTTGGCACTTACTGCAATATCCGATGTATCAAGGTATGCAAAATTGCGTTCGCGATTTGAACTTGATGTATAAGGGTAATCCGGCATTCTATGAAGAAGATTTTGACTATCGCGGTTTTGAGTGGATTGACCATTCAAATGCGGATGATAGCGTTATTTCTTATATGCGTAAAGCGCATAATCCGGCGGATTATATGATTGTAATTTCCAACTTCACACCGGTTGTTCGTCATAATTATCGTATAGGGGTTTATGAAAATTGCCGTTATCAGGAAATTTTTAACTCTGATGATGTAAACTACTGGGGAAGCGGTGTTAAAAACGAAGGATTTATGACATCGGAGGAAGGGGAATGCAATAACAAGCCGCGTTATATTTCCTTAACCTTGCCGCCGTTATCAACCATCGTTATTAAGCCGATAAGGGATTAATAGAAAAATAGGAGAAAACAATGCCGAGTTATAAAACCCACCCAGGATTAGCCTATCCGCTAGGATCGACTTATGATGGCAAGGGAGTAAACTTTGCATTGTTTTCGGCTCATGCCGAAAAGGTAGAACTGTGTTTGTTTGATGTCTCCGGCGCAGAGGAAATAGCCCGCTTTCCCATAACGGAAAATGACAACAGTATTTGGCATATTTATGTGCAAGGCCTCACCCCTGGTCAAGTTTATGGTTACCGTGTTTATGGACCGTACAAGCCGTTGGAAGGACATCGCTTTAACCCGAATAAATTATTGATAGACCCCTATGGTCGCAAGCTAATAGGCAAGCTGATTTGGCACAAAGCAATTTTTGGATACGATGTTGACAGCCCCGAGAAAGACTTGTCTTTTTCTGAGCTTGATAGTGCGCCTTATGTGCCAAAATCAGTCGTTGTTGGCAATACTTTTGATTGGGGAGATGATAATGAGATTCGTCCACGCTATCAAATGGATGAAACCATTATCTATGAAACTCACCTTCGAGGTTTTACCAAACTTCATCCGCAAATATCAGATGACAAAAGAGGAACTTTTGCCGGCTTTGCTGATAAAAGTGTAACCAGTTATCTGAAATGGCTAGGTATTACGGCAGTGGAGTTTTTGCCGCTTCATGCCTTTTTTGGCAATCGCCACAAGAAAGGCTATATCAAGGACAATTATTGGGGCTATGAGAGTTTTACATTTTTTGCGCCCGAGCAATTTTATATGGCCACAGATGAGATTGACGAATTCAAAAGAATGGTCAAAGCATTGCACCAAAAAGGCATAGAAGTTATTTTGGATGTGGTTTATAATCATACCGGCGAGGGCAACCAAATGGGACCGACATTTTGCTATCGAGGTATAGATAACGCCTCTTATTATACTCTAAATTCGGAAAACAAAAGATATTACTACGACAGTACAGGGTGTGGAGCTTCATTTAATGTTCAAAACGGCTATGTTTTATCACTGGTTATGGATTCTCTGCGATATTGGATAGAGGAAATGCACGTTGATGGCTTTCGCTTTGACTTAGCCCCAACGTTGTGTCGTCAGAATAAAGAATTCAGAATGCATTGCGGCTTTTTATATGCCACGGGACAAGACCCATTAACGCGTCGCACAAAAATGATAGCTGAGCCGTGGGATATAGGTTTTGGCGGATATCAGGTCGGAGCTTTTCCACCGGGTTGGGGACAGTGGAACGATAAATACCGCGATACGGTTCGCCGTTTTTGGAAAGGCGACCAAGGACAAGTAGCCGAATTTGCCAGCCGTTTGGCGGGTTCAAGCGATGTCTTTAACCACATGAATCGCGATATCTGGAGCAGTATCAATTTTGTAACCGCGCATGATGGATTTAGCCTTAAAGATTTGGTGAGTTATAATTCTAAGCACAATTTCAGCAATGGCGAAAACAACCGCGACGGCACGGATAGCAACTGGAGTTGGAATTCTGGCTTTGAAGGCGAAACGCATAATCCAACCATAAAAGAAAACCGCCTGCAAAGACTAAAAGCCATGACCACAACATTGTTGATGTCTTTTGGGACGCCGATGATGTTAGCCGGAGATGAATTTGCCCATACGCAATTTGGCAATAACAATCCCTATTGTCAGGATAATGTTTTGACCTGGATAGCTTGGGATGCGATAAGCAAGGGCAATAAAGAGCTGGTTAAATATGTGAGAAGAGTGATTGCGCTGCGCAAGAAATTGAAGATATTTAACCGTCGCCGTTTCTTTACTGGAAAGGTTGTAAACAAAGGTTATAAAGACTTGACCTGGTATAATGAATTAGGGCAAGAATTCACGAATGAAAATTGGCATGATGTGAACCGTAAATCCATTTCTTATTGCGTTTATACCGGCAGCCGCTTTGTTTTTGTAATCTTTAATGCCAATTACAATGCGCAAAATTGGAAATTACCATTAATAGAAAATAAGTATCATTGGAATTTATTATTAGACAGTTCATCAAAATTCAAAGAAGACACAAAGTTAGGAGCAGGAGAGGTTATCTCTGTTCCGGCATGGAGTGTATTGGTCTTTGAAATTAAAAGATAAAGGAGACGGGAATGGAAGAAAAACTCAAACAACTAGCCGATAAATTAGGCATAGCCACCACCTATTCCGATGCGGGCTTAGTTAAAAAAGAATATGAAATTCCCGATACAACAATTAGATTTATTGCTGAAAAATTAGGCTATAAAGCAGGCAATTTAGGTGAGGTAGAAAAATCTTTAGCTGATTTTGAAAAGCGGCGTTGGCAAAGGACCTTAGAAAATATCTATGTTGTCGAGCAAGGTAATATTCATATTGACGCGGTGGTACCCAATGAGCAAACACAAAGTTACTTTGCCTTAAAGGTTGAAAATTCAGATACGGGAATAAGTTCAGATGTTACCTTTGAAATTCATCCGACAGGCGAGACCTCCTCAATAGGCAAAACAATTTATGCTAAAATGTTGCTTACCATCACCAGCGAACTCCCGATAGGATATTATAATATCACTTTTACCGTTGGCGATAAGAGTTATAAAAGCAAGTTAGCGGTAGCTCCGAAAGAATGTTATGAGAATGAATTGTTAAAGGAAGGCAAAGCCTGGGGCTATGCTGTTCAACTTTATTCTCTGAAAAGTGAGCATAACTGGGGGGTCGGAGATTTTACCGACTTGCAACGATTTATAGAAATATGTGCTCGCAGCGGAGCAAATGTAATCGGTTTGAATCCGCTTAATGTTTTGGTTCATACGTTTCCAGAGAATGCCAGCCCGTACAGTTCTATCAGTCGCTTATTCTTAAATCCGCTATATATTGATATTGAAGCGGTTCCTGAATATAAGCCCGAAGACAAAGAAGCGATAAAAGATAAATTAGAAGAAGTCCGCGCCAGTGAATTAATCCGTTATGAAGAAGTTTATCCGCTGAAAATAGAAGTTTTGGAAAAATTATACGGGCGCTTTATGGCAGATTTAACGAGTCAAAGACAAAGAGAGTTTCACGAATTCGTAGAGGCTCAGGGAGAAGATTTACACCGCTTGGCTTTGTTCCAAACTTTGTATGATATAAAGAGTACCTACCGTGTTGGCGGATGGAAAGGTTGGGAAGATGAGTTCCAAAATCCCAATACGCCGGAGGTTAGAAAATTTGCGGAAGAATATGCCGATAAAATTCGTTTCTTTAAGTTTTTGCAGTTTGAGACCTTTCGCCAATTTAAACAAGTAGAAGAAAAAATCAAAGAATGCGGATTAAAGATTGGTTTATATCGTGATTTGGCAGTAGGTGTCGGCAAAGACAGTGCAGAGCTTTGGTCGGACCACGATTTGTTTATTAAAGATTTAGGAGCCGGAGCCCCGCCGGACGCAATGTTTACGGCAGGGCAGAAATGGTGCTTGGGAGCATTTAATCCATACGTTTTAAAAGAGCGTTGCTATGAGCCGTTTATAAAGATTTTGCGAGCCAATATGCAAGGAGCAGGGGCTTTGCGAATGGACCATGTGATGTGGTTGACAAGATTATATATGATACCCGATAAAGATGAAACAATCGGAACTTATATTCAGTATAACCTGAAAGATATGCTGAACATTGTCGCCATAGAGAGTTGGCGGAATAAATGCCAGATAGTAGGCGAGAGTATAGGCAATGTTCCGGAAGGCTTTATAGAACAATTAGAGGCCAAAAACGTTTATGCCTTGAGTGTTTTATGGGAAGAAAGAAAAGACATGGGCTGGGGTGATTTTAATGCACCTTGGGAATATAGGCTAAAAACATTTACATCGGTCGGAACGCATGATATGCCGCCGTTAAAGATGTGGTGGTTTGGTTACGATATTGCATTAAAATACGATTTGCAAATGATAACCGAGGAAGAAAAGACAAACGACTACCATAAACGCGAACAAGACCGTTGGAAATTATTACATGCGTTGGATATCAACGGCTGTTGGCCGGAAGACAACTTGCGCAAAGGAGATTATCTGTACGGAGAGGCTTATCCGGAAGGGATAGAAGAGGCAGTGCATACTTTTGCCGCCAAAACCAATTCAAAAGTATTTTTGGCGCAGTTGGAGGATATATTGCATGTTGAAAAATTGCAAAATCTCCCCGGAACGGATATTGATAAATACCCGAACTGGCGTCGTAAATTGCCGATTGCTTTGGAAAAATTGGAAGATGACATTGCCTATATCCGCAATATCAACGCCATACATAAGGCAAGATAAAGAATAAAAAAATACCGGAGATTTTCTCCGGTATTTTTTAGTTCATATAATTGAGTAAACTCAAACTCATGGCTTGTTGGAGTACCGCGTATGAGGCCTCCAAATTTTGTGATGCTAAAAGCAACTTAGTTGCAGCTTCGGTTTTATCAACATCTTTAAGCGAGCTGATGTTATTTTCCATATTGGCCGCCAAGTTGGTCTGGTTTTCCATGGTTTGGTTTAAGACCACATAGTTGGCATTAATTTTGGCTGAGATTGAGTAAATATCAGCATTTTGCACGGTTGCATTCTCTCCGGCATTAAACAAAGCCTCGCTGATTAAATCAAGAGCTTCATTAACGCGGTCAAGCGGATTTTGAGAATCAATCGTTCCGACAAACTCATCAGCCGGATTTCTGGTATCAACCAAATTGCCTTGTGCGATTGTACCCAAAGCGCGGAAGAGTTTTTCAAATGCAGGGTCTCCGGCATTAATATCAAAATTAAGAGTTTGATTTTCAGAAATACGTTTTTCGGAATCTAAATTACCGCCTTGGTAATAAGATTCGTTAGATAAACTCCAAGATCTGGATGCCGGAATGGTTGTTGTCGGAAAACGAGACGGATCAACCGTAACATAGAGCTGAGTTCCGTCATCACTGATACCGGTAACTTGAACCTGACTGGCAATATTGTTATTATTAAATCCTTCCATATTGATAACCGAACCAACAGGGAAAGATTTGCTGATAGTAAGGTTATTTGTAGGATTAACGACAGCATCTTCGGCAATAGGAGTTGATTCATCGAAAGTAATAGTTTTTCCGTCAGCCGACACCGATTTAACAGTATAAGCCTTAGCATTATTTCCGGCAGCATCACCACCCAAAACAATGGTATCACCGGCACTTAAAGTTTGAAAAGCACCATATTGTGTTGCGTTCAGAGTATTTTTGTCGCTGTTAAAAGTGAGGGTTCCGGTCGTTTTGTCATTAGCGGTTAAGACGGGTTTTAGGAAACCTCCGGCATTAGCGGCAGTAATCGTTCCTTGGTTAGTATTTGTTCCGTTAAGTTGTAGGGTTATTGCGCCGGTATCATCAGCATTCACCGAAAAATCAGATAAGTCGGCACTGGAATTAGATGGATATTGAATATTAATACCATCATAATAGGCTTGGAAAGCATCCAAAGATGTAAAAGGGATATTGACCGGAGGTTGGCTAGAAACACCGCCGCCGAACAAATATTTTCCGTTTGCGAAAGTATTAAGGCTGTCCACCAACATCTTTAAAGTCGTGAAAGCCTGTTGTTGGAGTTGTTGCATTTCACGATATTGGTCGGCGGACATAGTGTAAGGCTCGCCTGTTTCCACCCCACTGACATTTAATACGCTTGACGAGCCGTTAATGGTATAGGGCGGAAAAGTAAAGGTTGCGCCATTAAAGGAGAAATCGGCATTAGCAGGAAGTTTTGCCTGTAAAGCAGCCATAACACCTTGAGCATCTGTTGCTCCGCTGATGTCGATATTATTGCCTGTTGAATTATCGGCAAAGGTGTATTGAACACCATTAACGGTAATAGTGGTACCCAAATAATCGGCCACGGTATTATTTGTAAAGGTAATTTCGCCGCCGGTGTAATCAGGGGTGAGGTTTTGTCCGCCGGAAGTTGTGGTAATAGGGGTTCCGGTAGTAACGCCGTTAGCCGAAATAATGGTTGAATCATTAGCCACAGTTCCCAACGGGTAGGTAAATGTCGTTCCGTTAAAGTTATAATTGGCATTAGCGGGAAGTTTATTTTCCAAAGCATCCATCACATCTTGAGCAGAGGTTGCGCCGTTAATGTCAATATTATTTCCGGTGGCATCATTCGCAAAAGTATAGGTTACCCCGCCAATAATAATTGTTTTTCCCAAATAATCAGCGGGATCATTACTGGTAAAAGTAAGTTCACCACCGGTTTCATCAGTTGTTGTTGTGGAAGTGCTGCCGGTAACGAGACCGCTAAAGCTGGTTAAAGCGCTTTTGAAGTCATTAATAGCATCTTGAATAGATTCCATAGAAGTATTCATGGTTTTAATTTCGACTTCGGTAATTTTGTTATTTTCCATAAAATTATTAGTAACGCCCAGCATAGCTTCCAGCGATACAATAGTGGAGGCACTCATCCCATAACCGGAATAATTTTGAGCTTTTAACCCTGTAATAGATTGATAGCTATAAAGATCGACCATTTTTTTATTAGCAATAGTATCATTGGTCATTCTCATATAAGTTGCATAAGTAGGTACTCTCATTTTTTAGTCCTCCCTATTAAAGCATACTAAGCAAAATGTCTAACATTTCTTTAGACGCGGTAAAAGTTTGCGCACAAGCGGCATAGCTTTGCTGAAAGATAATGAGTTGAGCCAGCTCTTGGTCTTGATCCACACCGCTGAGTGTTGCTTCCTTCATGGAAATAGAATCAGTCAATTCTTGCTGATAGCTCAAGTTTGCTTGAGCACTACTTGTTTCGGTAGCGACCGAACCTACGAAAGTAGAAGCATAGTTTGCAAGAGTAGTACTGGTTTGAGCAATATTTCCGGCTTGAGCAAAAGTTAAAGATTCGCTAAAGACCGCAGCCATATCATTAGCAATATTATTAGCGGCAGGGTTCAACTGGAACTCACCGGAATTTGTGTTAAATTCAGGAGAGCCTGAGGCGATAGCAGCAGGATTTTCCATCAAATCTTCCCGAACGGCAATTGAGCCGGCAGCATCAGCATTTGAAGGATGCATACCGATTCTCTCTAAGAATCCTGAAGTTTGTCCGTTAACGGCTTGTTCGCTGATTTCTAATTGTTCGCCGGAAGTATTGTTAATTTGTAAAACATAACCGTTTCCGTTAGGAATAAGCGAGGCTTTAATTTGTCCGTTTAAATTGTCGTCGGAATTGATTTTGTTCACGATTGTTTGCAAGTTATCACTGGACGAAATAGTAATAGAACCAAGATTGGTGTTATTACCTGTAGCAAAATTGAGAGTGATGGGGTTCGTTACGCCGAGATTAGCGGTCAATCCCAACACATTTGAATCATAAACATTTTCATTTGTTGTACTGGTGAAGAAATCATTGAGTCCGAAGAAATAAGAAAAGCCTTGCATTGTCCGGTCGGCAATATTATCACCGTTGACATCATATTGAATTGTAACATCTTGTTGTTCGCTTCCTGGAGTAGAAGATGCCAAATCTTGAACGGCGAAAGAGTAATTACTGTCGCCCGTATTAATCACAAGTTTTCCGTCATCATTAATTTGCGCGTATGCTTGAGGCAGGTTTGCTCCATCGGCAGCAGTCAACCAGTCGTTTAACAATCCGACCATATCAGATACACTACCTCCCGCATCAGGAAAACCTAAGCCGCCGAGTAAAGTTGTAGTTGCAACTTGATTGCCGTTTGAATCAAAGATGGTAAAATGCACATCTCCGTTAGAGATTTGAATATTTTGATTATCAGGATCAATAAAAGTTCTGGTACCCGTGAGTTCTGACGGGGCATTCGGGTAGGCGGTACCGCGGTTATGCATTTGGTTAATATTGTCTTTCAAAACCCCGGCCAATTCATTGAGTTGAGATTGTAGGGACGGTAATAAATTATCTCGGATATCAATTAAACCTTTGAGCTCTCCGTCTCGAATAGTATTTGTAATATCTTGTCCGTCAACCATAATACCGTTAATTCCGCCGCCGGCGTAAGAACTGGTCGGGCTGGCCTGAGCCACGGCACTATGAGATACATAGTGTGGATAGCGATCTAATAAAGTAATACCGCCGTTGGTTTGAATAACAATTTCACCATTTTCACGTTTAAAATAAGAAATATCAATCAAACCACTGAGTTCACGCAAGGCTTGGTCTCGCTGATCTTCCAAATCGGCAACACCATCATAATTTAAGACTTTATATTTGACGATTTGGTCGTTAAGAGCTTGTAGCTTGTCCAAATAATCATTAATTTGTTCACACGCTTCTGTAACATTTAAATCAGCATCACCGCGCAACTTTTGAATTTCGGTAGTAAGCGAATTCAAACGCTTTGCAAGAGTGCTGGCATTAGTCAAAAGGGTGTATCGTCCCGAAGCAGAAGTTACATCAGACGCAAAAGTTTCAATAGCCGATTGCAGGTCGCCGACATTAGCGGCAATAGAGTTATTTCCCTGAGGGGTTCCCAATAGCGTTTCAGCTTTTTCCAAATATTCGCTTTTGGCGCTAAAATTATTTGTGGTACTGTTAGAAGAAAGATAGCTTTTAAGCAATCCTTCATTGACGGTACGCGTAATATCACCAAGCTGAACACCGACACTTGAGCCTCCCAAGACCACATTATTTTGTGCGGCGGTTTTTCTAGTATAGCCGGCGGTATCGACATTGGCAATATTGCTGCTGACGATATTTAATTGGTTCTGAGCGGCTTTCATACCGCTGAGAGAAGTTTGTAATCCTGCTAACATAACCATGGTCTTAACTCCTAGAAAGTACTGTTAATGGCCATAGAACTGTGATGGTTATCCACTTTTGCAAATTCTCCATGCGCGCCATAGGAGGTGGCACTTTTCTTAGTGCAGGCTTTGGCGGCATTGACAATGCTTCCAATCACAGTTTCACTGGTTTCCATTCTGGTTTTTAATAATAAATTGTTTTCTTGTAATAAGGTATCTAAGTCGGTAGAAATCTTTTTAAGATTACTTTTATCCTCTTCGGGCATAGCATTGAGGAGATGTTGATTTTTGATGAAGAAAGCGACCATATTGCGGTAAGCAATAACAATTTTTGCTTTTTGAGGATACAAATCGCTGACTTTAATGACATTATAGCTCTTCAAAGCCTCATTTTCTTGTTGAATCAAAGCCATAAATTGAGTGATAACATCGATATAGTCATCAATTTTTTTCTTCATCTCAATTTGAGAAATCGTTTCAGTCATGTTTCACCTCACAATTTCACTTCAATTTTATCGTTGCTTTGAGAAGATGCCGCTTCTTGCATTTTCAAAATAGCCGACATAATATCGTCGGAGACACCGATAGAGCCGGTTTTAGCCATTGCCTTGCCATATTCGTTTAAGAGCAATGAGCGATAAATTTTTTCAGCATGACCGCCGCCGAACATTCCTTCGGTTGAAATTCCCTCAAACATACTTTCCATCATCTTGGTCATAAAGAATGCTTCAAAGTCTTGAGCGGCTTCTTGGGCTTCTTCTTTAGAGAGAGTTTTCATTCCGCTCAGCGAAGTATTTGGCTTGGTATTCAAAACCAAAGCCTGAGTATCAAAACTATTTATATTTGCGGCCCAAGTACTCATATTACATAACCTCGATATCTGCTTGTAAAGCACCGCTGGCCTTAACGGCTTGCAAAATGCTGATTAAATCTCTGGGCGTTACGCCCAAAGCGTTAAGTCCGTCAACAAGCTCTTGCAGATTAACACCTGAATCTAAAACGCTGAGCTTACTGTTGACGCTTTCGTTAACATCAATAGCTGTCAAATCTTGAGTAACGGTAACCCCGTCAGAAAAAGGCAAAGGCTGAGAGACCAAAGGAATTTCAGAAATTTTAATGGTTAAATTCCCTTGAGCAATTGCCAATTTGTTAATTTTAACATCTTTACCGATAACGATAATGCCTGAGCTCTCATCAATAACCACTTTAGCCAACTGGTCAGGTTGCACTTGAAGTTGTTCGATTTTAGTCATTAAATCGACGACTTTATCTTGATACTCGGCAGGAATTTCCAGTTCAACGGTAGTTGGGTCGGTAGCTTTTGCCGCTGGTTGCCCAAGCATGGCGTTAATAGCGTCAGATACGCGTCTGGCGGTGGTAAAGTCGGGATTACGTAAGGCAATACGAATATTTTTGAGGCTTTCTAAAGAAAAATCCACTTCGTTTTCGATAATGGCACCATTAGCGATTCTTCCGGAAGTCGGAACACCTTTAGTTATGGAGTTACCACTACTTCTGGCCGAGACGCTTCCGGTTGCGATTTGCCCTTGAGCTAAAGCGTATATTTCACCGTTAGCGGCGCTCAAAGGAGTGGCAATTAAAGTTCCGCCTTGTAAATCTTTGGCATCACCCATTGCACTGACTGTAACGTCAATACGGCTACCTTGTCTGGCAAAAGGCGGCAAACTGGCCGTAACCATAACGGCGGCAATATTTTTAGATTTGAGTTGACCATCACGGGCATTAATACCGAGCTGGTCGAGCATACTGATTAAACTTTCTTTGGCAAAGTTGATTGATTTGATATTGTCGCCAGTCCCATTTAAGCCGACGACGATACCGTATCCGACCAATTGGTTTTCGCGAACACCTTCAAAATCTGCAATATCTTTAATTCTGGAGCTTGCCCATACTGTATTTGCGCTGAACAGTAAAGAGCAAAACATTCCCCAAAAGACAGATTTATTAAATAAAAAAGTTCTCATGTTAATCAAACCTCAACAACTTTATAGTAAACTTAAAACAGTATATGCAAATATCGTGCCAAAAACTAGCGGGAGATAATAAAAGGTTTGGTTGAGATTTCAATGATTGTAATTACATACACTGAAAGCAGGCAAACAATGAAAACAGATACAACATTGCAAAAAGCGCACCAAACTTTATCGGAATTAAAGTCGGGAATATTATTTATCAATAAGATTGGCAAGAAGATGGAAATGGCGTTATCGTTGGTAGAACAAAAATTAAAAGAAATTGACTTTGTAATATGGATAGCACCGGCGACGTTTTTGGCAACCAAGCTATATATGAACGAGATAAAAAAGAATAATAGGACATTTCGACATCGCATATATTTTTATTCAATAGAAAGTGTCTCTTCGTCTGATAACAAATATTTGGAATTATATAATTTGATACATAATTTTAAAATATTTTGTGTTGTTGATGAGAGTATTACCATAAAGAATACGGAATCAGGACGAACCCAAAGATTATTGTCATTAAGTTCAAAATTTGCGTATCGATTGATATTGAGTAGTATTCCATTGAGCCAAGGATTGATAGATTTATATTCACAAATAGAGTTTTTGAATCCGAAAATATTGAGGATGAATGAACAGCAATTCGGACATATATTTATGCCGTTTAAGTATAGCAATTATTTGGTAATGAGAAGATGGTCGCGTCCGGAGGATGAAACAAAGGTATTTAATTATATGAAGCCGTATGTTTTAGGATACGATTTCGGAGAAAAGCTGGAAATAAATTATAAAAACAGATATTTTGATTTAACGCCGCAAGAAGAAAAAAGCTATATTGATGAAAAAACGCGTTTTTTGCAACACCGAGATCAAATAGTTTTTATGGATGTGGTACAAAATTTTCAAAGAATATATACATTATCACAAAATAAGTTAACAGCTTTGCATGAATTAGTGCAAGAAATTATAGCCAGAGGAGAAAAGGCCATAATATATTTAAAATTTTTGGATGAAATAACATTTTTACGAGAGAGTCGCTATTTTGAAGGGATAAATTGTGTAGAATTAACGGGAAAGACGAATAAGAAAAAGGCGATAAAAGCCTTTGAAAGGAGTGCGGATATAATGTTTTGCACGTATGGTGTGGACAAATTTGGATTAGATATGCAAATCTGCAATAATATTATTTATTTTTCACAGACTTTTGACTATAAAAGTAAGATAGAAGGTTTGGATAGTGTAAACTCTAAAGGAATAGGACGCAAAGTAAACATTTATGATTTTTGGGTTAAAACCAATTTGGAACAATTAATCAGTGATAATTTGGAAAAGAAAAAGAATGTCCTGTCCAATTTATGGCACATGATATCAAAAGAGGAGGCGTTAAAACTTTGAAAAAATATTTGGATATCAATGTTTATGAAGCTCTGCAAGCAAGATTAAAATACATATTTGAAAATTTTGATAATATATATGTAGCATTTTCTGGCGGAAAAGATAGTGGTTTATTGCTGAATTTGGTATTAGATTATAAGCGTCGCCATAATATAGATAAGAAAATTGGTGTTTTTCATCAGGATTTTGAAGCGCAGTACCAAACGACAACAGATTTTGTAACCCGAATGTTTGAAAATAATATTCAAGATATAGAGCCGTATTGGGTATGTATTCCGCAAGCCTCACGCTGTGCAGTGAGCAACTATCAAATGTACTGGTATCCGTGGGATCCGGATAAGACGAGTGCATGGGTTCGTCCGATGCCTAAGCAAGATTATATAATCAATTTAGACAATCATAATTTTGATTTTTATAAATATAAAATGGCGCAAGAAGATTTTTACGCCGAATTCAGCCATTGGTATGCAAGAGTACATGAAGGCACGACAGCTTGTCTTTTGGGAATAAGAGCAGATGAATCCTTAAACCGTTATAGGGCTTATGCCAATGATAAAAAAATAAGTTTAGGCGATGGCAAGTGGACCACGCAAATGGGAGAACGTTTGTATCATGCGTATCCGCTGTATGATTGGACCACGAAAGATGTATGGGTTGCCAACGGAAAATTTGGTTTTGACTATAATCATATCTATGACTTGTTTTATAAAGCGGGTCTTTCAATCAATCAAATGAGGGTAGCCAGTCCGTATCACGAAAGTGCGAAAGATAGCTTGAATTTATATCGAGTATTGGAGCCGGATACTTGGATTCGAATTGTAGGGCGAGTTCAAGGAGCCAACTTTGGAGCCATATATGGTAATACCAAAGCATTAGGCGCCAGAAAATTTACATTACCGGCAGGACATACCTGGAGGTCTTATGTAAAGTTTTTACTAGCCACTTTGCCGGAAAGTATGCGTGAAAGCTATATTGCAAAGTTTAAGACATCTATAAAGTTTTGGTGGAAGACGGGAGGTGTTGTAAATGAGGCAGCTTTAAAAGAGTTGGAGGAATGTAATTATCCGATTCGCCATAACGGGCGGAGCAGTTACAGTAAGGATAAAGATAAAATCCGCTTTTTAGGCACTCCGGATAATACGGATGACATTAAATCGACAATAGATATTCCGTCCTGGAAACGTATGGCAATATGTATCTTAAAAAATGACCATTTATGCAAATATATGGGCTTTACGCAAACCAAAAAGCAAGCCGAGAGAGAAAGAGAATTACTTGAAAAATATAGAAATTTATGAGGAAAAGCAGATGAGTGAATTTAAAAGTCCGGTTTACAATGTTCAGGCAATACCGGTAGAGAAGATAAAAGCCAATGACTATAACCCCAATAGGGTAGCCCCACCGGAAATGAAACTCTTGGAGCTGTCAATCTGGGAAGATGGCTATACGCAACCCATAGTTTGTTATCATGATAAAGAAAAAGACCAATACATAGTGGTAGATGGATTTCACCGTTATACCACGATGCTGACCAGTAAACGAATTTATGAAAGAGAAAAAGGTTTAATGCCGGTAGTTGTAATAGATAAGCCGTTAGGAGATAGAATGGCCTCGACCATTCGGCATAACCGCGCCAGAGGATCGCACAATGTTGATTTGATGAGTAATATAGTTGCGGAGCTTTTGGAAATGGGTAAAAGTGATGCGTGGATATGCAAAAATATCGGTATGTCGGCAGATGAGGTTTTAAGACTAAAACAAATCACTGGCCTAGCCTCACTCTTTAAGGATGAAGAATTTTCCAGAAGTTGGGAAGTTTAACAGATAAAAAGAAAGCCCGCAGTTTTGCGGGCTTTTGCTTAAAAGACCGATTGAATAAATCCACCGCCTAAGACCATATCTTCATTGTATAAAACAACGGATTGTCCGGGTGTTAGGGCTTTTTGTAAATTCTCAAATTCAACTTTCAAGGTATCACCCACAGGCGTAACCAGAACTTGAACCGGTTTTTGTGATGAGCGGACTTTAGCCGTGCAGGTAATTGACTTGCTTAAAGGTTCAATCGAAACCCAGTTGATAGAGGATGCAATAACACCTTTTTGTAAAGTTTCATCGGCAAAACCGAGCACTACTTCATTTTTTTCAGGTATAAGGTCAATAACGTATAAGGGCTTTTCAGCCGAAACGCCAAGTCCTCGACGTTGCCCGAGAGTGAATTTCCAAAATCCGTTGTGTTTTCCCAATATTTTTCCGTTGCGGTTAACAAAATTTCCGATTTTGGGTTGAGCTTGGATAATATCGTTAATATCGCCGGTGTAAAAATCTTGGCTGTCAGGTTTATCGCAAACTTCTAAGCCGATAGCTTTAGCTTGTTCTCTGATTTCAGCCTTGGTGTAGTCGCCAAGCGGTAACAAAATTTGAGAAAGTTGAGCCTGCGAGAGGCGATATAAAAAATAAGCCTGATCTTTTTGTTTGTCTCTGCCGCATAAGAGCTGGTAGCGATTATTTTGTGCGTTAAAGTCAACTTTGGCGTAATGTCCGGTAGCAAATTTATCAAACTCAATGCCTTGGGCTTTTGCCGCCATTGGCAAAGCATTAAATTTTATGGTTGAATTGCATAAAACGCAAGGGTTAGGGGTTCTGCCGGACAAATATTCCGACTTAAAATTGGATAAGACGTTTTTTTTATATTGTTCTGTACAATCAACAACATAGTAAGGAATGTTTAAGTCTTTGCATACATTTTTAGCTGCTTCAATATCTTTTTCTTCATGAGGGGAAAAACATCCCTCTTTTCCGGTCATATTGGTAAAATATTGATTTTTATCCCAAATAGACATGGTTGCACCGATAACCTCATGCCCTTGAGCTTTTAATAGAGCAGCAGCCACGGAAGAATCAACGCCGCCGCTCATTCCGACAAGTATTTTCATTTTTATCCTCTAAGTGAAAAGTTATAACCTTCACCAAAGAAATATAAAAATTCAAAGTTTTTACTTTCTTTGACGTAAGCACTATAATTAAAAAAAACAGCAAGATAAAGTACAAAATTAATTTAGGACTAAAGAAAAGCAATTAATAATTGATATCTTGAGATTTATACTTGCCAAAAAGGCAAATAATGTTTTATGTTTGAGAGAATAATAAAACAGAGTTAAGGATAAAAATGTTTAGAAATTTGGTAGCCAAGTTTATCAAAAAAATAAAAGGGACATATACGGTTAGCAATTATTGCAAAATTATGCCGTATGTCAAACCCTACTGGATAAGAGGTCTGTTAGGTGTTTTAATTACGATACCTATTGGAGCGATGGACGCCGTTATAGCTTGGGCCTTGCAACCCTACATGGATGTAGTGATGATGGAAAAGAACACGGCATCAACGTCTTATATTCCGTTATTGATAATATTGTTTAGTTGTGTACAAAGTTTTTTGAATTATACGGCAACATACCTGAATACTTGGGTGGGGCAAAAAATATCACAAGGGCTAAAGATAACTCTTTTTGAAAAATTAATGCACTATGATGCCGGATTTTTTGATAGCTCGACATCAGGAGACATCTTGTTTCGCTTCAATTATGACGTAGATATGGCTTGTGCGGGATTATTGAATAATTTAAAATTATTTACCACGCGAGTATTTTCATCTTTATCATTGATAGGCGTTTTAATTTATAATTCATGGCAATTAGCGATAGTGGCAATTATCGTCTTGTTGGGAGCATTGTATCCGTTAACGACGGTTCGTCGCCGCATTAAAGGGTTGATGGATAAAACCATATTCTCAGGTTCGGCGGTAATGACGCACTATAATGAAACCTTCAACGGCAATCGCATTGTAACTTCGTATAATTTATACCAATATCAATTACAACGTTTTCGTACGACCTTGAATAATGTCTTCAAATTGGGCATCAAAATGATACAGCGTACGGGAATGATGTCTCCGTTAATGCACTTTGTGGTTTCCTTGGGTATAGCAATTATTATTTGGTTGGGAAGTTATTTGATAGTAACGCATACCATTACGCCGGGCAATTTTGTATCATTTATTGCCGCGCTGATTATGCTTTATAACCCAATAAAGAGTATTGGTAATAATTTTAACAGTGTGCAAATGTCATTAATGGCAATGGAACGTGTCTTTGGCTTGTTGGAGGGAGTTCCTCAAATACATGATAAAGCCGGAGCGCAACCGTTAGAAAAAGTAGAACATAACATAGAATATAAAGATGTGTGTTTTGAATATGTTAAGGGAAAACCTGTCCTAAAACACATCAATTTGAAGGTGGATGTTGGGCAAACAATTGCATTTGTCGGTAATTCAGGTGGAGGAAAGACCACCATGGTAAATTTATTGCCGAGATTTTATGATGTCAAATCAGGAAGTATTTTAATAGATGGTGTCAACATAAAAGACATGCAGTTAGATAGTTTGAGAGATAAGATAGCGATAGTCTTTCAGGATAATTTCTTATTTGCCGGCACAATCCGTGAAAATATTTTGTTGGGCAACGAAAAGGCCACTCAAGAAGAAGTAGATAAGGCGGTCAAAGCGGCTTGTTTGGATGAGTTTATTGCCTCACTAGATAAAGGATTGGATACGGAAATCGGAGAACGAGGTGTATTACTCTCGGGAGGTCAGAAACAGAGAATAGCTATAGCCCGTGCATTTTTGAAAAATGCGCCGATAGTAATTTTGGATGAAGCAACCTCTGCTCTGGACAATAAATCGGAAGCAATAGTCCAACAAGCAATAGATAATTTAATGGCAGACAGAACAGTATTTATCATTGCACATAGGTTATCAACTGTCAGGAATGCCGATAAAATAGTTGTTGTAAATTACGGAGAAATAGTAGAGACTGGCAGTCATGACGAATTAATGTCCAAAGAAGACAGCATCTATCGTTCACTTTATCGTTCGCAGTTGAAGTAGGCACATGAAAAAACTAAGTTTTATAATTTTGCTTTTAATAATAGGTTATAGTATTTTTCACTTTGGAGAAAAATATTTAGGAGTATCGGTACGCCGTTACGGAGCTCCGATTGATTGTAAAATCAGTACGGATATAGGCAAAGTAATAGATTGTGTGAATTTAAATTATATGAAATTTGATGCCTATATGGGAGATTGGAATAATAATTTATCAAAGAATTACATAAATAACACAATCAATAAATTGTATCACGATACAAATATGTCGTTTTCGCAATTTAGCAATATAAAGGCATGTAGTAATCGGAATGATTGTATGGTCAATCTTCAAGATAAAAGGTATCGTATTGATACTTATCAGGATTTGATAGCCTACATCAGACTTCAATCAGATCCGCAAGGTTATACCTACAATAGAAGCAGTAGTTTTTGGAATAATCTCCCGGTCTATAAATTATGGAGATTTACCAGAAGTTATAAATTTCCTTATCATGATGTTGTAATAAGCAGAAAAGATGATCAATACGTTTTTTATGTTTTAAGTATGGAAGCGGTTCCTCTTTCTGGAAATTATGACTTGTTGATAGGGAGTCTTACGGCATTTTGTTCTGCAGATCAATTTACTACTTCAAAGAAATATATATGCGATGGTTACCGATTCTATTTTTATGATGAGATAGATGATAATATAAAAAACTTTTCGCTGAGTTTAGATAGAAGAGAAAATCCGCAATATGCGCTAATAAAATATGGAAAAGCCTCATACCAAATAAAATTAGAAAAATAAGATAAAAGGCAACTTAAGAGAATTAGGGGCGCAATTTTGAAATTTATAGACAAAGGAAAAAATATACTTGCAATCAAAAATAGGTTACATTATTATTTTGAGTATGTAAAAGCACGGCTTTTATAAAAAATTTGGAGCTTTGAACGGCTCTTGTAAAGCAAATTAGGAATAGAAGGCAGAAAATTACCAAGCATTTAGGGTAACTCTTAGTACTTATAAGGGTAAGAAGACTTCTATTAATTAGTATTTTCTTTACATAGCGGTTTAAGAACTCCACCACTTTTTCTGAAAAGGAAAGTGGTTTTTGTTTTAATAATATGGAATGTAGCAATGTATCGAAGAGCTGAGAAAGTGATACACACCGCATTAAAGTTATACAAAGAACCTTTTCGAACATATAATTTTCCATATTCAGAGAAAATGTAAGGGAAATAATGGCAAGGTATTATATAGTAAGCGGAGGTTTTGATCCGATACACGAGGGACATATAGAAATGATAAAGGCCTCTGCGGCCAAAAGTGATGGAGTAATATTGCTTTTAAATTCGGATGAATGGCTATGCCGTAAAAAAGGCAAAAATTTCATGAATTACAATACTCGTCGGATAATATGTGAAAATCTG
>CASFNK010000060.1 GCA_949295995.1 uncultured Pseudomonadota bacterium
ATAAAAAAACTCCTTTGCTTTTGTTAGACTTGTGCCAAACCGTCTAACTTACTTTAGCAAAGGAGTTTTTTATCTGTAAAGCTATAAGCTCTCCGGAACTACCGGCCTAGCCGGTAGTTTTCTTGTTACAAAAAAAGAGCCGATATAAAATCGGCTCTTTTGCTTTTTATCGCTTAAAAAGTGTATAAGTCAGCCCCTACTTCACCTGCTTTTTGACAAAGCGGAAAATAATAAAAATAGGTGCTGACAAGGACTAATGCTATAACCGGAACAGCCACTTTCTCAAACGGAAAATGAGCGTGTCCGCCATTTTTCGCTTTCATCCATTGATAAAAATCTGATGACCAAAGCATTACCAATGCGCCGATAATGGTGCTGAACAAAAACGGATCAATATAAAAAATACCTATCACTTGAGCATTATAAGGAATTTCACTGATATAAACAAAACCAATCATAGCAACGCTGATAATTTGTATCAACCAATCACGTCCCTTAAATACCCAGCCTTTAGAATCAAACCATTTGATGGTCCAAAAACCAATCATTACAAGCATAGCGCCCGCCCAAACACCGACAACACTGTCATCGACGCCTAACTGTCTGGCAATTTCCAAGGATGCGCCAACAGCAACCGTACAAACAGCACATGCTGGGTTTGCATAAGCAGGAAAAGCCAGCACAAGGCTAAACAAAACGAGCAATGAGATAATCATATTGTATCCTTTCTTATATATCAATCTTCATACATAATATAAATACTATATAGTAAAATAGTCAAGTGATTATTCTTTTATTATACTTATTATGTTCTCTTATTCCTTAGAATCAACAGACTTTTCTGCTTTATCCTGTTTTTTGTTTTGTTCGCACAAATAGCGTTTAGCTATTTTAAGGGCGTTTTCAAATGTGGAAGCCACTGAGATGGTATGATAATCTATCCCTTATCGTCAAGTGATTATGCACAGATAATTACAATTTTTTTGCGCTTGTGTTTTTCATGTAATTTTATATATTAACCAATGGAGAAAAATATGAAGTATTTAATTGATAAAGCTGAAGAATTACATAATCTTAACAAAGAAGAACTTATTGCCTTACTGGAAGATGAAACTTATTGTGAAGATTTATTTGCTGCGGCGGACAGAGTTAGGCAGAAATTTGTAGGTGATGAAATCCATTTGCGCGGTTTAATCGAATTTTCAAATATTTGCAAAAACAATTGTTGTTATTGCGGTTTGCGGCGAGATAACTCAAACATCAAAAGATATCGTTTATCCGTGCAAGAGATTTTAGAAACCGCAGAATTTGGTAAAAGTTTAGGATTTCAAACGCTTGTCTTGCAATCCGGGGAAGATTTGTTTTTCTCTCAAGCTGTTATGATTGAAATTATTAAAAGTATTAAATCTCTTGGACTAGCCTTAACCTTGAGTATCGGTGAAAAGTCAAAAGAAGAATACTTAGCCTATCGTCAAGCCGGTGCTGACCGCTTTTTACTTAGAATCGAAACAACTGATAAAAAACTCTACCAAGAACTTGACCCCGGAATGAATTGGAATATTCGTAAGTCTTGTCTGGATGATATTAAGTCTGTTGGAATGGAAGTCGGTTCAGGGTGTTTGGTTGGTTTGCCTGAACAGACCCTATCTTCTTTGGCTGATGATATTTTATTTTTTAAGCAAATTGATGCTGATATGATAGGTATCGGACCTTTTATTCCTCATCCCGATACCCCGCTCAAAGAAGCTAAAGGAGGTTCTTTCCTCCTTGCGCTGAAAGTTATGGCTCTTACTCGTTTGCTCTTACCCGATATCAATATTCCGGCAACAACAGCTATGGAAACTCTTGCTTCTAACGGACAAATCAAAGCCTTACAATCCGGTGCCAATGTGGTAATGCCTAATATTACCCAAGAATCAGTTCGCCGATTTTATCAACTCTATCCCGGTAAATCGGACACAAACTGTGCTTGTGATAATTTTTGGAATGAATTGGAGAAAAAATATTCCGCAATTGGTCGGCGTATTTCTCAGAATTGCGGGACAAGTCCTCATTTTCTTTCACGCTCTTCTAAATGTTTGGAAAATACTTCAACACCCTAGAATAAAGCTCTTGAAAATTAATATTTATTGATTTACACCAAGAACCAAAAGTGAGGGAAAATGTCAGAATATTTGAAGCAACTAAAATCTTATATTAAAGATATTGCCAAATTAGCTTTGCCAATTACTACGGCATTTGTGGCTATGGGCTTGATGGGTATTGTTGATACAATGATCGTCGGTAATTATAATACCGACCAATTGGCCTATATAGGTTTGGCAAATTCGGTTTTTGTCGTGCTCTTTACTATTCCTATCGGCTTACTGCAAGGTGTACTGATTAAGTCTTCACAAAAATTCGGGGCTCATAAATTCCAATCAACCGGTAAAATATATCACGAAGGACGCAAATATTCGTTTCTTTTAGCTACTATTTTTACTTTGCTTGGTATTCAAGGTGAAACCATTCTTCGCCTTCTCGGACAAGATGATGATATGGTCAAACATGGTGGCGAAGTGTTACGCGTGTTTGTGTTTTCCATTCCCTTTATTTTAATGTATGTTAATGCCAATTTCTTTTTACAGTCTATTCGCAGACCTTATGTCGGTATGTATGGTATTATTGCCGCGAATGTCTTGAATATCATTATCAATCCGATTTTGGTGTATGGAAAATTTGGTATTCCCGAATTAGGAGCTATCGGTTCGGCAACATCAACTTTGATTGTACGTATCTTTTTGGCGGCATATATCCTGTTTTATATTCATAGAATGCGTAAAAATCCAAAACTTAATAAGCGTTTTGGTTTGGATAGAAGTTATGGTACTTGGTGGAATGATAGTGTCAGGACTCGTAAAATCGGTTATGGTATTGCCATTATGACCATTGCTACAAATGGTTCTTTCTCTTTGGTGAGTACTTTTGCCGGTTGGATGGGACAACATACCATGGCTACTTTTGTAATCATGATTAATGTCAGTACTTTGTTATTTATGATTTGTTTTTCTATCTCTCAAGCAACGTCTATTGTTGTGGCTAATGCGTTTGGGCGAAAAGACCGTCAAGGAATTTTAATCGCGACCAATGCCGGATATGTCATCTCTCTAACGACTATTCTTACTCTTATTGCCATTTTACATACTTTTCCGAATCAGGTCTTTGGTATTTTTACTAATGATGAAAGCGTCATTAGTGTTATCAATGGTTTGCTCTTCTATGTGCTGGCGGATTTGTTTATTGATGCCCTGCCCTTAAATATAAATGGAGCATTGAATGGTCGCGGAGACGTTAAAATTCCAACCATTAATCAAGTTATTTCGTTTTTGGGTGTGCGTGTTTGGGCTTGCTACTTCTTTGCCTTTACATTGGGGCTAGGATTGAAAGGTTTACCTATCGGATTGGCTTGCGGAGGATTGTCTTCTCTTATTCTTAATACGTTGCGCTTTGGCTATCTTATCCGTCGTGATAAAATTGAAGGTTTGCGATAAAAATGTGATTTTCTTTCTTTTTTGTCTAGACATTTTGTAAAAAAGGTGTTAACCATCTTTTTGAAAATGTCTTATTTTTTCTATTATATGTTTAAAAAGTTCTTGTTGACTGGTCTGGTCATGGCCGCAGTCTGCTGTTTGCTATCGTGTAATGGCGGACAGGATAAACAAACTTTGAGCCAAGTTCAGTTTGAGAACTATCGCTCAATTAAAGAAGTGGCGGAAGGTAAATCTTTAGATCGAACTAAGTTTGTCTTACCAAAAGATGATGCTTCGTTCGGTAAAAAGCTTTACTCCGAAAAGACTATCTGTTTTACGGATGTTACCTCTGATGAGTTCGGGGCCAGAACGTGTACCGCTGATATCTATGAAAATGGTGTCAGTATTGAAGTAGATGGTCATAAGAGCTATTTTGATGCCGCCGGTATGGAAATGCTTCCTCAGAACAGAGAATTTACCATAACGGCTATGCCTTCTGATATTCCTGGGGCTCCTTGGCAGCCCGCTATTGTGATGTTGGAGAATGAAACTTCTTATTGGGTTTATACTTCACTCTATAATAAAAGAGATTTTGCTCATAGGAAAACTCAACGTATTGAAGGTTGGTATTGGGAATATGCAAAAAAACAAGGATATAAATATAATGTCCTGCTTCTAAATTAAATTTATTTTATTTTTAATTATGATATGATTATGAAAAAAGTGATATATTTCTTGGTAGTAATCGTTTGCTTGGCAGGATGTAATTCCTCTTCAACCAAGCAATATGTGATTGATAAAGTAAATTCTGATTTGGAAAAGGCCGTTAGGTTGATTTATATGACAGATACAGATAATTCTCTGGATTTGTCTCAATGTCATCCAATCGATTACTTTAGAACACTCACCCCTCCAGATGATTTTGGCGATATGTATGAATGTGTTGCCATTCGTTATCAAGAGGGTCTTCTCTTTTCGGTGGATGGTAGTTTAGCCGTATATTTCTTTGATAATGATAAATTAAAGAAACAAAATGGTATTTTTTCTGCCGTTCCGACGAAAGATAACTATTGGCTCCCTGCAATTATTACCTCGGATGGAAAATCTGCCGGTTATGAATGTGTTGCCAATGGTACTAATTCTATCTATTATATAGTCGGATTAGAACAACAAAAATTAAAATTGGAAGATATGGGGGTTAAATATAATCCTTTCAGACTTCCCTTAGTTGAACCAAGTAAATAAAAAAAGCATTATGAAAACAAAATTGTTTATGGTAGGTCTGGTCATGGCCGCTGCCGTTGTGTGTCTGTCTTGTGGAAACACAAAAGAAAAAAAGTTAAAGGAAATTGCTGATGGTGTCGAACAATTAGAACAAGACATCAAAAATCGGCCAGTTCCGGATGATAAGGTGTTAATTAATACTGTCTTGTATCAAATTTCTGATACAAGAAAGATTTATAATCACCGTGGCATGGAAACCGATGTCCCTGACTTCGGTCATGATGTGATTACATACAGACGCATTTTGTTTCCAAAAGAAGCAGGTGGTTTTGAGGTCGGTTATTTGGTTAAAACCTCATTAGGTGTAGTGTTACAGTCCAATAAATCTTTCTATTTCTATAATGCGTTAGCCTTGACTGGTGATATTATAGATATTTATACAGTCGTTGGCGTCATTATGAAAGATGGAACTCTTGTTCCTGCAAGAGTTACCATTCCAGGGAACGATAATCCGATTATGTGGAAATGTAAGGATACTGACGTGTTGACCTTTGAACCATTGCTGAAAGTAGATCTCAAGCTTAGTTATACAGTAAAACAACTGAAAGATTACTGTAAGGCGCACGGTTTAAAAGCTGATGCCGTCCCTTACCTCTTCTTTACTGATGATTAATCGCTTTTAAATATGCAAAACCCCAAATGAGAAAATCATTTGGGGTTTTGTTTGAATTAACTTATTTGGCTATAAGCTCTTTTACTCTTTCTTTTAATTTTTCCAAAATGTCTGATTTTGGTGTATATTTTTCTTCAAAAGGTTCAACCGTGGTCCAGCCCAAGTCTTCATATACGGCTTGAATTTGTTTTATGACGCCTGGTTTCCAACCATACGAGCCAAAGCACATCGCTGTTTTATTTTTGGGAGCTAAACCATGCATATAAGTTACAAAAGCAGCGACTCTTGGGAAAAGTTGATTGTTTAAGGTCGGGTTTCCGATGACAACATATTTGGCATCTAAAAAGTCAACCATTACTTCTGAAACATTTTTTACCGATAAGCAATGTTTTACAACCGGAATGCCTGCGGCTTGGAATTCTCCCATAATCGTTTCAGCCATGGTTGCAGTTGCACCCCACATGGTGTCATAAACAATTACGGCTTTTCCTTCATTCTTGCCGCTAGCCCATTTGGCATAAGCGTTCAAAATCGCCGATACTTCTTCTTTGCCAGACCAGATACAACCATGAGACGGTGCAATCATTTCAATATCCAACCCCATTGAGCCTGCCGTATCCAAAGCCTTTTCAGCCTGAGCACCGTATGGGAACAAAATATTGGCATAGTAGCTCTTTGCTTCTTGCATAACGCAATCAAACGGAGCATCTTTTACAAACAAGGCATCGGTAGCGTAGTGTTGACCGAATCCGTCGTTAGACAAGAGAAGTTTGTCTTCCTTAACATAAGTCATCATCGAATCCGGCCAGTGCAACATCGGCGTGGTCATGAAAGCCAAGGTTCTTTTACCGATATTTAAGGTATCGCCTGATTTAATGATTTGATAATTCCAGCCAGTAGTATCAAAATGGGCTTCCAAAGCCATTTTTCCGGCAGAGTTGGTAACAATTACTGCTTGCGGAGCTAATTTCATTAATTCAGGGATATTGCCGGAGTGATCCATTTCAACGTGGTTGACAACAATGTAGCTGATTTTGCTGAAATCGACCACGCTCTTAATACGAGCAATGTTTTCGTGCGACATATAATATTTTACGCCATCAACCAATGTGATTTTATCATCCATAATCAAATAGGCGTTATAGGTCGAGCCGTGGGGTGTGCTGTAACCGTGGAATTCTTTTAAGTTCCAATCCTTAACCCCTACCCAATAGATATCTTTTTTGATTTCAACCGCTTTCATGGTCTTCTCCTTTAATATTGTTAAAATGTTGTTATATACATAATCCCTAAAATTATGATTGACAATCATAAAAATTTAGCTATAAACAAAAATAATAATCATTATCAATTTTATGAGCGAGTTATGAAATATTCAAAACAAAGAGAGCTTATTCTGAAAACTTTGCAAGAAAATGTTATTCATCCCACAGCGGATGAGATATATAACATTGCTCGTCAAGAAATGCCCTCTTTGAGTTTGGCAACCGTTTATCGCAATCTTAATCAATTGGCTGAAAATAATGTCATTCGCAAGATTGAAAGTTTGGATGGTTCGGTGCATTTTGACCATAACTTGTGCAATCATTATCATTTTATTTGCACTCAGTGCCATAAGGTTTATGATGTGCCTTATGACGTGGCTCCTGATTTGGCTGATAAGGTTTTGGCTAAAACAGGTTTATTAGTTGAAAATTTTGATATTTCCTTTAAGGGAATTTGTCAAAACTGCAAAAAGTTTAATTAACGTTCTAACATATAAGGAGAAAAAATATGGAACTTAAAGGCTCTAAGACCGAGAAAAACTTAATGGATGCTTTTGCCGGCGAATCTATGGCTCGCAATAAGTACACCTACTATGCTTCTAAAGCAAAAAAAGAAGGCTACAATATTATTGCCGACAAGTTTGAACAAACCGCTAACAATGAAAAAGAACATGCTAAAATTTGGTTCAAACTTTTGCATGACGGTCAAGTTCCTGATACTATGACCAACCTCAAAGATGCAGCAGCCGGTGAGCACTATGAATGGACCGATATGTATGACCGTATGGCTAAAGAAGCTCATGAAGAAGGTTTCACCAAAATTGCTTTCTTGTTTGAGCAAGTTGCTAAAATCGAAAAAGGTCATGAAGAAAGATATAATGCTTTGCTCAATTCTTTGGTTGAAGGCAAAATCTTTGAACGTCCGACTAAAGTTATTTGGGAATGCGCTAACTGCGGACATCGTGTTGAGAGCCCGAAAGCTCCTGAGAAATGCCCAGTTTGCGACCATCCGCAAGCTTATTTCTTTGAATTGCAAGAACAGTGGTAGCACCACAGGCAGTGGTAGCAGTGGCGGCGCCACAGGCACGTGGTTGTATTGCGGACTGCTATTGTAGTTTGCAAATTATGAGTTAACCCAAACAAAAACCGTTCAGATGTTAAGTCTGAACGGTTTCTTTTTACTTTTTGAAGAAAACCCTGATTGTATCAAGGCTTTCAATTGTGCCATCGATGGCTGTTTCAATGACGGAATAGACACCATCTGGGTCCGGCACTTTTCCATCTTTTTCGGAAAAGTATTTTCCGTCTTTGATATACCCCTTATCCGTTACGGAGAGGAGAATTCTTGCTGCAGTCATTGCCGAAGGCATTAGGCTGTCAATGCAGACGGGAACGTTTTCTACTTGTTTAGTTTCTTGCATTGGTTTATTGCAAGAAGAGGCAATAGCCATACCTAACAGGCAAATTGCCAAAATATTTTTTTTCATCTCTATAATAATTAAAGTTTGTTTTATAGTAATTCTTTTGAGGCTTATCGTCAAACAAAAAACACCGCTAAGAGATGATTCTTAACGGTGTTTTGGGAAAAATCGAGCTATTCTACAACCTTTAAGTCGCCGGCAACAGTCTTTCCTTTTTCACTCATCAATTCATAGCTGATTTTTGCACCTTCTTTGAGAGTTCTTAATCCTGCCTTTTGGACGGCAGAGATATGTACAAAGATGTCTTGTTCGCCTTCATCAGGTGTGATGAAACCATAACCTTTTCTATTATTAAACCATTTTACTGTTCCTGTTGCCATTATCTTAATCCTTTTCACAAACAGGTTGATACATTTATTACGACACAAAAGCCATAACAAAATTATCCTAGACCTTTCTTTTTAATATGCAAGCGCTTTTCTCAAGTCTTGCAATTCTTTCTTTCACGATTATATTGAATGTGTTGATATTGTTCGTTTTATGGAAAGGAATAATTATGAATAGATTTATATTTTCTTTATTGGGCGGGGCTGTTGTGAGCCTGAGCATCTTAGATGCAAATGCTTTTTGGCATCGTGATGTGCAAAGAGATACCCAAAACACGGCTCAATCTTTTCAAATTGCCGATGCCTCTTTAGATAAAAAGGCTGAAAAATCTGAGGAAAAAGCTCTTAAAGCTGAAAAACATAGCCTCAAAGCCATGAAAAAAGCAGCAAAAAAATCAAATAATCAATGGCTTGCTCGCAAAAGTGACGATATTAATGAGGATTTTGATGAAGCCGTTTATAAAATCGGTAAATCTTCTTTGCCACAAGAAGTTAAAAATTTACTCCTCTCACAGGCTAATGAGGATAAAAATTTAGCCTTAAAACAAGCCAAGGAAACCAGCTCTTTGCTTGAAAAACAACAATTAAGTCGTAACAAATTCAGTGCGGTGTTGGCTGCCGATAAACATTCTAAAAAACTTATTAAAAAAATTGATGACATTGTAAAATAAATTTTTGCTTATACTTTTCTTTGAGTCTGTCTCTCTGTGGCAGGCTCTTTTCTTTTAAATAAACTCTTGGCAAATAAGCAAAAAGTGTTATAGTGGTCAGGCTTTCCGCATTGGGGCGGCGAGCCTTTAATTATGTAATATTAAAAAAAGGAATAAACTTATGGGATTAAAAAATACAAGAGCCGGTAATTATCCGGAGTGGTATCAAAATGTTGTCAGTGAAGCAGATATGGCAGAAAACTCTTCTTCCCCCGGATGTATGGTGATTAAACCTTGGGGATATGGTATTTGGGAACGTATCCGCGACGTTTTTGATGAAAAAATTAAAGAAACAGATCATGAGAATTGCTATTTCCCGATGTTTATTCCGCTGTCTTTCTTCCAAAAAGAGGCTGAACACGTTGATGGTTTTGCCAAAGAAATGGCGGTTGTTACGCATTCTCGTTTGTCGATGAAAGACGGAAAACTCGTTCCGGATTCAAAACTGGAAGAACCTTTAATCGTTCGTCCGACTTCTGAGGCGATTATTGCCGATTCATTTTCTAAATGGGTGAAGTCATACCGTGATTTGCCGGTTTTGGTTAACCAATGGGCAAACGTCGTTCGTTGGGAAATGCGCCCTCGCCTGTTTTTGAGAACCAGAGAATTTTTATGGCAAGAAGGACACACCGCTCATGCGACTGCCAAAGAAGCTGAAGAAGAAACCAAACGTATGTTGGAAGCCTATCGCGATTTGTGCGAAAACACTTTGGCTATGCCGGTGTTGGTCGGGCGCAAGCCGGAGCATGAAAAATTCCCGGGTGCGGTTGACACTTATTGTGTTGAAGCTATGATGCAAGACGGTAAAGCTCTGCAAGCCGGTACGTCTCACTTCTTGGGACAAAATTTTGCTAAGTCAGCTAACATTTCCTTTATCAATAACCAAGGACAATCTGAATATGCCTATACGACTTCTTGGGGCGTTTCGACCCGCTTAATCGGCGGTGTGATTATGACCCATGCCGACGATGAAGGTATGGTTGTTCCTCCGAAAATTGCGCCTTATCAGGTTGTGATTGTTCCGGTTATTAAAAAAGCTGAAGATACCGAAACCGTTATGACGTATATTGCAAAATTGGTAGAGGCTTTAAAGAAAAAAACTCCGTTTGCTGAAAAAATTCGTATCAAAGTTGATAAACGTGACAGAGCTTCGGTTGACAAATTCTGGGAGTGGACCAGAAAAGGTGCTCCAGTTATTTGCGAAATCGGTATGCGTGATGCCGAAGGTCAAAATGTTATGGTTAAAGAAAGAACCAAACTTGGCACTCCTGAGGGTAAACAAATCGTCAAATTTGATGAATTTGTTGCCTCAATTGATACTCGTTTGGAAAACATTCAAAAAGAGATTTTCCAGAAAGCTAAAAACAGATTGGAACAAAATATTCGCCAAGATATTACCTCTCCTGAAGAATTTAAAAAATACTTCAGCCAATCCAATGTTTGGATTGAAGACGGTAAGCAAGGCAAGGTTGCTTTTGTTCGTGGCAAATGGTGTGCAGATCCGGAATCTGAAGCTATTCTCAAGGAAATGAAAATCACAATCCGTTGCATTCCGTTTGACCAAACCGGAACCGAGGGTGTTTGCTTGTTAACCGGCAAACCGGCAACAATGGATGTGATTTATGCTCGTTCTTATTAATTATAAGTGAGGTTAATATGAAACTGATAGCTTTTAGCTCTTTATTTGCGCTTTTGCTCATAAACTCCGTTCAAGCTCAGGAAGTTGATCCGGCTTTGATGATACATGAGCAATTTGCTAAAATTGATACCAATTCTGACGGTGAAATTTCTCAAGAAGAATTTTTAGAGTATAAATTGGAAGAAACCAAAAAAGTTACGGCAAAGGTGTTTGAGAAATTAGATACCGACAAAAACGGTACAATTTCCGAAGCAGAATATTCTCAAACCGTTGCTAATATTGTAAACCAACTGAAAAAACTTTCGGGAAGTTTGCAACAATAGCTTATTTTGTATTGAAAAGAAGCACCCTTTTGATCTGTCCAACTTTTGGGGGACAGATCATTTTTAGGGTGCTTCTTTTTTATTTTCTTCCAGGGTAAGCTCTACTAAACAAGGGAAGTTGTTCGGTTTGAGGATAGCACCACTGACCACAAACAGTTGGTGTTTTACAATTTGTCATTTGCGGTGTGGTAAACGGAATATTCTTTATTTTGCAATAAGCTAAATCGGCAAGGATTCTTGCTTCCATATATTGTCCGTTGATACCATATTCATCAGACCAACAGACGTGGCTGTCTTTTCCTATTCTGCGACTTATATTTTTGAAAATATTTTGATGCTCGGCTAATACCACACCTTTTCCTGCAATGAGATTATGAAAATCGTGCATGATGAGCGAATTTTTCCAACCGCCGCCAAAAACTAAAAAGTGTTTCGGCATTGTAACTTCTTCGGGTACATATTGCAGTGAGTGAAACATTGCATAAGGGCTCAAATATTCTGCCGTGCGCAAAATATCCAAAGGAGCAAATCTTTGCAAATCGGGCAAATGATACCAGGTAGGATCGGAAGATTTGGGTGGCGGAAGAAGATAATAATTCTCACCTTGCGGAGTTTTTGCCGCTTTTTCAAAAAGAATTTTTAATATTTCGGGTTTTATAGTTCCTTGATTGCCATAAAGGCCGTTTATATCATAATTTTCTTTGAAGAACTTTTGGGTCAGCATATCGGGAAAATGATTAAAAGGCCCGCTGTCCCATCCCAAAACAACATTTTCACCATTTTGTTTTTGGCTGATAATAGCAATATTGCCGGTATTGCCTCCATTACAAAAAGCAAATTCGTTTATGCCTTGAGCTTTGAGTGAGGTTGCTAAATGTGCATTATGCATGGGGGCAAGAGGTGCGCCCTCCCCGCCGTTGAGCATATCATCAGAGCGAAAGTCATAAATAACCGGTAAAGAAGTTTGGTCAGCCAATAAATTCGGATTGCCGACTTGAATGGTATAGGCTTGAGAGTTGCCGGCTAAGGATGGTGGTAAATGTCCGCAAGTTTGGCCGTGAAAGCCGATGGCTGCAATCTCTTCTTTGTTAATTTTCGACCTCTTTATTACCTCATTGACAGCCTTAGCAACAAGGGTTGTATATTCATTGATTGTTGAGATAAATTCTTTTGTTTGCGCAAGTTCGGATAGAGATTGGGGATTGCTTTTTAGAATTTCTTTTATTTGCATAATTTTTTTACGCAGAGCATTGGAATAAGGAAGTGTCAGACCTTGAATATCCTTAATCTTATCACCTGAAAATTCGCTCAATACCACATCAACCGCATCTAAAGAATTTCCGGTCATAACACCTATGGTCTTAATGCTATCCATAAAAAAGTCTCCATATCTTTTACAATATGGAGACCAGTATAGAAGTTTTGAATTAATTCTTTATTAACAGCCAAGTCGTGCCAGACATTCGGTGTCCCAGCAACCGACCGTGCTGATATTGTGGAGATTATGAACGTAATTGGTAAACTCGCGCTTAAAGACGTTTACATCACCAAATCCTTGTTCAATATACGCCGCGGCGGCAATATCGGCATAGGTTTTGGCATCAGGATTTAAGGATGCTAACACATTAAGTTTTTTTATCATCAATTGTTTGTATTTGAAGTTATCTTTGCCCAATACTTTGATAGAACTTATTTCTTCCATTGTTTTGCGCACATTATCCGCATTGCGCCCAATTTGAAAACGCGCCAGGCTCGCATCATAGTTAACTAAGGCATCGAAATTTTTAATTTTATTGACAATACTTACAGCTTCTGCTTGAGGATATTCTTGTGTGAGAGTTTCTAACAAAAGGGAGAAAATATGCCCTTTATTTTGTTTGGCGGCGTCAATCTTTTTAATATAAACTTCGCCTTTCGTTTCCTTTACCAGAGCTACCATGTCAATACTCCTTCTCTCCATAATGATATCTTTTACTTTATAAGTTTAGTGTAGCATATTTTAGCTCCTCATACAACATAATTTTGTAACAAAAATGCAACATTTCGCCTTTAAATGCTTATATTTGTGGACGCTTTGGGGTTTTTAATTGTTTATTTACGAGATTTGTGTATCTTCTGTTTTGGGAGTAATTTATGACACATATTTGTTTTTCATCCGAAATCTATCATCTGGATCCTAAAGATTTAATCATTTTGGCTGACACTTCTACTAAATCAAAAGAAGATTGCGCTGATGACGTCGTTGTCCTTATCGGTGAAAAAGACCTTTATGATAAGACTAAACCCATCATTAATGATACTCTCCTTAAAGGTCGCAATATTGTTAAAAAAGCTATTGCTAAAAATCAACCTTTTATTCCGGTCAGAATTGCTTTCGTTTCAAGAATTAATCGTTGGGATTTTATTTCTCCACTTATCAGAGTGTTACGGTATAAATATAAGGCCTATTCAAGTAATATTTACCACATTGACCCATTCGAAATCAGAAAACTCAAAATAGAACGCAGTTTTCGCACGCCTGAAAACGCGTACCAGTTCTCTAATCCAAAGTATCAAATGCCCGAAGAAGAAAGAGTTAAACTCTATAATCAACTTAAAGATAGTATGCAAACTAACGGCTATGACGACCGCTTTCCTTTAGATATTATGCTTTGTCGCAATTTAGGTATTCAAGATACTCTTAACCAAGGGCATCACCGCATGGGCGTGGCGATTGATTGCAATATTCACCGTGTGTCGGTGATGTTTTCAGCAGCGGGGCAAGCTCCGAAATTTTTGCATCCTCTGTTTCGGTTAGTGGCTAAGTTTAATTTATGGTTTAAACATATTTGGCAAAAATGAGGCGGTTATGAAAAAAATTATTCATATTTCCAATTTTAATCTTATTCGCCTTAAGGGGTGTTTTCAAGTCGGCTTTCCGTTTAAGATTTCTAACGGTCTGATACGCAATGGATATTCCGTACTCAATTATCCCGACAGAGATTTGTGTCGGATGTTTGGTTTCGGGCACATGAATTTTATTGGCAAAAAACGCCTTAATCAACATTTGATTAATTACTGCAATGTGGTAGAACCGGACGCCTTATTTATCGGGCATGCCGATTTGATTACTAATGATACCATTCGGGAAATTAAAAAACTTTTTCCTTATTTGAAGGTGCTCCAATGGAGTTGTGATTGGATTGTTCCGGGTTTTGCCGAGCGAAACATAAAAGCCGTTGTGGAGCGTGCAAAGGTTGCTGATGTAACCCTAATTAGCACCGGGGATAAAAAACTCCTTAGTCAATTCAGAAGACAAGGAACAATTGTCGGCTATGTCCCTAATATGGCAGATGATAGTTTGGAAATCGGACGGGCTTTTGAAAAAGAAGAACTTCCTTTTGATATGATGCTGTGCGCTACGACCGGCAAACGTCAATTTTGCGGACAAGATGAAGAGATTGATAACATCATTGATGAAACCAACAATAATGTTCCTCATCTGAACTGGAAATTAGCCGGAATAAAAGGCTTCCCTACCCTTAACGGTTATGAATATATCAGAGCCTTACAAGAAAGTGCCATGGGCTTTAATTTGAGCAGGCTGAATGATGTTTATTTGTACAGCTCAGACAGAATGGTACATTCAATGGCGAATGGTCAACTCGTTTTCTTTGATAAGCGTAACGGTTTTCAGGACTTGTTCAATGATAAAGAAGCCATCTTCTATGAAACGCAGGAAGAATTTTTTGATAAAGTCAAATTCTATAAAAACACCCCCTCAAAACGCATGGAAATTGCGGCGCACGGGCATAATAAAATTCACAAAGAATTCAGCAACGTACAAGTTACTAAATATATGGCTGATGTGTTGTTTGATGAAAATTTTCAAGCAAATAAATCTTGGCAGATTTTATTAAAGGATTAAAGATGTCTTATAATCACGAAAATGCCCTTAAGTTATTTGATGAATTTTGTGCAAAAAATGCAGATGTTTTAACTGCAGATATGCGAAAAGCCTTGCAATTTGCTTTGGATGCTCACAAAGGGCAAGTGCGCAAAGTTAACGGCTCTCCTTATGTGTCGCACTTATTTGATGTGGCGGAAATTTTGCTCAACATTCAGGCTTCCGAAAATCTGGTAATTGCCGGAATTTTGCATGATATTATTGAAGATACGGCTTATTCCGATAAAGACATTTTAGCGTTGTTTCCCTCACCTAAAGGTCAAGAGATTTTACGCATTATTTTAGCTGATAACGAGAGTGATAAATCCGCCTCGTGGGTTGAGAGAAAAACAGAAACCATCACCTATGCGCAAAACGCAGATGACGAAGAAGGTTTGCTCCTGATTTGTGCCGATAAAATTTCTAATCTTTCCTCCTTAGTGGAAAATATGGAAATTTGCGGAGAAATGGTTTGGAAATATTTTAACAGCCCTAAAGATAAACAAATTTGGTATTACGAATCTCTTTTCAAAGTTTTTGAGAAAAAATTAGCACATTATCCGCATTTAATTCGCAGATACCAAAATATGCTTAATTTAATTGCCTAGTTAGTATCTTATCAATTGATTGAGTATCGGATCTTGGTCTAGTATCTGAAGCGCGCGGGCAAAGCTGTCTTTTTCAGATAATATGGTGTAGAAATTTGACTTAATGCTCGGCGCCATTTGCAGAGCCTTTACAAACTCTTCTTTAGACAATGGGTCTTGTTTGACATAAGCAAAAAAGCCTGTGGCAGATAATACATCTCGCACACCGGCCGTACTCGGGTTGTTTTGTAAAAGAGCACATAAATAAGTGGCAACGCCAACTTGGAGACCATGCATTCTGGGACGCTTAGAGATAGCATCAAGCCCATGTGAGATTAAGTGCTCAGAACCACTCGCCGGTCGTGAACTTCCGGCAATTTCCATCGCTATACCGCTGGTGAGCAAAGAGTTTACCAAACTTCTTTGAAAAGATTCCGCATTAATATCCGTACTATGTTTGTTAAACAATAATGTCAATGAGTTATAGCTCATCAGTGAGGCAAAGTCATTATAGCGGTCAAGTTTTCGTTCGGCGGCTTGTTTCCAATCGTAAAGCGCGGTGATTTTGGAAACCATATCCCCTATTCCCGAATACAGACAAATTTGCGGGGATTCTTTAATAATATCCAAATCAACCACCACACCAAAGGGAATACTGGCTTTGACGGTTTTTCGCCTGCCGTTGACTATCAAAGATGAATTTGGGCTGCAAAAACCATCATTCGAGGTGGAAGTTGGAACCGAAACAAAGGGAATTTTTAAAAGGTGAGCACTAAATTTGGCAAAATCAAGGGCTTTACCGCCGCCGATACCAACTATTACGTCCGTGACTTTGGGCAGATTAAACGTAACTTTAGTTATTTCTTCAATGTTTATAAACAGTACGTCTTGTTCGTGAACAATCGTAACATCATTTTCACTTAACCCTGAATAAAGCTTGTCGCCTAATAGGGCTTGCATTCCCTCGCTCCAGAATATTACCGCGTTGTTTAAGCCTTTATCAGTCAGGTATTTGCCGATTTTTCTAATTTTACCGTTACCGATTTTTAAGAGATACGGAATATTTATTTGCTTGTTGGGGAATGGTGCGTAATACATCTTATAGCTCCTTTATAAAGTTATAAATATCGGCAAAAGAATTGAAAGGTTTTGTCTTAATTCCATCTTCTTGACACATAGACAATAATTGCTTTTTAGCAAAAACCACATCGGCGCAGGCGGCCGCTGCAATGTCTGGTTTACCATCGCCGGCAAAGATTACGGATTTACCACGTTTTTGAAGATTTTTTACCACCATTTTTTTGGAAATGCCGACGGCATCGTCATAGCAAGGGTGAGCTTTGGGTAATTTGGTCATTTTAAGACCGTTAGAATAGCTATATTCACCGTGATTGGTGATGAGATTAATGTCATATTTTTCAATTATTTCACCCAGTAATAAATTTATGTAATAATCACATCCGGCCGAACAAATACAAAGCAAAATGTTTTTCTCCAAGCAAAGCTCGGCAACTTTTTCAAAGGCTTTATCTAAAGGAATGGATTTGATGAAATTATCTAAATCGGGCAAACGGCGGAGCTTTTGAAACATCTCGTTTAGGGCGTCAAAATGTTTTTTCTCGCCTTTTTGATAGGCTCGCCAAGGAGCTAACATTTGTTCATCAAAATATTTTTCTGCCGCCAGTGTGAAAAAGTCATCTGCGCTGATTGTGCCGTCAAAATCCGTTACCAGAGCCCATTGTGTTTGCATTGTTTGTCCTTTCTGTTAATGTATTAGATTATATGAATATTTGATTATTTTTCAAGTTTTAATCAATGCAAATACGTTAAATAAGAAAAAGCCTGACAGATAAAACTGCCAGGCTTTTACTTTATATGTTACCCTTAGATTTCAAAATCAAGGTTGTCATAATAGTCAAGCGGGATGACTTTGCTCTCGCCTTGACCATAAGAAACCTGGACTTTATCTCCGGGTTTGGTCCATTTGAGTTCGGGATAGAACTCTGTGCTACCGGTAAACTCAACGCCTTTGACCTCGTTGAAGAGAATATAGTATATGTTATTCTCCTGAACGATGGCGCGGACCGTCATTGTTTTCGTCTCATGGCTTACATCGCCGTCTGTAATCTTATCCTGGGATGTTTTTTTCAACATTCTGAGATAAGCGGCTTCGGCATCCTGTTTGGATGAACCTGAGCCTACGGCCTGACGATTGTTAACCGCCAAGAAGCAGTATCCTACCACATTACCGGAAGCCCCCTTAAATGTCATGAAGTATGTCGGAATACCTCTGACATTATACAGCACCGGGAAATTGGCACTGTACTGCGCTGCCTTGGCAAATGGCTGATCATTAGCTATTCTCATAGCCTCTGTTTCGTTGATACCTATTACGCGGTAGAATTTTGCCGCCTTGGTACGTGTATCAACGAGCATAAAACCATTTGTGCCGTTATCGGCTCCGGCAGACTGGATACCTGTGTACCAGAAACTACGACCTTTGGAATAAACCAAAGTTGTTCCAGGAGTTGGTTCTTGGACACCAATCTGCGCCCAGACAGCATTCCACCACCCGTCTTTATATTCACCCCAGCATCTTATCTGATCTTCTATAAAAGACTGTGGTTGGATACGGTCAATCCAAGCAGGAGCTTCCTCAATAGAGTAAGCCTTGAGTTCTCCGGTTTGAGCGTCCACGGTGATTGGGCCTTCAGATTCTTCTCCACCAAAACCGATTTTTTGGTCGTATGAAGAAAGAACCCAGTAAGGATTCCCGTTACCGTCAATCTCAAAACAATGGTCGTTTAAGCCTTTGGAGGCATAGCCATTTGCTTTGATATGGCGTTCAATGTCATCGCTAAAGGCTCCACTTTCCAGATACTGCAAGCGTAAAGCCTGACCGTTGACTTCGGTTACCAACCAACGTTTGGTGGCATCCGTTGCGTCAACAATAATGTACCCTGGGGTGTAGCCATTTCTGAGCCACTTCCAAAATGAGCGGTGCTCTAACGGAGCTACCCAAATCAGGTCGTCTTCAAACACCAGTTTTTTACCATTGTTGATGGTAAAAGAACCCGTCAAATTCTGGATGGTCATGTTACCGACCTCGACACGCGAGCCGAGCCCTAAGTCTTCACCTAGCTTGTCTTCGGCAACCTTGCGCGCAAGTGCTGCATCTACCGATATCATTTTTGATACAGGTATCGGGTGAACATCCTTTTGGAAAGTGGTGTCAGCCACCATCTCCACCTTCAGACGCTTGTAATATTCGTCGGCGTGGAACATTTCCCAACTCTGGAAACCGGCAATAAAAAATGCCAGAATGGTGATTCCTGTCGGGATTAATCTCCAATAGTCCTTGCTGGAGAAATCTCCATCTGAATAAATCAGATAAATACCTATTCCAGCGAGAGACACCAAGAAGGCTTCAACCCAGACACCTTCAAATCCCCAGAACTGGAGAACAGGAAGGGTGTTGTAGTTGATGAGACCGAGTACCACAAACACTATGATGTTGATGATGGCCCATAGAGTTTTTGGGGTCTCTTTGTGATAACTCAATACTGCGAACATTGCGGTGTAAGTCGCAGATAAAATAATATATTCCATAAGATAAAAAATTTAAAATGGTTTATAAAATAATATGTTTTAGAATTTGCTTATACCATATTTTTGGCTATTTGACAATAATTTTGTATAAAATTTTAATATGACACAAAAAAACGGCTGTAAAAACAGCCGCTTTTGATGATTCTAAAAGAAAATTATTGTTTTTTTGCGTCGTACCACTTTTGCCAAGGTTTGTTTTCAATCAACAATGAGCGAATCGCTGGATGGTGGTTTTGATAAGAAAATTCCAAACTCATATCGGGGCGCAATTGATTAATGAGTTTTTCAAGCTGAGGTGCTATGTCTTCAGAAATATAAAAGCGATAACGTGTTTCAAAATCCGTTTTGGGGCATTTATTTTCCTCAAACTGAGTGCAATCGGTATTGGTCCAATCCGGCGTTAGGGAAAGATAATGTCCAGATAAGAGGTCGCGCGGATCATAGCCGGTAACGGCAATTTTGATACTGTTGCCATATAGAATAGAATACTGTAAAGAAAGTATCCAAACCAATAAAGTAATCAACGGAAAGAATAATGCCGATCGCAACAATATAACTCTATGCATTTGTTTTTCCTTTCATAGATTGTAAAAAATGGGTGCTTAGTTTGCGTCCATACCAAGCAATACTCAAAAAGATAATACCGGAGGTAATAAGTCCTAAACCGGTTGTTAAAAGCGAACCAAAGACTTCGCAATATATACCAAAAAAACGTAAGGCTAACAAAATGCTGATTGTTTTGAACAGACGTTCTTGGTGTTTTTGATAAGATGTCATACCTGTAACTATCAAAAGAGCAATTGTCATTATCGCGGAGAGAATATCTTCGCACCGGGGCAATAAGTTTGCCAAAAGCGTGTAGCCATATAAAATACTCAAACAGATAAATGCCAAAGATGTCGGTTTGACCGAACCTAACTTCCATAATATTAAAAATGCAACTAACGAAATACCGTAAATTTGCCACTGGGTAGAATTTAACGTTTGGGTATTATATTCCCATCCAAAACCAATCACATCTAGCCATAAGGCAAAACAAGCAAACAATGCAATTATCCAATATTGCAAAGCAGTCAGAAGAGTTTTGTGTCGGGCTAATTTTAGAAATTGCCCAATAAATAACAAAACAGTCAGTGTTACACAAAATCCTAAATTTTGATGAGGCTCAAACAATAACTCTAAAATGGTGCGCAACTGTGGCATCTGGTGGCAAAAATCTAATATTGAAAGTGCAAAACCAAGCATCCATAAACTGGGAAACAATGCTTTTTCACTCATAAAAATTAAGGGAAATGTCAATATCGACCAGAAAAGTATGGCTTTTAATCCATCTGACGGTAAGTGGTAGATTTGCCCAACCAAACCAATTGTCGCCAGAATTAATAAGCCAAAAGCTAAAATTAATCCCTCATATATGTAAATTTTATTCGAATCTTGCGAAAAATAAATTCCTCCCCCTACCCCGCATAATAAAAGATAAGCACTGCTCAGCTTTATAAAATTCGGAATATTTTCCCAATTGGCGGCAATAAGTGCAAGTAATCCGATACAGATACAAAAAACACTTAGAAACAGTAACGAATAATAAAATAACGGTTTTTTGACCTTATTTTCATATTCTAAAATTGCTTGCTTTTGGTATTCTGAGATAAGATTGTGTTTTTGCCAATCTGTTAATTTTTCCTCTGTTTTCATGAGCTCTCTTTCGCTGTTTAATTGTAAAAAACGATACAAAAACAAATTTTATTTAGCAAGTTTTTATTATTCGCCTCTAAAACCTTTAACAAAAAGTTAAAAAACGTTGTATAACCTTTGATATGTGTTTGACGCCTTTTCGCTCTTAAGTTAAATATTTCTTGTCGACGAATTTTTAACCATGGTGGCAGATTGATGAAAGTCAAATTTTTTAACTATAAGAGCTTTGTTACGTATGTAACGATTGCAGCCTTTTATATGGCTACGACTCTGTCTGCCGTTGCTAATCCCTTACGTCCTATCAGTTTGGCTCAGATGTATAGTCTGGCTTCTCAAGGTAATGTTCGCGCTTTGCGTGCAGCCGTACAACGCGGTATGAATATTGATGCGACTGATAGATACGGAAATACGGGACTCTGCCATTCCATTTATCAACGTAATTATACTGCCTATAATGCTTTTCATGCTGCCGGTGCGAATCCAAGACACCCTTGTATTCAAAATATTCCACCAGAACAATATGACTATTTTATGGCCTCAAGCCGTGCAACACCTGTTACGGCTACACCTCGTGAGGCTTATAAAGAGTTTGCCGATGGCGAATTTGTCTTTTCAACCACAACTTGGGTTCTGGGCGGGCTTCTCTTAGCCGGAGGTGTTGCTGCTCTGGTTTTTGGCGGCGGCGGAGGCGGCGGAGGTCATCATTACTTTTTTCCTCCTGCTGAAGATGTTTTTACACCTACTGATGATAGTTTAGGTGCTTTTGTCGGTACGAATATTCCTCAGAATCCTCTTTCTACCCCCTATGTCCCTGTTAAACTTTTGGGCGGTGTTAATACTCAAGATTTTACTCTGGATAATGATTCTCAAATCTTGGTAGATGGAGAACAAAAAAATCTTTCTGAAATGATTAATTTTAACGACTCTGTATTAGACTATACTCCTTACCTGCAAGTCGGAATGAAAGCTATTGACGGAAAACAAGTTGTTAACGGCGAAAATCCTTTAATCGGTTCCGATGTCGGAACGACAATTACCCTGATGAACAATACTGTCGGATTAGCCGCTTTACACAATTCCGAGGCTATTAATAATAATACGCTTAAAATTATTGCTCAGAATGGCTCTATCGGTATGATCGGAAGTGATCAATCCGTTATTACAAATAGTGGAAATATTGATATTTCCTTTAAAGGAACTACCGTTAATGACCAAGTAAACGCTATGTATGCCGATACTTCTTCTAAGGCTATCAACGAGGGTAATATCACCGGAAACGTTACCTCTGATAGTGCTGCCGGTACTTTAATCGGTATGCAAGCAAGATTAATTAATCAAGTTCAAAATCCTGCGGCTACTCTTCCTGTGCAATTGCAGAATAATAAAAATATTGAGCTCAGTGCTACCGCAAATAATAACTCCACCATTTCAAACTCTCTCGTCGGTATGGGAAGCTATCTGGAAAATGATTTTCTGGAAGGTACAAAATTAGTGCGTCGTACCGGTTATGTTGAAATGACAAACAATGGACAAATTGATTTAAATGTTAATTTGGGGGATAGCGGTACTTATGATACTTCTCAAACGGATTTATTGACCGGAACAGGTGGTATTATTGGTATGCGTGCCGATGCTCATACACAAGCTTACAATAAAGGCGATATTAACTTAACTATTGCTCCTGAAAGCGCTACTTCCATTGATAAGGCCCATGCGGGAATGTTGTCTGTACATGGCGGAACTATTACCAATAGTGATACAATTACCGTAAACGGTGGTATCGGCGGTTATGGAATGCTCGGCATCAGAGGTGAAGGTACAAACTCCGAATTTAATACTCTCAATCCTTCTTTAACCAATGAATTCGGTGCTACAATTACAGTCAATAGTGTTGACGGGTTTGGTATGGCTACTCGTCATGGGGGAAGTGTTACAAACTTAGGCGATATTATTATGGGTGAAGATAGTACCGGTTTGCAAGTAAATGCCGGTACAGGTCTTAACAGCGGCACTATTGCTCTTAATAATAGCGGTATCGGTATGGCTATTAAAAGAAATACAACTTCCGAGGCCGGAACCGTTAATAACGCAAGCACTGCCTCTATTACAAATGATGAAGGTGCTACAATTAATATACTTAAGGCTAATGGCGCAAGCGGTATGTTTATTGAAGACGGAAAAGCTATTAATAACGGTACAATTAATATTGATGGCTCAACATCCACTTCAACAACTTCTTCCTACGGAATTCAAGCCGAAAATGGTGGGGTTACGAATGCCGGTACAATTGATATGGATGTCTTAATTTCCGGTGGAGAACAAGCTTATGGTATTTATGGTGGAAATGCCACCACCGTTACGAACTCCGGTGAAATTAATTTTTCTCAACAGGGTATCGGAACTTATACAACCAGTGGAACAAATACAAACTCCGGTGATATTATAATGAACGGTATCGGAAGTACAGGTATGTCTTCCGACAGCGGTGCTATTACTAATACTACTGACGGAACAATTACTTTGGTCAGCGGTACAGGTATCCAATCCAATACCGGACAAGTTATAAACCAAGGAAATATTTCTGTTACGAACGGAACAGATTCAATCGGTATTACGACTTCTAGTAATATTCTTAATGATGAAAATGCTCAAATTTCAATTACCGGTGCAAATTCTACGGGTATTTTAATCGGTGAAAACGGAACTGCTATCAATAATGGGGAAATTACGTTAAACAGTAATCAAGACAGTACTGAAAATTATGGTATGCAATCAGAAGGCGGAACAAATGCTTCCATTACAAATAACGGAACGATTGCTCTTAATGGTTATAATTATGATGTTACTAAAGAAGTCGGTTATGGTATGTATATTGTCGGAGGACAAGCAACCAACAATAGCACTATCTCAATTGATGAAATGTATGGCTATGGTATGGCTTCTGATGCCGGGAAATTAACTAATAATGATACCATTACATTAACTAATGGCGGTTATGGCATCCAAAGTCAAACGGGAAGTGTCTTTAATAGTCAAGGTGCTACAATTACAATTACGGGAACCCCTTCTCTGTCAAGTTCTTATGGTATCGGTGTCGAAACAGGAACAGCTCAGAATTCAGGAACTATTAATGTTTCAGGAAACTCTGAAAACACAAATAATGCCGTTTATGGTATTTATGTAAACGGAGGTAACGGTATCAATAATAGCGCCATCAATATGTATGCCAATAATTCTTACGGCTTATACGATGCTGCCGGTGGAGCTATTACAAATACATCTGCTCTTGGTCAAATTGCTGAGATTAACTTATATGGCAATAACTCAACCGGTATGCAAACAAACAGCGGAAAAGCTGAAAATTTTGGTACGATTAATGTTGGAGTTCAAGATGAAGACGGAACCGTTCAAGGTGGCTTAAATTCTACCGGTATGGTTGCCAATACAGGGGGTACCGCTTTTAATACAGGAGTTATAAACCTCAACGGTGAAAATTCTACAGCAATGTATGCTGACGGCGGTACAGTTCAAAATACTATTAACGGTGAAATCTATGTCAACGGTAACAACAGTACCGTATTTAAAACCAGTAACGGCGGTACAGCCATAAATGATGGCGAAATCATTGTTAATGCCGATAATTATGAGTTATTTTCTTCTACTAATGAAAATGGTGGAAATTTTATCAATAATGGCGCTATTAGTGCTGATTCTTCCGATTCAAAGATTATTGTGGCAGGAAATGGAACCAATATCAATAACTCTGGAAATATTGATTTAACCGGTAATAACAGTTATATAATGTACGTTCAAGGAACAGGTACCGCTACAAACTCAGGTACTCTTACTATTAAAGACGGCAGTAATAATTCGTACGGTATCTATATGGATGATACAGCTTCCGGAAATGTTGTTAATGAAGTGGGTGGAAATATTAATGTTAACGGAACAAGTTCCGCCGGAATGTTTATTGCTTCAACTCTTTCTACTGAAGGTATTACAAATGAAGGAACAATTACGGTAACCGGAGCTTCCTCTGTCGGTATGGGATCTTCGGCCAGTGCACTTATTACAAATTCCGGAACAATCGATATGCAAACCGGTAGTGATGCTATTAATGCTGCCGGAGGAACTATATCTAATACATCTACGGGAATTATTACAACAGCAGAAAATTCAGCAACAAACGGTATTAATGTTACCAGTGGAAGTACGGCGGCGACCATAACTAATGACGGTACAATCTCCATTAACGGAAGCGGAAACGCTATTATGGCCGATTTGGCTAATGTTACCAACAGCAGTACTGGTAGTATTTCTGTTAATGGAGGTTATGGTATTTTCTTAACAAGCGGTAGCGTTTCTAATGAAGGTCTGATTACGGTTTCCGGTAATGGTGGAACAGGTATTGCAAATGGTGGTTCTGTCGTAAACGGACAAACTGGCAGAATATCCGTTTTAGGTGATAATGCCAAAGGTATGAATGTTGCAACTGGTGGTACGGGAACAAATAATAACACGATTACGGTTAGTGGTAATAATTCTTCAGGAATTTATGTTAGCGGCGGTTCGGCTGATAATTTAGGAACCCTAACCATTAGTGGTGATGGTTCTTCAGGTTTTTATGTTACCAGCGGTTCGGGATATAACCAGTCAACTATAAACGTAAGTGGCGAAAATGCAATTGGTATGACCGCCAGTAACGGTTCTGCTGGGAATGGTAAAGAAATTCAAAATGAAGAAACCCAAGAATCAGAACTTGTTTCAGGAAATATTCAAATCACCGGAACGGGTGGCATTGGTATGAATCTTCTGGGTAGCGGAAGTATCTTAAATAACCAAAGCTCTTCCATAACAATTAACGGAGCTCAAGGTATTGGTATGTTGTCTGCTGGTTCCGGAACTGCTACAAACCAAGGAACTATTTCTTTAGTGAACGAAAATGCTATCGGTATGAAAGCCACTCAAGGAAATGCTACCAATTCTTCACTGATTAATGTTAATGGGGCTAATTCATTTGGTTTATATGCAGATGGCGGCTCTGTTACCAATACCGGAACTTTAGATTTAAATGCAAATAATGGGGTCGGTATTTTGGTGAATAACGGTTCAGGTACCAATAGCGGAACTATTGATCTTTCATCTCAAGGTGCTATTGGCTTACAAGCAAATAACGGCACTGCAACCAATACCGCAAATTTAACCGTTAACGGAACGGGTGCCGTTGGTCTATATGCTCATGGCGGTACAGTTAATAACAATAATGCAACGATTGGCTTGTCTGATGGTGGGAAAGCAGCAATTTGGGTGGATGCCGGAACTGGTAATAATAACGGAACTATTAACGTAACCGCGGGAAATGCAAGTGGTATGTTGGTTGCGGGCGGAAATGCTTACAACAAAAACACAATTAATGTATCTGCTAATGGTTCTTACGGAATGTCTGCATCTGCCGGAGCGGCTACAAATAACAGCAATATAAATGTTACCGGGGCCAATGCCGTCGGCATGGGAACATCAGGAAGCGGTAGTGCAACTAATTCAAATACCATAACTGTTTCTGTTGCTACAGGTGTAGGTATGTTTGCAGACGGAGGTACTGCTACCAATGCAAATACAATTAATCTTGAGACAAGCGGAGCTCAAGGTATGGTTGCTGACGGTGGTACAGCTACTAATACAGGAACTATTACTGCCTCTATCGCTGGTACTTTGGCAATGTATGCTAACGGCGGTACCGTTATCAACGGCTCAACAGGAAAAATTAACGGAAGCACTTCGTCTCAATATCTTATGTTGGCTGAAAATGGTGGAACAGCTACAAACCAAGGAACCTTATCCTTTAACGGAACCAGTGCCGCTATGCAGGCAAATACAAACTCAACCGTCAATAATACCGGAACGATTAATGTTACAACAGGTAATAATTCTTCAGGTCTGATTGCTAACGGCTCCGGAGCTCAGGCTTCAAATAACGGAACTATTACGGTGCAAAACGGAAATGGTTATGCTTTACTGGCTCAAAATTGTGGATCCGTTGTAAATGCCGCCAATAAAACTATTCAATATCAAACAGGCGGAAATGCCATTCAAGCTAATAGCGGTTCAAGTGCAACCAATAGCGGAAACGTTACCGTAACAGGAAGCGGAAATGCTATGGTTACAAACGGAGGCTCTCTAACTAATGATACAACCGGTGTCATTAACCTCTCTTCAAACAATATAAAAGGTATGATAGCTAATGGTGGTACTGCCTTAAATAACGGCACTATAAACGCAAATACCAATAGTAATACTTTGGCTATGTATGCTAATGGCGGTACTGTAACGAACGGAACGACCGGAAAAATTAACGGAAGCACTTCGTCTCAATATCTTATGTTAGCTGAAAATGGTGGAACAGCTACAAACCAAGGAACCTTGTCTTTTAATGGAACTAATGCCGCTATGCAAGCAAATACAAATTCTTCGATTAATAATGCTGCAGGAAGTATTACTGTTAATAGTAGCGGGGCTTCAGCAATGATTGCCAATGGTTCGGGGGCAAAAGCTACTAACGGAGCATCTATCACGGTTAATTCCGGTGCCGGTACAGGTTATGCCTTACTTGCTCAAAACGGTGGCTCTGTTACCAATACCGGTAATATTCAATATTCCGGTACAAGTGCTGCCATTCAAGCAAATGCAGGTTCTACGGCTGGAAGTACGGCAGGAAGTATTACCATAAGCGGTAATGGTGCTTCTGGCATAATTGCCAATGGTTCGGGGGCAAAAGCTACTAACGGAGCATCTATCACAGTTAATTCCAGTGCCGGTGCAGGTTATGCATTACTTGCTCAAAACGGTGGCTCTGTTACCAATACCGGTAATATTCAATATTCCGGTACAAGTGCCGCTATACAAGCAAGTGCAGGTTCTTCTGTAAATAGTTCATCCGGAAGTATTACCATAAGCGGTAACGGTGCTTCTGGTATAATTGCTGATGGTTCGGGTGCCACGGTTTCCAATGGTTCCTCTATCACGGTTAATTCCAGTGCCGGTGCAGGTTACGCATTACTTGCTCAAAACGGTGGCTCTGTTACCAATACCGGTCATATTCAATATTCCGGTACAAGTGCCGCCATACAAGCAAATGCAGGTTCTACGGCTCAAAATAACGGAACAATCAGTGTAACCAGTGGTAATGGTAAAGGAATGGTCGCCTCTTCTACTGGTGCAACAGCAAAAGTAATTAATTTATCTGGTGGCATAATAAATGTTTCCGGTTCTAATGGTGTTGGTATGTATGCTGATGGTTCAGGTGCTCAAGCTGTTAACCTTGGTACGATTAATATTAATACGACCTCTTCTACGGCGTACGGTATGCAAGCTATTAACGGTGGTTCGGTAGAAAATGCCGGAACAATTAATATGATGTCTGGTGCTCAAGGTATTGGTATTTATGTCGGCTCCGGTTCAAAATTCTATAACAATGCTTCCGGAAAAATTATTTTTGCCGGTGGAGCTACACAATCCGGTGCTATTACGGCAGATACGTCATCAGGAGATGTAACAATTTGCGAATCGGAAGATAGTTGCAATAATAAGTTTATTTATCTGGAACAAGGAGCAACGTTAGTAAATAGCGGTACCATAGTAGCCAGCAATTCCTTGAGTCGTAAGAGTTTCGGTGATGGTGATGTTATTTTGACTTCTACAGCTAAAATGATTGCTGAAGATGAAATTACGGATACTTATAGTGTTGCCAGTGATGCATCTATGTTAGCTCAGGGACAAAAAGATGTATATGTTAATGAGCAAGCATTGCAAGCTAATAAAGTTAGTGCAACTTTTATGTCGGTATCTCCAATGTGGAAAGTATCGACTCGAGACAGTTCAAACTCTGCAGATGCTCCTTCTGTTTCAACCTCCGATGACAACAAAGATGATATGTCTGAAGCTCATCCTGATAGTAATGTGGAGGGTGATGATTCTAACACGCAAATTAAAGATATTGTTTATAGCAGAGTTGCTTTTAATAATTTAATAGATAATGCCTCTCAGGCTGCTTATCTCGAATCTAACTACGCTCTTCGTAACTCAATTTATGATGGTATGATTGTAGCTTCCAGCCAAGAAGAATTCAACCGCGCCGTTCAAGAAGGACTAGGCTTAGACTTAATTCCTAACTTTGCTAAGCAAAATATGGATATTATGCGTAATGTCAACCGTCAAATTAATAGTGCTGTCTTTAACAATACTGATGAGGCAGAAACAAGAACAACAATCGGTTATGATTTCTTTGACCGCGAACAAGACGGATATAATGGTTTGAGTGGTTACGAAGATGAAGCCCACAGCGGCTATGCTCTGTTTGACCGCAAATATAATGAAAACTTCCGTTATGGTATCGGTGCAAGTTTTACAAAGTATGAAAGCGACTATGACAATGGTTCTGAGCGTGATGAGGTTATCGCCCAAATTATGACGCCATTGTTGTTTGAAGCCGGAAACACTCAATTCTTATCAATGCCTAAAATTGGTATGGGTTGGGGTGAATATACTCGCTATGCTCAAGGCAAAGAGTATAAAGCTGATACCAGAAATTATTACTATGGTATCAATAATGAACTGCGTCATGATGTAGATATGGGTATTGTTACTTTAGAGCCTGTTGTCGAATTTAATGTTTTGGGCTTCTATCAAAATCGTACAAAAGAGAATATTCGCGTTGAAAGCAATAATAATGTATCGGTTGAAGGTGGTTTGGGTTTATATGCTAAGAAGAGTTTTAGCTTAACTGATGAAGACGAACTCAAAATTCGCTTAGGCGGAACTTATTATCATGAGTTTAATAACCCATACCAAGCTCCTAAAGCAGGTGTGGTTGGATTACTGGGTTCTTATCAAATGGATAGCTATGATGCTCAAAAAGACAGAGCCGTTTTATCTGCTCGTTTTGATTACAAGCGTGGTAAATTCAATTTCTATCTGGAAGGCAATAGCTATATAGAAGATGATGATACTTACTCCATCAATGCCGGTTTGACGTATGCTTTTTGAGGATGTTTTAAGGACGCAACACAAAAGCCTCTCGAAAGAGAGGTTTTTGTGTTATTATTTAGCCAAAATAAAACTCTTAAGTTAAAATTATTTGACATTGTGCGAATAATATGCTAAGTTATAAGAAGACATGGTTCAGTTATAACGAGGTGTATTATGAGAAAGCAGCTTGCGATAGGATTATCGTTGCTTGCGCTTACCGGTATGGGAGGCGTGAGTGAAAGTAGTTTTGTTTTGGTAAAAGGGCAAGGTGTTTCTCAGCAATACACGCACCTCATAGAAGCTAGTCGAAACCAAACCTTTGAGCCGATGTCGGGGGCAGGTTTCGGATTAAGCCTGCCCAATCGTTCAAATTTCCAAACAGCCTCTGTTCAATTTATTGCCGGTGGGCGAGATTTAACTTTTGAAATTCCTGAATTTCCTGATAATAGTGTTGCAAATTGTAAACAATTTGGATACACTCTCACCTCTTGTTCTACAGGCAATCCTAGCGTTTTTTGTCCGTACAATTCCGCTTATTTCAAAGAATGTTGCGATGTTCGCTACAAATATGACAGAGCCTCTTGTATTTATCCAAACACTGTCAGCGGGGATAGCTGCGGCGGTAAATTTATGTGTTATTGCGATAGGAGTTTATATCCGATTACTACTTGTACAGCACCTATGATACCAGATGGTTATGGGTGTGTTGAAGAAGGTGTAAAATATTATGACCGCTGTATTTGTCCCAGCCAGTATAATCAAACTTGTACCGAGCAAAATCAAGAAGGCGTCGGTCAAGGTTGTACGCAAAATGGCGTAACTTATTATACATCTTGTCAATGTAAATCTGGCTATAACATGACCTGCTCTGATCTTGGACCGGTAACACCATCTGATTATTGTCTTAAAGACGGTATCCGTTATTACAGAGATTGCAAGACATGCGAAAATAAATGTACTTTAGATAAATGTCCTGCAGGTGTCTTTTGCGAATATGAAGATTGCTCTCAAAAATATTGCGATATTGGTTGCGCAACCGGATATATCGAATGGTGTTCTAAACCAGAAACTAATTGTACCTCATTAGGTTATACTGCTTCAGCCTCTCAATGCAGTAATGGTTATATTGCTTGCCCCTATGATGCCAGCAAGGTTTATTGTTGGACAACTTCATCTTCCAGTAACTAAAGGAGAAAGAAAATGAGAAAAATAAGTTACAGAACAGTATTGTTATCTTCAATCGGGTTACTATTTCCTATGATTGGAGCTTGGGCTACCGATTGCACACCTGTACCCGATTGTGCCTCCTTGGGTTATACAAAGTCTGAAAGTGATTGTAGTGGGACAACATCTATCAAATGTCCTTTTGACACATCTAAAGTCTTTTGTCAGAAACAGACAACAACTTCAACTTATCCGTGTTCTAGCGGAAATTATATAACAGTTTCTAATCCTTCAGCTTTTAGAAATGACTGTTCTACAAGTCAATTTATTACAATTGTAAATTCTTCACAATTTATCTGTCAAGCAACACACTCAACACCTACACAGTTGGGTTCAGGTGTAAAGTATTCTTCATCATTAGGTAATGCTACATTAGGTAATGCTACAACTATTTGTAACTCAGCCTATAGTTATGCTAAGCAAACACTGGTTGCAGGATGTTGTGATGCAAGTGGTAAAACAACTGCATTATTTCCATCTGTTAGAGCTCTTACGCCAACAATTACTACATATAAAGTTGGCGATACTTATATGAAAGACGGGATAGCCATGGGAACAGTTGTCCAAGTTGACAGTACCGGTCAGCATGGCACCGTTGCAATAAGCCGAGGTAAAGCTGCTTCTTCCAGTGAAGCCACTGCAACGTGTAACAGTCTTTCAGCCGGTGGATTATTATGGAGTTTAGCAAAATGTGAACATTATTGCCAATTACTCCTAAGTGAAGATGGTTTTAGTACAGATTGTGGCTATTGCAGTTGTGTTGGAACAAGTGATTTCTGTTATCATGGTACAAAAACTAATTTAGCTGTTGCTTGTTCGGCGCCATTCTAACATATAGTCAATACTGCATAAGTATCAAAAAAAGGCACTTTAATGTGCCTTTTTTTACATTCCTATTGTAAAATATTCGCAATTATCAAATTTATGCTCTTGACCAAACATATCTTGATAGAGGTTAAACATTAGGGCTCCGTGGGTGGCAATGCCGATTGTTTGATAGCCTCTTCTTTGACTCTCTATGACAATATGCTCCAGAGTTCTTTTGCCTCTGTCTAGTGATTGTTTGACACTTTCTCCGCCGGGGACATGGACATTCATCCAATTCGGGTTAGATGGATCATGAATAATGTTAAAAATATCGGCATATTTTTGATGCGCCTCTTCTGATGACATGCCTTCGGCTTCGCCAAAATGGACTTCCTCTAAGCCCTGCATAATGATAACCGGAATATTACAAATATCTGCTACAATTTTGGCAGTTTCTTTGGCTCGTTTCATTGAGCTGCAATAAATTGCATCTAAATGCTCTGATTGTAGCTTTTGACCTAATTGAGCGGCTTGCGAGCGCCCCAATGTGTTTAACTCGATATCAACCCCTGCCCCTTGGACAATGTTTTTGACGTTGCCGTCCGTTTGTCCATGCCGAAATATATACAGTTTCATCTTATTCTCCTTTCTTTTTATGCCGCTACCAAGTTCTTCGGTTTATTGCGTCTGAGCAAAGTTAAGGCGATTACAACCGTTGTCAGTTCTGCCATCGGAATACTAATAAAGACGCCTTCCATATCAAAGATTTTCGGCATTAACGTCAAGAACAATATCGGGAAAACCAGACTTCGCGATAAGGCTACAACCGCAGACTCTAGCGGGCGTTCGATGGCCGTAAAATATGCCGATAAGATGATACTGACCGAGCTAAACAGAAATGCCCATTTTAATAAATCAATAAACTCTAACGCCAGTTTCTTGGTTGCATATTCTTGTTCGCCTAAGAAAAAGTTGACCACGATTTCAGGAGCAAAGAGCAAACTGGCAAAAATTACTAAGCCCAACCCTGCCCCGCTAATGAGCGATAATTTCAAAAAACCGGCAATACGAGATGATTTTTTTGCACCATAGTTAGTACTAATCAGCGGTACGATAGAATCTCCGATGCCATAAGCAATCAGCGTACCAAACAACAACGCATAGTTTATTACCGTATAAGCGGCAACGCCAACCGTGCCTAAATGCTTAATCATGATAAGATTGAAAATAAATGTGGTAATACCGATTGAAAATTCATCAACCAATTCCGATACACCGTTATAGCAGGCTTTGAGCAAATCTCCCCAATGTCCAAGTCCTCTGAAATAAAGACGCAAACCGGAATGCTTGGAGAAAAAGTGGCTAAAGATTATAAAGAAGGTTGCGGCTTGTGAAATACCCGTTGCCACAGCCGCACCGATGACGCCTAAGTGAAGTTCAAATATGAACAGCCAATCTAAAAAGATATTTACACCGGTTCCAAACAATATCGCTCCAAAGGCTAAAATCGGTCTTTGCTCAACACGGGCAAAAACAGATAAGCAATAAGAGCCTAAGAAGAAAGTAAAGAAGATTGCCACATATTGCAAATAATCTGCCGAGAGCGGCCTTAACTCCTCATTAGCTCCTAAAAATTCAACAATTTGATGCGGCATTAAAACACCTAATGTCGTAACTATTAAGCACAAGATTATATTGCAAAAGATGACTTTGCTGAAAATATAAGAGGCATGACGATAATTTTGTTCACCAATAAATTTGGCACAAATGACGCTTCCGCCCGTGCACAACATAATGCCTAACCCCATAAGGAGTGAAAATACCGGTAAGACAATATTAATTGCCGCTAAGGCTTTGGCTCCGGCATAGTTACCAATAAAGAAAGCATCTATCAACTGTGCTGAAGACAGAGCCAAAATACCCAAGACATTCGGGATACAATATCTTAAAAAGAGAGGTTTCGTTTTTCCGTTAACAATATCAAATTTACCATTCTGCATAATCCACCTGAAAGCTGTTAATCCATAGGGTTCAATCTCCCGTTCCCATACAGAAACGGGCGGTCAACACTATAGACACACACCGCTTTAGGCTGAAAATAAAAATCTAAAAATATCGAATTTCGCATGATTGCACCATTTTTTCTTCTTTTATAGTAGCATTTTTTTGCTGTTTCGTCAATGCCGCCTAAAAAGATTTTGTTTTATGTTATTGGTATTTTTTAAATAAATAATTAATCATTTGAAATTAAAATAGTTACGAATAAAAAATCATAGTGGAGATGGAAATGGCACTAAGAAAAAAAGAATCTGCTCCTGTCCTTGATGATGAAACTCTGAAAGAACAGAAATATATTGACGAATTGGTTAATAAAGTCAGTGAAGCTCAGAAAATTTATGCAACTTATTCGCAAGAACAAGTTGACCATATTTTCCGCCGCGTTGCGCTCAAGCTCAGCTCGCTGCGTATTCCTTTGGCTAAAATGGCCGTTGAAGAAACCGGAATGGGCGTTGTGGAAGATAAGGTTATCAAAAATCACTTTGCTTCGGAATATATTTATAACAAATTTAAAAACACCAAAACTTGCGGTGTGTTAGAAGAAGATAAAGAAAACGGGGTTTTGAAAGTTGCCGAGCCTTTGGGTGTTATTGCCGGTGTTGTTCCGACAACTAACCCGACTTCTACCGCAATTTTTAAAGCTTTAATCGCTTTGAAAACCAGAAACGGTATTATTTTCTCTCCACACCCAAGGGCTAAAAAATGCACGGTCGAAGCCGCTCGTTTGATGCTCGAAGAAGCCGTTAAAGCCGGTGCTCCCGAAAATATTATCGGTTGGATTGAAGAGCCTACCATTATTCGTACACAAGAGCTTATGAAGCACCCGAAAATCGATTGCATTTTGGCAACAGGCGGTCCGGGAATGGTTAAATCTGCCTACTCTTCCGGTAAACCTGCTTTGGGTGTTGGTGCCGGTAATACTCCTGCCGTTATTGATGAAACGGCCGATATTAAGCTGGCAGTTAGTTCAATTTTAATGAGTAAAACATTCGATAACGGTATGATTTGTGCTTCCGAGCAGTCTATCGTTTGCGTTAAAGATGTTTATGAAGATGTTAAAAAAGAATTGGTTTACAGAGGAGCTTACATCCTTTCTCCGAAAGAAAAAGAAAAGCTCTCCAATGTTATCTTTATTGATGGTAAACTCAATTCCGCAATTGTTGGTCAACCCGCTTACAAAATTGCCGAAATGGCAGGCATTAAAGTTCCGGTTGAAACGAAAGCTCTTGTTGGAGAGACTTCCCAAATCGGTCATGATGAACCCTTCTCTGCTGAAAAACTTTCTCCGGTTTTGGGACTGTATAAAGCTAAAAACTTTGAGGAAGCATCTGACATTGCTCAGAAATTGGTTTTGTTTGCCGGAGCCGGACATACTTCCGTTCTTTATACTGCACAAACAAACAATGATCGTATCAAAGCCTTTGGTGAAAAATTACATACAGGACGTATTTTGATTAACTGCCCGTCTTCTCAAGGGGCAATCGGCGATTTGTATAACTTTAGGCTTGAACCTTCTCTGACACTTGGTTGCGGCTCTTGGGGCGGTAACTCTGTCAGCGAAAATGTAGGAGTAAAACATCTGATGAATATTAAAACCGTTGCTTTACGCGAAGAAAATATGCTATGGTTCAAAGTTCCTGAAAAAATCTATTTCAAACCCGGTTCTTTGGAATTTGCATTAAAAGAACTCAAAGGACGCAAAAAGGCTTTCTTGGTTACAGATAAACCTTTGTTTGATTTGGGATATACCAAGAAGATTACCGACGTATTAGATGAATTAGGTATTCAATATCGTATTTTCTCAGATGTTAAACCTGATCCGGATTTGAGCACAATTAACGTGGCTATTAATATGGTCAACACCTTCCAACCTGATGCAATTATTGCTTTGGGTGGCGGTTCGCCGATGGATGCGGCTAAAATTTTGTGGTTGATGTATGAGCATCCCGAACTCAAGTTTGAAGACTTGGCTATGCGCTTTTTGGATATTCGTAAACGTATTTTCGAATTTCCGCCTTTGGGTGAAAAAGCGACAATGGTTTGTATTCCGACAACTTCCGGTACCGGTTCTGAAGTTACACCGTTCTCCATTATTACCGATGACAGCACGGGTGTTAAATACGCAATTGCCGATTACGCTCTCACTCCGAAAATGGCTATTGTTGATTCTGATTTGGTTTTGACAATGCCGAAAGGTTTGTGCGCCGCTTCGGGTATTGACGTTATGACACACGCTTTGGAATCTATGGTCTCCGTGATGGCTACCGACTTTACGCGCTCTTTATCTAAAGAAGCTGGCAAATTAATTTATGACTACTTGCCTATTTCTTATAGCGAAGGAGCTGCAAACCCAAAAGCAAGAGAAAAAGTTCATCATGCGGCAACAATCGCCGGTATGGCTTTTGCAAACGCATTTTTGGGTGTTTGCCACTCAATGGCTCACAAGCTCGGTGCTTATTTCCATGTTCCTCATGGTATTGCCAATGCTTTGTTGATTTGTCAGGTTATTAAATATAACTCTGCCGAAGCTCCGGTTAAACAAGGTATTTTCCCGCAGTATCAATATCCGAATGCTCGTGCGGCTTATGCTGAATTTGCCGATGCTCTTGGATTGGGTGGAAAAACCGATGAGGAAAAAGTAAACAACCTCATCAAAGCTCTTCAAGATTTGAAAAAGAAACTTAATATTCCTCTTTCGATTAAAGATTGGGGTGTTTCTAAAGAAGAATTTGAAAAAGCGATGGACGTTCTGCCGACTTTGGCGTTTGACGACCAATGCACCAGTGCTAACCCGCGTTATCCGCTGATTAAGGAAATTGAGCAAATGTATCGCGATGCCTTTGAAGGAAAAATTTAATTTCCTTTAACTTACAAAAAAAGAAGGAACTCATTAGAGCTCCTTCTTTTTTATTGTTTTAGCCTAGCCGATTATCAGCATTTGCTGCATATATCGGTCATACAGATATGTACAGCTTCGTTGAGCAGAATCGGTTACAAAGATTTTATCATCCGTGGCAATCTCAATTGTTTGGAAATTGCCCCCAAAGAGGAATAGCTGATGGTGTACACCAACGTAATATAACGCCTTATAAGTTGGGTACACGGCGCACAAGACCCCTCCTCCGCAATGAAATTCGAACTTTAATGTTGGAACGTTGACGGCGAAGTTGTAAACCTCCGCTTCATTCATTACATAGATGTATGAAGTTCCAGTCGTTTCGTCTTTGAGAATAAGGATGTCCCCTTGGGGTGAAACCAGCAATTTCCGAGCTTTATTAAAGTGGAAGAAAGCCAGTGCCTTGTCCCCGAAATTCAGGGTTTGGAATGTTTTTGAAGTGGCGTTTGTATCTTTTTGATACTCTTTACCCACTTTTTTGAATGCGATTTTGGCGCTTCCGAAAGCCAAAACAATTTTGTTTTCTAAATTTAGTTTCATACGCAATAATTTTTTAAGTTACACAATAAGAAAATTTTGTCCATTAATACGCTAAAAACTTTTATTTGTCAATAATTGATGCTTTTCGTTTGCAAAATTTTGCCCAGTCATTATGATTTATGTCAGTTTTTATGAATTTTAGAGGTAAAGAAGATGGCAAAATTAGCAAAAATTTTAGCAACTTATTTTGGCTTAGGTCTATCTCCCAAGGCTCCGGGGACGGTTGGTTCTTTGGGTACGGTACCGGTTGCGGCAGGTATTGCTTATTTTTATGGCACTGCAGGAATTTTAGCTTTTGCTGGGATTGTCTTTTTTATCGGAGTTTGGGCGACACACCAACTCATAAAGAATCAAGAAAATAAAGATCCCTCAATGGTGGTGATTGATGAAGTTGCCGGACAATCCCTCAGTTTTGCACTGGTTGGCAATTTGCTTATGGGTTCTTGGGAAAATTGGTATCTTTATCTCATCGGTTTTGCATTATTCCGCTTATTTGATATTGTTAAAATGGGTCCGGTTAAATGGGCTGACACCAAAATTAAAAATGCTTGGGGCGTGATGCTTGATGATGTTTTTGCAGGATGCTTGGCTGCTGCCTTTTTGCTAGCCGTTGCTCAATTTTTATAGCTTCTTGGATCTTTTATAAACCGGGATTTTGCAAATTTTTATTCGGGTTACACCTTTAGAATTGGTATATTTGCGATACAAAAACTTCTTTATATGATAGCCAAGTATTTTGAGCTTACCAGACAGGGTTTTCTTGTTATAAGCGGCGATTTTGTAGCCTTGCGCCCAAATCATCCAGCCCAGGACACGTTCTAAGGCATGAGCCAAGGTTCCGCCTTGGTGGCTTGCGAGCGGCGCATCAAAATCTTGAAACTGTAAATTTAATTTTTTCAAAGGTTGCATTAATCTTGCGCGGCAGATAAACATGGTTCCCGCAACAAAAGTTTTTTGCTTTATCTTTAGCCCCATTTGCGACATTATCTCCCCTGTCCGATGATTGGCTTCTTTATCCTCTTTGCCGGCGGAGATTATCAAAAGACTATGGCTGAGTTGTCCTATTTGGGCGTGCTTTTCAAACTGCTCTAATGCTTGGTGAAATGCTTGGGATGAGTGCAAAAATCCTGTCAGTAAATTGCGCCAATCACTTCCCTCTAAGCTGCAATTCGGTAAAGTTGCAGGCTTTGGCAAATCCCGTTTCGTATGCAATTTGATGATATAATCATACTCATCTAAATTTACTTGTTGCAACACATATACAAACGGCGCCAAATCATAGCCGCGATTAGGCACCGACAAAATTTGGCTTTGAGTGTGAAAATTTTTAATCTTCTCTTGCTCGCTGAAATCCGGCGATGTTGTAACATAGAGGTCATAGTCCACCTTGTCTAACGATTTGAGCAAATCCAACATTTGTTCAAGCATATCTTGATAATAGAGGTGAAGATGAACCAAAATTTTCATATTTAATCCTTTGGATAAAATGGTTGCAATAGCGCTTTGATTGTAATAAACTCTTGCTAATAGTCAACTCAATTTAGGATTTTTCTCATGGGTGTTACGCTCTTTGCCAAAAATATTATTCGCTTACTAAAGTTTGATTTAAAATCTCATCACAAAGCCATTAAAAAATATGCTGACTATGAGTTTATGCTCGATAATCTGAAATATGAAATTTGCGATGAAATAAAGTCATTAAAACTTCCAACTGTTTTGGGACAAAAAGAAAGTGTGCAAAAAATCTTAAATGAAAAATGTAGCGTTGTGCGCTTTGGCGACGGAGAATTTAATTTGATGTTTGGTCGGAGTATCGGCTTTCAAGAATATTCGCCTGAAATTGCAGAACGCTTAACCGAAGCACTTGAATCTAATGATGATAAAATTTTGGTTGGTATCCCTGACAGGTTTGGCTCTATGGCAGATATTGACGCACAATCACGGGCTTACTGGCGGACTTTTATGGCTAAAAATCGCGCCCCAATTTACAAGCATTTGAATTTTGACCAGACATACGTTGATGCTTGTTTTACCGCTCACGCAATTGAACCTGATAATGCAAATGCCCCTAAAGATGAGCAAGAGATTGAGGCTTACTACAACGAAATCAGAAAAATTTGGGACGGGCGCGATATCACCATTATTCGCGGTGCCGATACCGAAGTTTATCAAAACGATATTTATGATAATGCCAAATCCGTTAACTTTATTTATGGTCCCAAAGCCCATGCCTTTAGAGAATATGAGCGTATCTTGCAAGAAGCCCTCAAGCAACCCAAAGACAGATTGATGATTGTCGTGCTAGGCCCTACAGCCACCATCTTAGCTTATGACTTGGCAAAATCCGGTTATCAGGCGCTTGATATCGGACATTTGGGCAAAGCCTATGATTGGCTCAAACGCAAAGAAGAAATTGTTATCGGTAAATTTTTTGCTTCTTAAAATTTTTAATCTTAATTTACTTACTAAATCTTACAGATAGATAGATTTTTATCTTATTTAACAACTTATTGGTTCGTTTGATTTTTCGGTCCTCATAGTTGTTTTTGGGCTTGGTTTTATTGAAAAACTCATAAGCGTTTTCTTTTGTTAACGGAAAATAGTCTTTATATTTTTCATCATCATGCGGTGCCCAGACAACATTTTCTTTAACAACTCGCGCCGGCATCCCTGCCGCTATGCAATGCGGCGGTATGCTTTTACTGACAATACTGCCAAAGCCCAAAATACAACCATTGCCCAGTGTTACGCCTTTCAAGACTACAGTTTTTCTGCCAACCCAAACATTGTCCTCTATTACAACATCTCTGTTCTCATTGATGATATTGCCTTCAAAGTCATATATCGGGTGGTAGTCCGTGTTATATATGGTGGTATCGGCCAAACCGCAATCTCCCATGGTAATCTTTCCACCCTTAGCTGCTACCAAAGGCGGCCATGTACACCACAGTTTTTGCGCCGTTATGGTGGCGCCTTCTTTCAAATCCCATTCCCCCGTGATGGCTGAATTTGGTCCTAAATCAAGAGTGGATTTATCATAGGCGTAAATGCCTACCTTCATCATCTCATTATGATGTCCGATACGAACATAAGAATCTTTTATCATAAACGTACAACCGTCCAGATATACGCCGTCTTCAATAATCAGTGTGGAATTGCCATATAACTTTATGCGGCTGTCCTTATAAAACACATCTTTCCCGATATGGACTTTATTATTGCCACCGCTCAAATGTAAACTGCTCCCCTTGTAATAAGCCGGAATTCCTTCAACCAAGTTATTATGCTTTTTGTTTAACATCTTATTTTCCTTGAATTTTTGGCAAGTCAAAGCCAAACTCTTGTTTGATTAAATCTATGATTTCCTGAGCATTGTATTTTGACTGCCCTGCTCCTTGATTAACCCAAACCGAATGTCCGGAATGTCCTTGCCAAGCGTGATGATAATACTCTTTTACTTCCTTATTATTGAGAATAAATGGATCGGCAAAGTCATAGCCTTGTTCAACCAACATACCAAACCAATAAGCGGCTGTATCGGCATATTTATACATATTACCAAAGAAACTGCCGCTCTTTTGGGTTATCTCTCGGGCATTCTTGACATTGACCATTGAGACCCACTCGTTGATACGGCATTCACGGCTAAAAGCCTCTTTCGGATTAAACTTATAAATATCTTTTGTTTTGGGTGATGGCGTCAAAGGCCAAAATGGTGATGGCTTTTTACCTTGCATAATCTTTTTAGGATTACAAATCTCAGCAAAGCGACAACGCCAGCATTGTCCCAATTCGCCAACAAGTGCCATTTTATCGTTTCCTTCAAATGCACTCAAGTACAGGCTTACCGTATCTTTTACATATTTTACGTCATCGTGCATCATCATCAGGTAATCTTTATCTGTGTTATCAAGCGCATACTGGTATCTGATGTCGGACCGATTATGCGGATAATCCTTACCGTAAAAACGTTTCCAATGGCTTAGCATATACCACAGCGAGCGTTCATACTTTGGCTTTGCATCAGGGACATAAACTTCTTTTATCCCGACATTGCGCGTATTTTCCCTAACATCTAATGTCCAGGGCTTAAAATATTCCCTTACTGCCGGATGGTTATACAATTCTATTGCCCCGTTTCCTGAGCAATCGTCGTTTATATAAACCTTATCAATCAACTCGCCTGACGTCTTTTTCAAGGTCATGAGCGTATAAATTAATGATTCCGGTTTCTTATAGGAATTTATTGCAACATCTATTTTTTTCATACGAACATCCTTGCTAATGCATAATGACCGTTAAAGAACAATTTACAAGCTCTGGCTTTTCTCCAGCCCAATAGCTGAGGCTTTAAGGCTCCTTCCTCATAGAGCGGCAAAGCAAGTTCCCTTGCCTTTTCTAATGACTGTAATCTGGTTTCTTTGTCTTTCATCCGTCTTAGGGGTTGAGATATAACCGACTTAAAGATAAAGCGGGTGATGTATTTCTCCAGCAACTTATAATCTTGCTTATTTTGAACACGACTGGACTTTAAGAAATAATCATACAAGACTTGTCCTGCGGCGGCATGTACTCTGACATATTTATCGGTTTTGCCTTGGTTCATTACCGAAGTTGAACTGTCGCGATAATAAAGCAACTTAGTATCCGTATGGGCAATACTTAAGACCTGATACATTACCTTTAATGTGAAAATCGTATCCTCTGCGGGTTGAATATCCTTGGGAAACTCAATGCCGGCAATGGCATCTTTTTTATACAATCTGTTCCATACCAAAACGGACCCACCCCGAGGATTTTTAAACCAATAATGAAACGCGTCTTGAGAATAATCCGCTGTTATCTTCTCGACATCATAATGCGGCGGATTTTTGAGCTCAAAATCATCTTCAACCGTTTGATTGGTAAATTCGGCAACATCCGCTTTATATTTGGTTATCAAATGATACAAAACTTCCATGGCTTGCGGGTGCAAAACATCATCTTGGTCAAGTAACGCCACATAAGGCGACAATGCACTCTTTAGTCCGTGATTACGCGCCATGGAACATCCCGCATTTTCTTGCTCAATTAAGCGAAAACGCGAATCTTCGGCAACATATTCGTTGACTATTTCCGAAGTCATATCCGTCGAACCATCGTTGACGCAGATAACTTCCATATCTTCAAAAGTTTGATTTTTTACTGAATCCAGACAAGGACGCAGGTATTTTTCCGCATTATACAGTGGGATAATAAGAGAGATTGCAGGCATGAGAGCTCCTTCAATTCTAATTAACAATTTCTCTTATATATAGCTGTAGAATTTATTTATTGCAACTTATTTCCCGAAGTTCTTAAACTTTACGATGTCTTCTATTTTTCCAATGTTGATAAATATATAAGAGTAAAAGTATCAGATAAAGGCTGCCTAATGACCATAAAACATAAGTTTTTATTGCCTTATCGCTCCACTCTTTGGTAATTTCATTGACATTTAAGGCACTTCCCGTTACTTGAAACTCAGCATCCGGTTTTTCATGCAAAAGTGAGGCTACGATTTGATAATCGGGATTCAAATAGTCAAATTTTATTACCACGTCTTTACCCACCTTTTCTAAATCAGCGGTGATGGCGTTGGTGGTTACCGTCTTATCGAGTGTATAATGCACAAGCCCGGCATCTTCCGGAATGGTTATGCGTATCGGGTCATGTCCTACCTTGGAGACATCTCCTCCCGAAAGCGCCATAGCTCCTTTGTTTTGCAGATAAACTCTGGTCAAATACAAATCTTTATATTCTTTACCATGTACAGAAACTTTATAATCATTGTCATTTTGTGAAGAAATAAATGTAACCTTTTCAGTATCATATTTGAGAATCGGACGACTGATATAAAATATATAATAGCCAAATACAATACCTGATACGGCCAAAATAAATGCTCCGGTCTTGCTGGTCCAAAAATCCCAAAAGGCTTTGACAACCTCTTTCCAGTCTCGCTTGATTTGTTTTTTTTCAAACATTTACTTTCTCCTTATTCTTTCCTTTCGGACATATAATCATCAAATTTGTAAATAAAAGAGAATTAAGTTGAAAAAAACTCTTGCATTTCTCATAATTACACCATAGATTAATGAGCGTTGAAGTTATTCGGGATGTAGCGCAGCCTGGTAGCGCATTTGCATGGGGTGCAAGTGGTCGCTGGTTCGAATCCAGTCATCCCGACCAACCGAACGTCGGTCGCGAACCGCACGGTGGTAGCGAACCGAGCAATGGTAGCTACATTTTATAAGGGCATCTTTTGATGTCCTTTTTTTATTGCTCGAAGTTAAATTAGTTTTAATATTAATTTATTATTTTAATTTTGTTTATTAAAAGTTTGAGGGCTGGATGCAATATTTTTTTCAAAATCATAATTCTTCCGAGTTGATTGTTTTCTTTGCCGGTTGGGGATGTGATTATAATCAATTTGTTAACCTACATGATACATCGGATGTCTTGATTTTATATGATTATCAAGACTTAGAATTAAATTTTGATTTTAATAAATATGCCAATATTTATCTGCTTGCCTATTCTGCCGGGGTTTTTGTATCTTGCCTGTTATCCGATAAAATTCCTGATGTCAGAAAAAAAATTGCGGTATGCGGCAATCCTTATTTGTTTGATAAAAAATTGGGCATATCCCCTACTCATCTTCAAGTTTTGCAAAATATTAGCTTGGATAACTATTTGGATTTCAGAAGAAAATATATGGTCTTCTCCGATAATGAATATGCAAGATATAATGAACTGCAATCTCTACGCTCTCTTGAAAGTTGTCAAAGCGAATTAGCTTACTTACAACAACTTTATTTTGAGTATAAAGATAAAATTGTTCCTTGCTTTGACAAAGCCATTGTGGCGGCAGATGACTTGCTATTCAACCTCAATGCGCAAAAAGATTTTTATAAAGAAAAACTTTCTATTATCCCAAACGCTCGGCATCATATTTTCTTTCGTTTTAATAGCTTTGAAGAGCTTCTTAATACCTAACAATATTTGTTTTGTATCTATCTTTTATTCTCTTCTTTGACTTGATTGCCAAAGAGACAAAGTTTGAATTTGTTGATTTAAGATTATCTGACAAGCCTTTGTATAAGCCTCTTTTGATGATATTTCAATGTCGGGAAATTGTCCCTCTTTTTCTTTTATTTCAACTCCGTTTCTGCTTCTTTTTCTATATTCCGTCCCTATTATGAGAGATCCTTGTTCAAAAGGAATTTCCACACAAGCACCTCCGGCAAAAGTTCCTGATGTGATTTCTCCGATTGTTTTGCTCTTGGGGATTTGGGAGAGCATAAAAATAGCCCCTTCCGTAGCCGAAGCACACCATCTATCCTGCAAAATATATATGTTCCCTCTAAACTTATCACCTTTTTGTGATTGATATTGCGTGGTTTGTGGTCGAATATGGTATGTCTGCCCCAGAATTTTTGCTTGTTTTTCGTTTTGAGGTTTTGCTTTAATAACCTCACACAAGTCAGCATAATTTAATGATTTTCCACTCATCCGCTCGCCTATTTCTTTGATGACTTCGGCGTCTCCTCCCGAATTGCCTCTAAAATCAAAAATAATATTCTGCCACTTGTGCTTCTCTTTTGCCTCAAAAAATGCTGATACAAACTCTTTTCTGCTCTGGACTTGCATCTCTGCATTCCCTCCAAATGAAGGTATTGCCACAATACCAATATTAACATTTCCCTTGAGTTGTGTGGCAATCATCCATTTGGGGTGCCCTTTTTGTATTTTGTAATGCTTAAATTCTTTTATCCCTAAATTTTGTAAATTTTCGGTTGAGCTATAAGCTAAATTATGTGCTTTTCTGGAATAAGGAGGCTCCTTTTTGGCGACTAATTGCCGGTGTTGTGAATCAAACAGCGATATGTGATTATCCGGAACAAAATCTTTAATTATTTTGCCTAACTGCTTGAGTTGAGAATCTATTTCTTTTGTCTCATCTATTTCAGATACAGCTTGGGAAAAAGTTTGTTTTTGGAGATGGACTTTTTCACTTTGTTCGGTTTGCGAATAATTCCACTCCGGTAAGTTATTCAAAATAAAGTCTGCATATTGTTGAATTAAGCTCATATTTCTATCCTTTGTTATATCATACTGAATTTTCTGAAAAATGTAAATCGTTTCATTTAAAATCTCTTGACTCTTTAAAATTTAGGTATATACCAACTTTCAATTATCTATTATTTTTGATTTATTCACTTCTAAAACTTTAAAATTATGAAACAGTTAAAAACAAAAGAAGATTACGCTAAGTTATTTAAAGGGTTATTGGACTTAGCCGGTGTAAGTGAAAAAGAGTTTCAGGCTTATTTGTTGGGATTAAGAAGTTACCCTAAAGCCGGTGATTTCCAACTCAAAAACAAGGCTTTCCAAGCAGAGCCTAAATGGAGTCAAGAGTGGGGAATCTATTTTACCCCCAACCAGTATGTCAACATTGATGCCATGAATAATTGGAAAAAGAATTTGACTGCTGATGAAGTCAAATTGTGGGCAAAGATGTTCAATTACCGTATTCCGACTCAGCTCGAACTTGAAGCTATTGTACCGGTTGTCAGCAGTGTCAACTCATCTCTTTGTAAGGTAGGGATGCGACAGCATATTCTCTCCCAAGATTTAGTGCAGAAATGTTGGTCGGTTGAAGCATTGCAGACTGTCCGAAAAGATGAAACCAGACGATTGATTGTCGTTGAATATCAAGAAAACTTGCCCGAAATTCTGCCGTTCCTCGCTCAGTTGAAACCGCAGTTTGAATAACCGCCTCATCAGGACAAACAAAAAAGCACCATCTTTGCAGATGGTGTTTTTAATTATTATCAACTAGTTACTAACTTTACTTAAAGTATCACTTAAATCTTTTGTTATTTCTTGAAGCTGTGTTCGGAGAGAATTTAAGAATTCCCTACTCTCTTCACTTAATTCAATATCTGTTGGAGATTCCTCAAAAAAATCTTTTTGAATTTCTTCTCCCAAGAGGTTCTTTAACCCTTTTTCCTTAAATAACTTTTGAACACCCTCAATGGTGTAGCGCTTATCGTACAAGTAATTGCGAATTAATTTAACGATTTCAACGTCGTCAGGGCGATAATAACGTCTGCCGCCGCTCCTTTTCATTGGCTTTATTTGCGGAAATTTGGTTTCCCAAAAGCGTAAGACGTGGGTTGCAACCCCTAACTCCTCAGCTACTTCAGCTATGGTACGGAAAGCTGCTTTTGATTTATTAACAACCATGTCTTTCTCTTAAACCTTAGGCGTTGATTATTTTTCTCATGGTTTGAGAGGGCTTAAATGAAATGACTCGGCGCGGCGTAATTACTGCCTCAACACCGGTCTTCGGATTGCGGCCAGAACGAGCATTTTTGTTACGCAAAGCAAATGTTCCGAAAGATGATAACTTTACATCGTTGCCTTTGACCAATTCTTGTGTCATTTCATCTAATATCATATCTAAAATATCATTAGAATCTTTGCGGGATAAGCCGATTTCTTCATATATGGTTTCCGCAACATCTGCACGTGTAATCGTTTTCATTTTCATAACATCCTTTAATATAATTAAATTACATAACTCTTTATGGAGATGAATTATAATATAATTCACCAAAATACAAGTATCTGTTTGGATTATTTCACAGATATTTTTTTAAATTCTTACTAAGGCTCCGCCCCAAGTAAAACCGGCTCCCATGGCGGTTAAAACAACCAAATCGCCTTTTTTGATATGACCGTTGGCAATCTCTTCTGACAAGGCAACCGGAATCGTGGCGGCAGAAGTGTTTGCCGTATGATCAATCGTTACTATTACCTTTTCATCGGGCAAATTCAATTTTTTACCAACATTTTCAATAATGCGGGCATTCGCTTGGTGCGGCAGCAACCAATCAATATCTTCTGATCCGACTCCGGCTTGTTCCATCACATTTTCAGCGGCTTGTGTCAATGCGTTAACGGCAAACTTGAAGACTTCTTTACCATCCATTGTAATAAAGCCCGCTTTTTGCGTGGTGCTGACACCACCGGTGGTCTTTAATTGCTCATAATGGCTGCCGTCGGCATATAATTTTGTTGCCAAAACTCCTTTATCTGCCGCAGTTCCCTCTCCTTCACAAGCGCGCAAAATTACAGCTCCGGCTCCATCGCCAAACAAAACACAAGTGTTTCTATCGGTCCAATCCGTAATTTTTGATAAAGTTTCCGCACCAATCACCAGTGCCGTCTTAATTTGACCTAAACGAATCATATTATCTGCCATGGTCAATGCATAAACAAATCCTGAGCACGCCGCAGAAATATCCGTCGTAATGGTTCCAGAGCGAGTGCCTAATTTGCCGGAAATTTTAGCCGCTGTTGAAGGCGTCGTATCATCTGTCGTAACGGTAGCGACGATTATCATATCCAAATCTTGTGCAGAAATATTAGCTGATTTCAAAGCATTATTTGCTGCAATTAAAGAAATATCTGAAGTAAATTCATTTTCTGCCGCTACATGGCGAGACTTAATACCTGTACGAGTGCTAATCCACTCATCGTTGGTATCAACCATTTTGGCCATGTCATCATTGGTTAGAACTTTGGCCGGAAGATAGTGGCCAAAGCCGATAAGTTCAGATCTAATAAGCGTCATATAAAATTTCCTGTGATAATAAGTCTAAATCTACATTTTCCAGCTCATCGCGAATTGTACTTACAAAATCTTGACGAACCAGTTTGAGCGCGTTTTCAACCGCTACCGAATAGCCAAGTGCATCCGTTCCACCATGGCTTTTAACTGACAAACCATTAAGACCTACAAACATTGCACCGTTGTACAGTCTCGGATCCATCGTCTTTTTCAAATTTAAGCCTACACCCAACATAAAAGGTAAGCCCAATTTTGCCAACCATGACTTTTTTATGGCATTTTTCAAAAGTCGAACAACTAATTTGGCTGTTCCTTCCGTTGACTTGAGAGCAATATTTCCGGTAAATCCATCAGCGACAACAACATCTGCCTTGCCATTTGGCAATTCGTGCGGCTCAATATAACCAATAAAATCAATATCTAACTGTGAATTACGGATAATTTTGGCGGCCTGATGAATTTCTTCTTTGCCTTTCATCTCCTCAGCACCAATATTCAGCAATGCAACGCGCGGTTTTTCTATACCAAGAGCATGTTTGGCTACAATATTGCCCATCAGAGCAAATTCAGCCAAATTTACGGCATCACATTCCGTATTGGCTCCCAAATCGAGCATTACATATTTACCCGTCAAATGCGGCATAATGCTGACAATTGCCGGACGATGTATTCTTTGAATGGTTTTTAATGTTAGCTTAGAAATTGCCATCAATGCTCCGGTGTTACCTGCCGAAACAATCGCCTTTGCCTCGCCTTTACGGACGGCATCTATTGCCATATACATGCTCGTGTTGCGATTGCGAATGACTTGGGAGGGCTTATCCTCATTACGTACGACTTCCGGTGCGTTGCGCAACTCACATACTTTTTTCAAATTAGGATAAGTGTTTAATACGGGGAGAACTTTGCTTTCATCTCCGAAGAGCAAAAAACGCACATCGGGATTTTTTTTCGACGCAATAGCTAATCCCTCAATTACGACTCTGGGGGAATTATCTCCCCCCATCGCGTCTATTGATATGACCAGATTATCAGACAAAACCTGCTCCATATAATGATATTGGCTTGACTTAAAAAAGCATCTAAGCAAGCCGGTTAAAGACTATTCTTGCGAAGCTGTCTCTTGTTTAACAACTTCACGTTTGTTGTATTGTCCGCAGGACGGGCATACATTGTGAGGTCTTTTCAACTCACCGCAGTTCGGGCATTCTTGATAAGAATTTGCACTCAATGCATCATGTGAACGACGCATATTGCGGCGGGATGTTGATGTTTTGTGTTTTGGTGTAGCCATTTTCTTATACTCTATATTATTAGTTATGATTAAAAACCAATTTTCCAGACGTCATTATTAACCTATTTCATTTTTAAAATCAACAATTAAAATGCTTTCCGGAAGGCTTTATTTGACCTTTTACTCAATATTTTCTCTTTTGGCAAGCATATTTTTTATTTTTTTAGTTTTTCCAAAATTTTAAATGGATTTTCTTTTCTCTCTTCTTCCTGCGAAAATTCACTCTTCCACTCAAAAACCTCGCCTTCTTGCCTTGGATAATCCTCCAATACCAAAGCTAACTGCTCTAGTGCAATCTCGGCTAAATCTATTTTGCCATCAATGACAATATCGGGTATATCTTCATCAAAATCAACTTCTTCCTCTTTCTGAGTGTTATATGTCGCTTTGGTATCAAACAAAACCTCAAATTCCGGCGTGTATGTCTTCAAAAAATACTCAAGACTAATTACACTTTGCAGACGTAATGTTGCTTTCAAATTTCCCCAGACTTTTAAAAGATGCTCTTTTTTATTGAGTTTAGTATAAACATCCGCCTCAAAGCTCTCAACCGCCGGAACTTGCAAAATTTCTTCTATTTCTTGCAAATTGTCCGGAGTTGCCGTTAAGTGATAGTGCTGTTCTCCAGATGAGATATCTTCAACTATCAACGGATATGAAAAATGTTTTTGCATTAAATCTTTCCTTGTGATATGTTGTTGCTTGTTGTTATTTATGTTTTAACGGTAAGGGATTAAAGATGTCAACCCGCAAATTACTTTTGTTAAGTTCCTTTGTTATCATGATGTCTTCTGCTTGCAGTAGCGATATGTTTATTACTCATAACGGAAATATGCCCTCAAATGAGAGAATCAGCCAACTCAGAGTCGGACAAACTCGTGCAGAAGTGCATCAAATTCTCGGGGCTCCTTCAAATATCGTATCTTTAGATAAAAATACTTGGATTTATATGTCCTCTGATATCAAACGAGTGGCTTTCTTCTCGCCTCAAGAAGTTGAACGTGATGTCTTAACTATTCGTTTTAACGACCAAAATCAAGTTGCTCAAATTGACCGCTTAACCAAAAAAGACGGTAAAGAAATCAAAGTAAGTACAGATAAAACCGAAACGCTCGGTCATAATCCCGGATTTTTCAGAAAATACTTCGGTGGGGTCGGACAATTTATGCCTTTTCCGACCAATGTTAACCCCAACAGATAAAGCAAGCCCCTTTCATGGGACTTTTTTCTTAATCAACAAAATTTGTTGCTCTTTTTTTATTTTATGCTATTAATGTTGCAAATATTTATTATTCACTTTTAATTATTTAGCTTATGAATAGTCAATTTAGTTTTGAGGACTTAATTGATGGATGGAATCTATCAATTAAGCCGGAAGATTTGCCTGCCGTTATCGAAAAATTGGGAACGGTGTTTGACATTCCTAATGGATTGGCTCCCGGAATGTATGTTTATGCTGATGGGCTTATTTCTTCTGAAATCATCAAAGGGCGTCAAATTATGGCCATTGTTGGCTTTGTCAGCCAATCAAAAGTATTAGCGGTTTGTCTGAGGCAAGCTCGTCTTAACTGGTCAAGCCATTATCTGGAAACGCGATTAGAAGACACTTCTGAGATGCGAGACGGCAAAGGGGCAACACGTGTTCTGGTTGATAAAGTCAGAGCAATGGGGTTCAATGCCGAAGCCGCCGAATGGTGTTTTGAATATGACCAAGACGGGGTTAAAAAGCACGAAGCCTTTTTACCTTCCGTGCTTGAATTAGGACATATCTACTTTAACTGCAAGGTGATTAATGCTTCTTTGCGAGCTCTTCATGCAGAACTACTAGATGGTTGGTATCTATCTTCTTGTTCTTGTTCACATAACTTCCATTGTGTTTGGAAGTCAAGAATGAGCGACGGAAATGTATACTATCAAGGTAAAGATGTGAGCGAGGATAAACGTGCATTAGTTCGTCCAGTTTTAGATCTTACATCTCTTAGCTTAAAAAAAGAGGATAACACCTTTGAAACACCAAAGGAAATTTTACCTGGAATGTATGTTTATGCAGATGGTTTAATTTATCCGGAAATACTCCCAAATCGTCAGGTTATGGCGGTTGTAGGCAATGTCAGCGGCTCTGAAATATTAGCCGTATGTTTGCGACAAAAAAGGTTACCTTGGGGAGTCTTTTATGCCTCATCGCTTTTGACACTCGTGGGAAATGACAAAGAAGAAATTATTCATTGTCCTCGTTGCGGAGAAATATTGATTTTTCATCAAGAGGCTGATGGCAAAAAACTAACTCGTTGTTTTATACGCCATACTCGCGGGTTTCTCGGTGAAAAAATTAATGATAAATCACAAGAAGCAGGGAGTTCCGCATGGTGTTATGACTATAATCAGGACGGCGTAGAAAAATATAGCGCTTTTCTGCCATCTTTAACAGAGTTAAGAGCTCTATTTGCAAACAAAGATGCTATTAACCCTGCCCTAAAAGCTTTGAGCTCTGAAGTTCTTGAAGGGTGGTATTGGACTTCTTCTTTATATGATGCACGTCATGCATGGAAATTAAGAATGAATGACGGAACGATAGAGTCTGCAAAGGTCTGGGATCCTGACTATTATGAGGGAAACAGTGTTGACATAAATAAGAAAATTTATGCTCGCCCTGTTCTAAGACTAAAAAGGCCTTAACTAACTTTACAAAAAACTCCTTTGAACAATTTCAAAGGAGTTTTTTTTGATACTATTTTTTCTTGGTCATTTCCGGAGTAACCAAACCACCCGAAATTACAAATTTTATTCCCTCTTCAACACTCATATCCACATTTATGGTATCTTCTTTCGGAACAAAGATTAAAAAACCCGATGTGGGGTTCGGAGTGGTCGGAATAAAGACATTCAACAATTCTCGACCTAATTTGTCTTTCACCTCGCCTTGAGTATCAGAGCTGACAAATCCTAATATCCATATTCCTTTTCTGGGATATTCCAACAAAACAACTTTGGTAAAGGCGTCATTTTTATTGGAAAGAAAAGTTTGGAACACTTGTTTGAGCAAAGAATAGATGCTAGAAATAAGAGGAACCTTATAAACTATCCACTCGCCTAAGCGCAGGAAAAAACGTCCTAAGAATCCGGCGGCAAACATACCAATCAAGATTAGAGCTAAAATCAAGAGCACGACGCCCAATCCCGGAATACTATACGGCAAATAATTGTCCGGTCTGAATTCAGGAGGAATTAAGCGATTTACACTCACATCAATCCATGTGATGAGTTTGTAGGCCAAATAAAATGTCATCGCAACAGGGGCTGTTACCAAAATACCGGTAAAGAAATAAGCCTTTATTTTTGAGCCTAATTTCATAAAGATTGCTTTTTCACGTTCTAAACGAATATGTTTGATATGTATTGCTCTCTTGGTTACTTCTTCTTTTTTCATTCTACCCTCATTACATCTTCTATAATAAACTGTACTGAATTGCGGCCTTGCCAATTATCATGCCGCAAGACGCCAATAACATTAAAACTTTCGCCATGACTATTAAGCAGTGCCGGTCCGATTGCCGTATCTGCCACACGAAAGGCCATAGCTTTTAGGCTACCGCCGTTTGCCGAACTCAGATAACAACTGATATGTCCGCTTCCGACCATTTTGGGTTTATTTATTCTTACTCTTTCCAAAACCAACTTGGGCTCACTATTGCCTGCGCCATAGGGTTCCAATTGCGAGAGTTTATCGGCTAAATTGACGCTGGCTCCGGCAACATCTAAGACACCATCAGCCTCTAATATTGGCGTTATGGCTTCATGACCTAATTGGCGCTCAACATATTCTCCGACAAAACGTCTGAAATCTTCAATTTGATTTTCCTCTAAAGAAAAACCAGCTGCCATGGTATGGCCGCCGCCTTTGGTAATGTAGCCGCCCTCTTTGGCTGCTATAATCAATGCCCCCAAATCGACCCCAGGAATTGAGCGCGCTGAGCCTTTTACTTCATCATCTTCTATTGACATGACAAATGCCGGAACGTTGTAACGTTCTTTTAATTTTCCGGCAACGATGCCTATCACACCTTGGTGCCAATCGTGCCCAAAAACAAAAGCTATCGGATAGGTTTGGGGTGTTCCTTCCAACATTTCGATTGCTTTTTCCAAAACGTAGCCTTCTATTTCTTTTCTTTGGGTGTTGAACTCATTGAGTTTATCAGCCAAGAGACTGGCCTGAAACTCATCTTGGCTACACAGCAAGCGATTGCCTAAAGCCGCCTCACCAACTCGCCCGCAAGCATTGATTCTTGGTCCTAGCACAAAACCTAAATGAAAGGCACTCGGGGTTTCGGCAATTGAAGATTTATCAATCAGAGCTTTTAGTCCGATATTTCTTCTTTGCGCCATAATTTTTAGTCCTTGGCGCACAAAAGCTCGATTTAAGCCCAATAACGGAACCACATCACATACCGTTCCCAATGCGACCAAGTCTAGCCACTGAATGAGATTTGGCTCCTGACGGGTTTGATAAAATCCTGCTTGGCGCAATTCGCGATTTATGGCAACAATTGTTACAAAGACTACGCCAACGGCAGCCATGTATTTGAGGTATGGATAATCATTTTCTTCATCCAGACGTTTGGGATTCACAACTGCGCTCACGTTTGGCAATCTGGCCTCTGCTTCATGGTGATCAAGAACTATTACCTCAAAACCTTTTTCTTTGGCATAGTCAAAAACATCAAACGCCGTTGTGCCGCAATCTACCGTTACCACAAAATCAGCCCCAAGAGCTGCAAATTCATCAAAGGCAAGACAGCTTGGACCATAGCCCTCTTCTCTTTCGGGAATATGCACTAACGGCTCAACACCGACACTTTCTAAAAACAGACGTAAAACAGATGACGAGGTTGCCCCATCGACATCATAATCGCCAATTATGGCGATTTTTCGCCCCTCTATTATTGCCTGCGCAATTTTTTGCGCCGCAATTTGCATATCTTTCAATACATTGGGATCCGGAAGAAGATTTTGAAGTTTAGGATTGAGGAAATTTTCAACATCAGACAGTTCTATCCCCCTGGCGGAAATTATCCTTGAAACCAACAACGGCAACTCAAAACGCTGAGTAATAACTTCGGCTTTTCTTTCATCTACAGGTGTTGCTTTCCAAAGATTTCCTCCCAGAGATTTTACATTTTCAAAGCTGAAAACCACTGTTTCTCCTCAAAACCTTAGTAACTAATATAAACTTCCGCGCGGCGGTTCAAACGTTCACCTTCAGGCATTACTTCCAAATAAGCGGGACGATTATCAGACATCGCTTCAACCAAAATTTTGTTTGAGGGCATACCGGCTCTTTTTAAAGCAGCAGCGACAGCCTCGGCTCTGGCTTGCGAAACCTTAAAGTTTGCCATTTTGTGGCTGGCCATATCCGTATTGCGGGTGCGACTTGAGGCATAGCCCATAACGCGAACAAAAGCATTGTTTTTCTTGGCTTCCTTTACAATTTGGCGAATCTTTGAATTGGAACCTTCTGGCATATATGAACTACCATTATCAAAATAAAATGTCTCTACCAAATAGGTTACGCTTGGAACTTGAGGCGTTTGTGGTAAATCTACCTGTTCAGTTTCTTGCAATTGAGCGACTTTTTGTGTCTTTTGAGGTTGCTCTTTTGTTTCAGCCTCAGGAATACTCATATCTTCGGCGTTTTCGCTTATAATGGTCTCTTCTTTATCTAAATCTTCAGAATCGGAGACTATAACCGGCTTCGTTTTTGCCGGAGTAATGGTTTCTCCTTCATAAGCGACATTTTTATTATCGCTTGCAAAACCTGAACTCTCTTTGAGATAGCCGTCTTCTGAAGCATATTCATCCGTAATTTCCGGAAAAGATGCACTTTTACAAGCACTCATCAGAAGTATTGCACTGATTACAAAGGTAGAAGTTATTATATTCTTATGCGAAAACATCTCTTTAACCCTATTTAAAATTAATTACGCCTTTTGCGCCAATTATTATAGTGATAACTTATTAACTTTTTTAAAACAAGAATAAAAATAAATACAAACAAAAAAAATATTAAGTTAGTGCATTTAAATATTTGTGTTTTTAAATAAATGTTTTATAATTGTTTTGTTTATTTTGAAAGGATTAAAGATGACTATTCCGGCCACAGATACCGCAATTGACGTCGCTTATTGGTTTTTTAACCGCGCCGAAAAAGACGGGCTCTATCTTGAAACCGATGTGATGCAGCATCTCTTATTTTTGGCTCAGCTTCACTTTGCCATCAATTATAATATGCAACTGCTCACTCCCAGTCTCTTTGTGTGTGATCATACCGGTTTTTATGAACCGAATCTTAAAAGAATGTTTGCTTTCGGACGTCCTTTTATGCCTGCCGTCAAATTTCCCGATAAAATCGAATTATTTCTTGAAAGTGTTTGGGCTAAATATGGAAAACTTTCTTTACTAAGTTTGCAAAAAATAACTAAGTCAAATCCTGCTTTTAAAGAAATGTGTATTTCCGGGACCGTAAATACAGTTGATTTTAACGTGGTAGTTAAACATTTTATTGAGCAAAATAAAAAATCTCAAAAAAATAATGCTTTTACTGATGCCAGAAAAAAAGTCTTATTTTCTCAAAACGGTCCGGTTGTCGTCTCTCAATGGCAACCAAGAAAAGTGGACTTTAAACCTTAAGGAGACAATTATGCTTAAATTCTTGAAACTTTTTTTAGCCTTAATTGTTATTGCCGGTTGCTCTCAGGAAGGTAACCTGACAATCAAAACACAAAAAGGCGATGTTACTTACAATATTGAGGAAGCTCAATCGCCTCAGGAACTCGAAAAAGGTTTGATGTTCAGAGAAAATTTGGCTGCAAACAGCGGTATGATTTTTGACTTGTCTCACGTTAATAATCAAGTAGCAATGTGGATGAAAAATACCAAAATTCCTTTGGATATGCTCTTTATTAATGCTAATGGTAAAATCTTTTTCATTTATGAGAATGCAACACCTATGTCTGAAGAATTAATTGTCGCTCCAGAACCTGCAATGTTTGTAATTGAACTCAATGCTGGTGATGTCAAAAAACATGGAATCCAAGTTGGGGACTTTATTCAACATCATTTTTTAGATGATTATAATAAAGAAGTTTATCTTGATGAGGGAAAACTTCCTCCAAGAATCGAAACACAAGATACTAAAATGATTGAAGAAAAAACTTTTACCTCAGAAGAAACTAAAAATAGTGAAGAAAAAGCAAATTCTGATGATAAAGATACTCCTGATAAAGAAGTTGCTGAAAAAATTGAAACCGAAAAAAAATAGTTGTTTTATAAAATGCAAAACACCGCTTGCTCAGCGGTGTTTTCTTTTTTTTAAAATTCAATATCAGGTTCTATGCCATATTCCCTCAGAGCTTGAATAATTTCTGCAATATAATATCTTTCCTGATAACTCAAAGCTCCGTCGGCGGAACTGATTTTTAAGGCTTCGGTGATTAAATTTTCAATTTCTTCGGGAGTTTGTGCCTTTAAGCTCTCAATTGCCTTAAAAAAATTATTCTCCGTCGGTTTTAATTCTTCCATATAGTTATTTAGATATTGCTCACTCAATGCTTTCGTCTGAGGCAATTTTTTATTTATGTATTTTCTAATTGAGGCTAGTTTAACTTGGTTAAAATCCGCCGTACATTTAGCGATAAATGTCAGAATTATCAAATTATCTTTGATTTTTTCAAGATGTCTGAAATCAAAACTTTGGGTTATGTCTTCTTTCTTTTCCTCTTCTTCTACCATTGCTGTATAGGCGCAATAATCTTTTATAAAATCTTCGGCCGAAGTATAGACCTTTTCATTGGTTAAATCCGCAATATCTCGCAGATAGACACTATCGACAATATGTGATTTTTTGGTGCGATAAAAGTATAAATCCAAAAATACTAAGCTGTTCTTTTGCCAGATATTCTTTACCGCAACGTTTTCTTCTATCACTTTATGCCCCGGTGAGGTCAAATGCACCAGCATATTATAAAATCTCATGGAACGTGATGATGCATCTTGATTCATTGCTCTACTCCCAACAGAGATATTAATTTTTGCAAATATGTTTTTATGGTTTCAACTCTCACACTATAATCTTCCAAATTCTTTTCTATAAAGAGTTTTTGGTCCGGACGAATCTTTACCGCGCCAAACTGCTTGGTTACAAAATCTATCAGCTTATCGGGGGCGGCAAAAGTATTGTTATGAAAACTCAGCAAAATACCTTTTCCGCCGGCCTCAATCTTCTCCACATTTGCCATTACGGCAAGCTGTTTGATTTCAACCGTTTTAAGGAGGTTATCAACTTCAGGCGGGAGTTTGCCAAAGCGGTCGATTAACTCCTCTTTCATATCAAGAAGTGCGTTTTTATCTTTTATCTCTCCGATGCGCTTATAAAGTCCTAAACGAACGCCTAAATCTTTAACATAGGTTTCAGGTATCATAATCGGAATACCGGTCGTGATTTGCGGTGCCCATTCAAGCGAGGCTTGTTTGTCTTGCTCAAATTCTCCGGCTTTGAGGCGGGCGATTTCTTCTTCCAGCATGTGTTGGTACAAAGCAACACCGACTTCTTTAATATGTCCGGATTGCTCTTCGCCTAAAATATTTCCCGAACCCCTAATATCCATATCATGGCTGGCAAGTGAGAAGCCTGCGCCTAATGTGTCGAGTGCTTGCAAAATACTCAAACGACGTTCGGCAACAGGCTTGAGGTTCTTTTGCTTTGGCACGGTAAAGTAACAATAGCCTCTGAGTTTACCTCGCCCTACTCGCCCTCTTAATTGATAGAGCTGTGCGAGACCAAACATATCCGCACGATAGACAATCATGGTATTGACAGACGGCATATCAATACCGGATTCAATAATTGTGGTGGAGAGCAACATATCAGCTTTGCCGTCGGCAAAATCGTTCATGACTTCTTCAAGATGTTTCACCGGCATTTGCCCGTGAGCCACCAAGATTTTAATATCTGGCACAAGTTCACGGAGCTCTTTTTCAACCCCAAAAATATCTGAAACCCTTGGGCAGACAAAGAAAGTTTGGCCGTTACGGAATTTTTCACGATAAATCGCCTCTTTTATCATAACCTTATCAAAAGGCATGACGAAAGTGCGCGCTGCCAAGCGGTCAACCGGCGGCGTGCCGATTATGCTTAATTGTTTTACGCCGGTTAGGGACATTTGCAACGTCCGTGGAATTGGCGTAGCGGTTAGTGTTAACACGTGGACATTCGACTTAAGTGCTTTTAATTTTTCTTTATGAGCAACGCCGAAATGTTGCTCTTCATCTATAATTAAGAGCCCTAAGTTACAGAATTTTATATCTTTTGACAACAAAGCGTGTGTGCCGATTACAATCTCTACCGCTCCGTCAGCCAAGCCTTTTTTGGTTTCTTCGGCTTCTTTTGGTGTTACCAAGCGTGATAACATTTTAACCTTGATGGGGAAACCTTCCATGCGCTTTTTGAAATTATAATAGTGTTGGCGGGCCAGCAAAGTGGTTGGCACAATTAAGGCAACTTGGGCACCCGACATTGCAACCGCAAAAGCCGCTCGCAAGGCAACTTCGGTTTTGCCGAAACCCACATCGCCGCAAACCAATCTATCCATCGGCGAGCCAAGTCCCAAATCTTTCAAAACATCCGTTATGGCATTGAGCTGGTCATCGGTTTCGCTATAAGGAAAGCGCGCGCAAAATTCATCATAAGGACCTGAGGGCGGAATGAATATATCAGCTTCTTTTAAGTGTCTTTCGGCGGCTATTTTAATTAATTTTTCCGCGATATCGCGAATTTTTTCTTTAACTTTCGCTTTCTTTGCCTGCCATGCAACGCCACCTAAAGTATCGAGCTGAATATTATCATCTTCCAAACCATAGCGGGAGACCATATCAATATTTTCGACCGGAACAAAAAGTTTGGCATCATTGGCATATAATATCTTTAAGCAATCATGCGGGGCACCGCCGGCCGTAATATTCTCTAGGCCTAAGAACTTACCGATACCATGTTCGACATGGACGACTAACTCACCAATCGAGAGAGATGAGACATCGGCAATAAAATCTTTCGCCGTTACTTTTTTGGTGGTTCTACGAGTTTGGCGTTCACCTAATATATCTTGTTCGGAAATCAGACACCAGCCGTCCCCCCTAAAGCCATGCGCCAAATTCATTACGGCTAAGACCGTCTTTTTGTGTCCGGCTTTTGCTAAGGCTTCTTGCCAATCATCGGCTAAGGAAATATCTGAAAGTCCATATTCACTCATCAACGAGACCAAGCGTTCTCTTGAGCCTTCGGAATAGCAACAAATAATTCTTTTTAATTTGCCGTTTTCGCTCAGATAATTCTTGAGCTCATTATAAACCTCGGCCGCCGAAATATTTTTGGCATTGGAAAAATCTCGCCCCGGAATAACGCCTGCCGTTTCGTTACCTTCGCCCGAAGGCATACTCATTGACGTAAAGTACAGAGCTTGGCGTTGGCGCAAGCGTGTTGTAAACTCCTCTTTAGTCATATATAGCAATTCAGGCGCAATCGGGCGGTAGGTATCAACCTCATTGGCCGATTTTATTGATAAAGCCTCAAGTCTTGCCTGATAGTAGTCAATGATGCTCTCTTCTTTTGCGTTAACCGCCTCTTTTACCGATTTACCGACAATCACATAGGCCTGAGGCACATAATCAAACAAAGTCGGCAAGGTTTCATCATAGAAAAACGGCAGCCAGTTTTCCATACCGATATATTTCTGCCCGTTGGAAATTGTCTCATAAAGCTCGTCGGTGGTTCCTTGAGAACCAAAAGCCTCACGATATTTGGCACGAAAACTCTTAATCGTATTATTATCAAGAGCCACCTCGCCCATGACTTGGAAAGTATAACTTTTCAGCTCACCGCTGGAGCGTTGGGTTAGAGGGTCAAAGGTGCGTATTTTTTCGACCTCGTCGCCAAATAAGTCAATACGCAGAGGCTGAGCACTTCCGACAGGAAAAATATCCAAAATATCCCCTCGGACGGCATATTCTCCCGGTTCCATCACTTGTTCAACCCGATTATAGCCATTGACCACCGCATAATGCACAAAGTCATTAAAATTAAGCGAAGCTCCAACCTTAACCTCTCGCATTGAATTTAAGAATATCTTTTTTAACGGCAGGCGTTGGAGAATCGCACCGCTACTGGTTAAAATAATGCGGGGCTTTTTTGGGGTCGGATTTTGTGCCAGAGTACTCAAAGTTCCCACACGCGTGGCGACCACATTCACATTGGGCGACACACGGTCGTATGGCACCGTATCCCATGCAGGAAACTTTAAAATCTCAATTTGCGAGGCAATCGTGTTTAGAATTTGCGCCGTATGCTCCAAAGCCACGCCATCGCTTACGACATATATGATGTCGTGTTTGGATGAGAGCTGTAATTTGGCAAGCAAAAACGCATCATATCCGTCTGGAACTGATGAAATCGTGCAATTTTGCAGAGTTGCAATATCTTCTAACATTTTCTTTAATCTTATTATTTACTTTATTTTGAAAATATATACAATATCGCCTAGATGCAACTGTTTTCTTTATTTTTAGAGGAAAAATGCGACCGCCGATTTTATTTCCGTTGTTTGCGCCGATTAACACGCTTAAAGGTATCGGGCTTAAGACACAAGAGTTTTTGAATCGCTTGTGCGGTAATCGCGTGGTGGATTTGTTATGGCATTTGCCTACAGGAATTATTGACCGTACCTCATCCCCAAAACTCTGTATGGCAAGAGAAAACACTATTTGCACCCTTAAAGTCAAAGTCATTGAGCATATTGCCCCAAAGACCAAAAAGCAACCTTACCGTGTGATTTGTTCGGACGGAACGGGTGATTTGGTATTGAGTTTTTTTAAAGTCTATCCTGATTCTATTCAAAAAAATCTCCCTGTTGGCGAAGTGCGTGTGGTCAGCGGTAAAGTGGAGCGATTTCAAGGTTTGTTGCAGATGAGCCATCCCGACTATATCGTTAAGCCCGAAGATATGGGGACTATTTTGGGAATTGAACCCGTCTATCCGCTCACAGCCGGTATTACCAATAAAATGCTCAACAAAATTATGAAGCAAGCCCTCTTGTTTGTGCCGCAATTAACAGAGTGGCTTGATGAACATTATTTGAAAGCAAACAAATGGCCGAGTTTTAACCAAGCTATTAAACTAGTTCATCATCCAAAATCTTTAGTTGATTTGGAACCCAATGCAATTGCACGTACTCGTTTGGCATACGATGAATTACTGGCCAACCAATTAGCCCTAGCCATTGTTCGCGAACGGGTAAAAAAACAACAAGGGCGCGAAATAAAAGGTAACGGCTTGTTGAGGAAAAAAGTTTTGCAGATTTTGCCTTTTAAACTCACCCAAGCCCAAGAAAAAGTCTTAAAAGAAATCAGTGCCGACCAAGCCTCGCCTTATCGTATGCTCCGGCTCTTGCAAGGTGATGTCGGCAGCGGTAAAACCATCGTTGCTTTGTTAACCATGTTGAACGCCGTGGAGTGCGGTGCGCAAGCCGCCATTATGGCTCCGACCGAAATTTTGGCAAAGCAACATTTGGAAACCATTCAACCCTTATGCGAGGAAATCGGACTTCGCGCCGAATTATTAACCGGTCGCGTTAAAGGTAAAGCGCGTGCAAAAATTTTGCAAGATTTGGATGAGGGCAAAATTGATATTCTTATCGGAACACATGCCTTGTTTGTAGATGATGTTACGTTTAAGGATTTGGCTTGCGTGGTAATTGATGAGCAACATCGCTTCGGCGTACACCAAAGGCTTGCCCTCTCCAACAAGGGTAACAAAGCCGATATTCTGGTTATGACGGCAACCCCTATCCCTCGGTCTTTAGTTTTAACAGCTTACGGAGATATGGAATATTCCAAAATCGACCAAGTTCCCGAAGGGCGCAAACCGGTTGATACACGCGTTATGCCGGTGGCAAAAATTGATGTGGTGATTGAGGCCTTACGGCGCAAACTTGATGAAGGTTGCAGGGCTTATTGGGTTTGCCCTTTGGTGGAAGAATCTGAAAAGACCGACTTAGCCGCCGCCGAAGAACGCTTTGAGACATTACAAAAAATATTTGGCGATAAGGTCGGTCTTGTACACGGCAAAATGAAAGAAAAAGACAAAGACGCCGTGATGGAAAGATTTAAGAAAGGAGAGCTTTCTCTCTTGGTGGCAACAACCGTAATTGAAGTCGGTGTTAATGTGCCTGAGGCAACCGTCATGATTATTGAACATGCCGAAAGATTTGGCTTGGCTCAACTTCACCAGCTCAGAGGGAGAATTAAGCGCGGTTTTCAGGCCTCAACTTGCTTATTGCTCTATTCTTATCCTTTGAGTGAGACGACACGCAGTCGCCTTAATATTATGAAAGAGACAGAAGACGGATTTTTGATTGCCGAGAAAGATTTGGAACTCAGAGGCGGTGGTGAAATTTTGGGCACACGCCAATCAGGATTTAACGAATTTAAGCTCGCAGATATGACGGTTCACAAAAACTTGCTCCTCACCGCCAATAAAGATGCGCGTATGATATTGGAATTAGACCCGCAACTTACCTCCAACAGAGGAATGGCATTACGCATTCTGCTTTATCTTTTTGAGCGAGATGACGCCGTCAAAACCTATTTAGCCGGATAAAGGAAAGCCTCAGTATTTAAACTGAGGCTTTTGATTTTTAAGCAAAAAGTTTATCTTTTATCTGTCGGGCTATAGCCTCATAGGCTCTGGCATACGGACTGCCCGGCATGGAAGCGACAACCGGTGTTCCGGCATCGGAATTTGAGCGGATAGCAATATGCAACGGAATTTCTCCTAAGAAAGGAACGCCCAATTGATTGGCTGTTTTTTGAGCTCCCTCATGACCGAAAATATCTGCTCTTGCTCCACAATGCTCACAAATATAATAACTCATATTTTCAACAATACCCAAAATCTCCACATTGACTTTTTTGAACATATTCACGCCCTTGACAGCATCTATCAGAGCAATGTCTTGCGGGGTGGAAACGATTACCGCACCATCTAACTTCAACATTTGAGACAGTGAGATTTGAATATCACCCGTGCCGGGGGGCATATCAATCACCATGACATCTATCTCTCCCCAGTTGACTTCAGTTAAAAGCTGTTGAATGGCACCGCAAGCCTTTGCGCCACGCCAAATCAAAGGTGTGTCCTTATCAATCAGCGTGCCGATTGACATTGATTTAATTCCCTGGACAGAGAAAGCCTCCATGGTTTGACCATCATAAGAAACGGGAGGTTGTCCTTCATACCCCAAAAGGGTTGGAACAGAAGGACCGTAAATATCGGCATCAAACAAAGCAACCTTTAGCCCCTGCTCTGCCAGAGCCAAGGCCAAATTAACCGCCGTGGTGGATTTGCCGACGCCGCCTTTGCCTGAGGCTACGGCTATGATTTTTTTGACACCTTTAACGGTCCAGCCATTTTGTTCGGGACGAAGACCTTGCGGAGCCTTAGGTGCCGTGAAAATAACAGAAACCTTTTTGTCTCCTGACAGCTCAGATATTTTTTGGCGCAGAGCACCGGACTTTACTTCATCTTCTACTGAGGCTATTGTTACAATCACTCTCTTATCGGTTATTTGCAGGCTCTCAATCTCTTCCTTATTAAAATATTCCAAACATAGCGCACGAATTGCTTCTTCCATCGGATTTTCTCCCTGTTGATAGCTTATATCATTAATTGTCTTTAGCAGATATTTATATTATATGTAAAAAAAAGCAACGAAATAAATTATAAGAGGTGCAAAATAATGGCAAAAAATCAAGGCCCATGGGGCAATAATGATAACTCAAGCCCTTGGGGCGACAGTGAGGAGACGCTCTCTAATCCTAAAGTCGTGGACTTTAGCGTGCTGGAAAGAGTGAAAAATGATGACGGATTTGACTTCAAATTCGGTTGGGCAATTGCAATTATCGTCGCTTTGTGGCTGGCTTCGGGCTTTTACCAAATTCAGCCCAGCGACCAAGGTGTGGTTTTGCGTTTCGGGGCATACGCTTATACAACCGATGCCGGTTTGCACTATCATCTTCCCTATCCAATTGAATCGGTTGAAAAAGTCAATATTACCCGTGAACGCAGCATTAATATCGGTGAAGTCGAGACTTATCGAAATGCGGCAAACTCTTTTACCGAAAGCCATATGCTGACGGGAGATGAAAATATCGTTGATATCAACCTCACCGTGGTTTGGAAAATTAAAAACGCCAAAGACTACCTCTTTAATATGCGTAGTCCAGATGTTACCGTTCGAGTGGCGGCGCAATCGGTTTTAAGAGAAATCGTCGGTCAATCGCAAATGCAACCGATTATCACCGGCGACCGCGGAAAAGTTGAGGACGAAACTAAGGCCGAATTGCAAAAAGTTTTAGATGAATTCGGCTCCGGTGTCGAAATCGTTCGTGTTAAACTCCAAAAGGCTGACCCCCCAAAGCAAGTGGTTGATGCTTTTAACGAAGTTCAACGTGCAAAAGCCGATATGGAACGTTTCAAAAACGAAGCTGAGGCTTATCGCAACGAGATTTTGCCCAAAGCTCAGGGGGAAGCCGCTCAACGCTTGCAAAATGCTCAGGCTTATAAAGAGGCCGTTGTAAACAAAGCAAAAGGTGAAGCTGAGCGCTTTATCTCTGTTTATAATGCCTATAAGCAGGGCAAAGATGTAACAGCCAAACGCTTGTATTTGGAGACTATGGAAGAGGTTTTGAACAAATCAAACAAAGTGATTTTGGACCAATCGGGCAAAGGAAATGCCATTTTACCCTTACTGCCGATTAACCAAAACAGTGTTACCTCGACAGCCGTAAATAATAAAAATTAGGAGTATGAAAGATGTTTAATCGCTATAAATATTATTTTCTGGCTGTTTTAGCCGTCATTGTTTTTGTCGGTTTAAATTCGCTTTATATTGTGGCTCAGCCCGAACAAGCCATCGTTCTGCAATTTGGTGAACCAATTCGTTTGGTGAAAGAACCGGGCTTAAAGGTTAAAATGCCTTTTATTCAAAATGTGGTGATTTATGACACCCGTTTGCTTAACCTTGACCCTCCGGCTCAGGAAGTGGTGTTGAACGATAAAAAACGTTTGGACGTTGACAGCTTTACGCGTTACAAAATCGTTGACCCGCTCAAGTTCTATCAAACGGTTAGAACCGAAGAAATTGCTCGCGGCAAACTAGCTGAAATCGTCAACTCGTCGGTTCGTAAAATTTTGGGGCGCATTACCTTGCAAGAGTTGTTGTCTCAACAACGTACTCAAATTATGGCCGATATCAGCAATGCGGTAAAAAAAGATGCCGAGCAAATCGGTGTGAGCGTGGCCGACGTGAGAATCAGACGTGCAGACTTGCCGTTGCAAGTTTTGCAAGCCATTAACGCACGCATGAAAACAGAGCGTGAACGTGATGCCAAGGAATTCCGCGCCAAAGGACAACAACAAGCTCAACAAATCAGAGCAAAGGCTGAAAAAGAGCGCACAATCATTATTGCCGAAGCTGAAAAGCAAGCTCAAATCACTCGCGGTCAAGGTGATGAACAGGCTATTCAAATTTGGAACGACGCCGCTAATATTGACCCAAGCTTTTATGCCTTTTATCGCTCTTTAGAGGCTTACAAAAACTCTTTGGCAGACGGTAACGCCTCTTTGGTATTGGCTCCTGATTCCGAATTCTTTAAGTATTTCGGAACTTCGGATATCAGAAAAAGATAGTTGAAAATGCCAAAACTCAAGTTTCTTTTTATCGGTTTAGTGTTAAGCGTTGTTTGCCTGGCAAGCAACGCTTTGGCACAATATCCATCCTTTGCCGATTTAGCCGAAAAACTCATGCCCAGCGTGGTTAATATTTCGAGCTTTACCTCACCCGAAAATACGGACACGAGTAGCACTAATGCAGAGACATCAGAATCTCTTGGCTCCGGTTTTATTATTGATAAGGACGGCTATATCATTACCAACAACCATGTCGTCGATAAGGCTGAAACTATTCAAGTTACACTTTCTAATAATCAAAAATTTGAAGCTCAACTCATTGGCAAAGACCCTAAGACCGATTTGGCTTTAATTAAAATTGAAGCCAATCAACAACTTCAACCGGTAACTTTCGGAGATTCCGATAAAATTCGGGTCGGAGATTGGATTTTGGCAATCGGTAATCCTTTTGGCTTGGGCGGAAGTGTTACTGCCGGAATTATATCCGCCAAATCAAGAGATATCGAATCGGGACCTTATGATAATTTTATTCAAACCGATGCCTCAATCAATCAAGGAAACTCCGGCGGTCCGATGTTTAACATGAAGGGCGAAGTGATTGGTATCAGTAGTGCTATTTTTTCAACCACAGGAGTCAGCCAAGGTATCGGCTTTGCCATTCCGGTAAATTTGGCAGATTGGGTTATTGCGCAATTAAAAAATTTCGGCACTGTTAAACGGGGTTGGATTGGCATTAAAATTCAACCGAATTCGCAAGAGATTGCGTCAAGTCTCGGAATTTCCCAAAATCAAGGCGTGGTTGTTTCGGGCTTTACGCCTAACGGACCGGCGCAAAAGGCTGGCTTTGTTGCGGGTGATATTATCTTGAGTTTTAACGGTGAAGCCATTGATAACACCAAGAATTTATCTCGTATGATTGCCGAAACACCTATCGATACCCTTACCTCTTTTGATGTTTGGCGCAATCAAAAAAAGATTAAACTGGATGTTAAAATTGAACAGATGCCGGAAGAAAAGTCAGCTCCGATTGAGTTTCCTGAAAATATTGAAGAAACTACCGATTTATCTCCACTTGCTAATGAAGAAGTTTCCTCTCTCAATACGGTTGGCTTAAAGGTTAATAATTTAACGCCCGATGTTTTAAATGTTATCAAAACAGGAACAAGTGGGGTTATTGTTGCCGACGTACTTCCGAATTCCGATGCCGCTCATAAAGGCATTAAAATCGGTGATATAATTGTCAAAGTGGACCAACGTAATGTTTTAAACGCGCAAATGTTTGATGAATTTGTGCGAGAAGCATACCGAGAAAACAAGCGTCCGATTTTGCTTGCAATTCAAGGCGTTGATGCATTGCATTTTGTGGCTGTAAAGTTGGTGAGTCATGACTAGAGTAGATTTTTATCATTTGCAAAAACAAACCTTAGAGCAGGTTTTGCCAAAACTCTTGGAAAAGGCTTATTCTTTGGGAAAAGCCATTAAAATAAAAATCGGCAACGAAGAACGTGTGGAATTTATTAATTCCCAACTTTGGACATTTGATGATACATCATTTATTCCGCATGGTTCAAAAAAAGACGGTTTTGCAGAATCTCAACCGATTTGGCTTAGTGCGGGAGATGATAACCCCAATCACGCTACATTATTGTTTTTGGTAGATGGCGCGGATATTTTGCCCGATGGTGCGCAAAATTTTGAGCGTATTTTCAATATTTTTGACGGCAACGATGAAAATGCTTTGGAACTTGCACGCAGCCAATGGAAACAATTTAAGTCTGGCGGATTAGAAACTTACTATTGGCAACAAGAAAGCAGCGGAAAATGGATTCAGAAAGCCTAAAATCAGAACTTGCCAAATTTGGTTTAATTGAGCTTAATGGTGAGCGTTTTATTATTGATTTGATGTATGCCGGAACACGCAATATCGCAAGTTTTGCGGCTTATGAAGAAATCGGGCTGGGCAACAGAGCCTTTGTACATCTCCAAGTTTTTGAAAATTTAATGAAAATTGTACCTATATTAGAAAACAATCATCTTAAAATGTGCATTCGCGATGCTTATCGCCCGCCCCTGGCCCATATTCTGCTCCAAAAGAAAGTGGCAATTCCCGGCTTGTTTGCTGCAAACTACCAGCTCTCTAATCATTGCCACGGAACGGCTATTGATGTTTGTCTGGCTGATGAAAGCGGAAAGCTCCTCTCCTATCCGACCGAAACCGATGCTTATAGTGATGACATTGCTCAAGCCGTTAGAAAAGGAAATTTTACACCTCTACAAGAAAACTTGTGTAAAGCCAGACATGATTATATGCAAGCCCCATACGAGGCTTTGGCTAATCGGACTTTCTTAAAGGAAATAATGGAAGATAACGGTTTTTTATCTATTCCGCATGAATGGTGGCACTATAACCTCAAAGGTTTTGAAAAATATCCTGTTATTGAAACGGATTTGTTCTAAAAAAATGTCTCTTGAGGATACTTTTGTAGAAAATTTCTTGACTTATTAGCCTATTTAATACAGAATTTTGTCCGATAGATTATTATTATAAACTTATATACTATGGCATTATTCTTAATTACAATGTGTACTATTCTTCTGATTAGAATAATCACTAATGAAAAAAAATTGTTGGCTTATCGTGAGCGCTATATTGCTACCCTCCCTAAAGAAGTCAGGTATCATTTTCCGACCTCACTATGTGCCGCTGTTTGCAAAAGGTTGTTTGACATTATTTTTTCGTTGGGCGTTTTGCTAACTCTCTTTCCTCTTATTTTTCTGATTTTGGCTCCGTTGATAAAATTTACCTCTCCCGGACCGGTATTCTTTATTCAGAAAAGATTAGGCTTATATGGTCAACTCTTTAACTGTTATAAATTTAGGTCCATGTATCTTAATTCAGGAACAAAACCTGCTCAGAAAAATGATTGTAGAGTTACTAAAATAGGTAAATTCATACGAAAAACTCACTTGGATGAATTTCCTCAGTTTTTCAATGTACTGATTGGAGATATGAGTATTGTCGGTCCCAGACCTTTTCAGGTACATATTTATCAGAAGTTTCCTTATTATGAAAAAAGTTTGCTTCGTTTGATTATTCGTCCCGGAATTACAGTACTCGCTCAACTTGATGCTCCACGCACCGAAAATTTAACACAATACCTCAAACTGGATTTTTATTATATCCGCAAAATGTCTTGCTGTTTAGATTTTCGAATTATCTTGCGCACGATGCTGCTAAAAGATCACTCCTTTTGAAAAAAAGCTTCCCTGTTATGATCTGTACCCCATAAATTGGACAAATAAAAAAAGTCCCGAGGAGGATTAAGTCAAGAGGGAGAATTAAGCAAATGGCATCGGCGTTGAGCCGGTGTCATTTTGTTTAAGCTCCACTGACAACGTTCATTATTATAATA
>CASFNK010000061.1 GCA_949295995.1 uncultured Pseudomonadota bacterium
ATTTTGCGTCTTGAACAATAACTTCTAGTTCTGCCTCGTGATGAAAAATACACATTGGCGGCGATAAAATGACTTCCGGATCTCCTTGCTTGCCGTCCCTTAAAATCAAAATTCCGTTTTTAGGTATGGCTTGCGGAGCAAGTTCATTTCGCTTAACAGTTATATCCAAACTCTTAAGCCTTTCAAATAAGGCTGATAAAATTTGTTCACGTTTGCTCATCATCTTTCCAATTCTGTAAAATTAAAGTTGGTAGCTTGTTTTGCCATTTTAGGCTTTCGGTTTCAAAGTTAATCAATTTGGGCATCTTTACTTGTGGCACTAGCCAGAAAGCAATAATTGTCTTGCGTTTTTGTTCGTGTACCAACAAAGAAGCTCCGTGTGGACGATAAACAAAACGTAAGCGAATACCTTTTGAACGCTCATACAATGCCGGTGTCATTCTTCTTCCAGAGATACGTTTTTTCACTGCCTGTGTCGGAATTGCCAGCCAAAAACCTTGAGAACTGCGGATTGTGCTTTGATATTCAAAGCCTGACATGATCTTTTGCGCTTTGGTATAGATAACACCGGCTGCGGTAATGCTCTTTTTAGTTTGAGGGTAAACATCTCCGCGCCAGGTATTTGCTAATCTTGAACCTAAACCAGCAGAACGAACTTGTCCGCGCATGGACATTTTTAAGCCGTTAGTAGCGGTTTTAATACCAATCGTAACAGCTTCAGCTCCTTGTTGGTATTCATGTTGCAGATATTCTGACAAACTTCCTTGCAGAGCAGCCTTTAATCGCATGATACTTCCGTCTTCCAAACCAACAAATGCTGTTCTTTTTTGGGTTCGGCAATCAAATGATAGCAAGCATTTTCAGTCTCAAAACTATCACCCATAGCCAGATTTGGGGCATCTTCCACTCTGACTTTGATAATTGTTGTGGGCGAAAGCGTATTCATAAATCCAACTTCGCCCACATTATCTGCCGCAAAAACAAAAATTAAGACATCTTTATTTTGATATTTGGCCCGTTGTCCCAGCCGATTGAACAGGCTGTCCACTGCTATTTTCATTGGGTTTTGCATTGTCTGCTCCTGTTTTGGCTTTGGCATTATTATTCTGATTTTGATTTTTACCTAAGATTTCTGCAAAATTTAACGAGGCTAAACGCTTAGCCTCGTCATCACTCAAATCATAAAGTCCACCCGGTGGCAATTCTTGACCTTTTCCAACCACCAGAGTTATTAAAGCACGTATTTTGGTCATACTTCCCCCTCTTAGCCAATGGTTGCACACAAAACGGCATTTGGACGATACGGCACGACCAAAGGTGCTGATTGCAACAACAACCAGCGCACACTCGGGTCTTCTTCTATCCAAGATTTAGTGAAATAGCGACTGGCCGTCCAGTTAGCTTTTTCATCATGGATTGCCCCATAACAACGCGTTCCTTCCAATCCGTCTTTTGAACCTAAAATAACGGTTTTTGATGGCAAAAGATTAGTCAAAGTGCCGGAATCATTGATATAGCTGTCATTATACACCCAAAGGTCAAAATCTCCGATTGAACCGACATAACGAGCTTTGCTCTCTTTGCCGCGTACGATTGGATCCTTGTTAATACTGTTTGTTGTGCCGTGGCGATAGTCCAAATATTTTTCAACCGAGGCATTGGAACGAAAGATTTTCCAAGCATCGGGATCCATAACTACTGTTTTGGCCACAACGCCGGCTTTATTTTGAATCTCTGCAGCCCAGTCTTCCAGATTATCAAGAGGTTTAGAACCGGCACCAGACCAAGTGTTTTCGCTGACTAAGGCTTTGGTCAAGGCGGCATCTCGTCCAAAATCTACCGTTGTGGCCGGATATCCGTCTCCAGAAACAATGGTTTTTCCGGTACGCAAAATTTCGGCAGCCATAACTTCTTCACGACGTGTTAAATTGTCCAACTGGTCTTGCAAGGTTGTCGCCAGCGCCCTTTCATATCTTTGAGTATTACTCAAATTGCCACCGATTGTTTCTCCGGCTATGCGTTTGAAAGGAATATTGGCATCAAAGCGGCGTTTATCTTTGACATAAGCCGGTTTGAATGATTTTGTCTGATAGCCATTTCCGTTAACGACTTTTCCCGGCAAAAGCGGTGATACAAAAGGTGTAATCCGAGGTTTGCTGTCGGTTACATCAAAAAAGATTTCTTCTTTTTCCGAGGTTTGAATGTTTGGAAAGAAGGTATCAAGCAAAAAAGAAGACGGTGTCGGCAAGTTTTCAACCACTTTAGCCAACACATGCGTTGAAAAAATATCCATAATTTTAACTCCTAATCTTAATAGGCTTGGTTTGATTTTACAAAAATACACTTAGCGCGCAAAGCTTCTATCAAAGTAGAAACATCTACGCCGGCTTTGAGTGCCGCCAGATTAAACTCACCGGTTAAATAAACCACAGCTTGTTTTTCTTCAGATGAAGCATCTACGGTTTCTGCCAAAACAGCTTCGGGATCTGCACTACATATGGTATAATTGCTCTCGCTTTTACTCAAAATTGTGCCGCGTTCATATTTTCCGCCGGTAACGGTAACCAGCTTTGAAACACGCGGAAATTCTCCGGCCAGAAGATTATCTGCCGAAGTTGAACCTAAATCTGTAAATCCTTGGGCTGTCATCTTATTCTCCTTTAGCATAGGCGGCAATTCTCTTGGCCACCATATCAGGGGTTTCTTCACTC
>CASFNK010000062.1 GCA_949295995.1 uncultured Pseudomonadota bacterium
ACTATTATTTTCTTTCGCCAGCATTTTTTCTTTATAAATTGTAGCAAATTCACCGCGTAAACGCTGCATATCGGCATCAACCATATCAAAATCATGATATTTCTCAAACATTTTCTGCTCCCACGGAATTAGATTATCCATTTCCACCCGCAGACTGCCGTCGTCATTAACATATTGGCAGGTAAAACCCAAACCGGTTTTATGACGTGCTGACTTATGAGAAATATCAATTTCCCAATCCTTCAAGAACTCTTCATTTTTATTTTGCTCTGTCATAACCGGCCTCCGCCTAATGTTTCATTTTTATTAATTATATCATGACTCCCCATATATTCAACCCCTTTTAATTGATTTTTAGTGAATTTTGGAATAGAATAAATGTAATTATAATAAAGGAACTAGCCATGGCAGAAGAAAAGGACAGCACCGAATATAGCCCAGAGATTAAACGAGCTTTGTCTAACTACTTTGAAGGATTGACCGAGCCGGTATCTTTATTTATCGGCACGACTGCCAATAAAGATGATAAAGAATTTGCCCGCGACGGCAACAACTCTCTTATTATCAAAACCGTCGAAGCCTTGCGACAAAACGGAGTTGATGCCGTACCTTTTTTTGATGATGCTGCCAAATTACCCAACAAAGTAGTAGTCAGCAAAACCGGTCTACAAACTCCTTTTGTTGCCCCCGAAAATGCTCAAGCCGAAGCGGTTAATATTTTAAGTATCTTAGAGCAACATGGCATTTATAGTTTAGGCTTTGTTACCCCTAATACCGAAAAACAACTCTTATATCCGTCCTTAAATAATGATATCATGAATGAGGACAAGGTAATTGACCTTGAAAAAGCCAACCCTAATCCGGAACAATTTCAACAAATTATGAATACACATGGAGAAGATTTTATCAGCACCATGCTAGATGAAGCCTCCCACTCACCAGAGTTAAAAATTCTTGACGACCTAACAGCCCAAGAAATGGATAATCAAAATCGTATGACAGGCTGTAAAACACTTTATAAAGGTGGCACCCAAGGTTCCAATGTTTTTGCCGTAATTTCTCCATATGAAGCGCGCAATGTACCCCACTCTTCACCCCAAATTTTAATTGCCAAAGGTTATTCTGGTTTAGGCACCAATTCTTCCTCCAAAGGCGGTGCCACCTACATAGATAAATCCAGCCAACGCTCATATGGATTTATCTATGAAATTGAGGCCAATGCTGACCAAAAATATTATGCCAACATTGGTTTGGAAACTGCCAGTAGCGAACTTGACAATCCCAACAAATATTTTGAAACCCCGGTCATGCCCCACCGCAATAAGGTCAAAGCCAAATATTTGCACCTCGGAGATAAGAATAATGGTTTTCTTTATCCGATTCCCGAGAATGACCCTCGTTGGCAAGATTTCATGGCTCTGCATGAACCATCAGATAATACAATATACGGCAACTTAGCTATCCGTCGCAAACAACAAAAAGACGATGCCAAACTAAACGGACAGGCTAAGACCTATCAGTTTAGTCACCTTGAAGGTCTTGAGATTCCAGATTATCGAGATTTAAGCAATACAGATACTGAAACTTTGCTAAAAAGCTTAGCCCGCCGAGTTGATATCAAACGCGACGAAAGCGGACGTCTGGTCGTAGATGGCTATGTAGATTTAGAGGGGCTAGACATCAGAGAACTACCGAAAGATTTCGCGAATATTAAAATCAACGGACAATTAAATCTTGGACACAATCCGGAGCTAAAAATCACTTCCTTAGACCAACTCCCCGAAACGACTCAAGGCATTTCGACCTATGGCAGTAATTCTATTCATTTCGGAGATTTAAGCAACCATACCACCGAAGAACTAATTGGCAAACTCTGCGGGACTAACGGATTAAAGAAAAATAGTGATGGATTTTACCCCTACACCACCATTAATACCCACATAGATAAACTTCCGCAAGACTTTAAGGATAGTAAATTTGAAGCCC
>CASFNK010000063.1 GCA_949295995.1 uncultured Pseudomonadota bacterium
AATGGATTTTGACCCGTTTACGGGTAGCAAGTAATTTTCGCCCTGTCAGACCGTCATACGCCCTTAAGGCGTTCGCTGGCACAATTAGGGTTACACCCGTTAAAGAAGAACCACCGGCTAGGCCGGTGGGTTTCTTTTTTTGAAAAGAAAGGCAATTAGAGCAAAGAGCTCTTACCAAAGTAGTCAATGCCCATAGCAGCTTTTACATCGTGCAATGTCTGAGATGCAACTTCACGCGCGCTTTCACTGCCTTTTTTGAGTTGAGCAAAAATTTCGCCGATATCTTGAGCCAATTCTTCACGCCTTTCACGGATAGGTTTGAGCTCATTTTGCAAAATTTCGTTCAAGAACTTTTTAACCGTTCCATCTCCCAAACCACCTCTTTGGTAATGTGCCTTGAGTTCATCCAAATTTTGATAAGCCGGTAAAAAGGCTTGGAAATGTTCATCTTTGCAAAAAGCATCTAGGTAGGTAAATACCGGATTATTTTCTGTATGACCAGGGTCTTCCACATGTAAGTGCGTTGGGTCGGTAAACATACTTTGAACTTTTTTCTTAATATCATTAGCACTGTCAGCCAAATAGATACAGTTTCCTAAAGATTTGCTCATTTTGGCGGCACCGTCCAATCCCGGTAAACGAGAACATAAGCTGTTTTCAGGCAAAACAGCGGTGGGCTCGACCAAAACTTCTTTATACAAAGTGTTAAATGAGCGTACAATCTCTCTGGTTTGCTCAATCATAGGCAACTGGTCTTCCCCGACGGGAACGAGATTTGCCCTAAAAGCAGTAATATCGGCGGCTTGACTAATAGGATAGGTGAAAAATCCGACCGGAATGCTTTGCTTAAATCCTCTGAGTTGAATTTCATTTTTAACGGTAGGATTTCTTTGCAATCTGGAAACGGTTACCAAATTCATATAATAAAAAGACAATTCGCAAAGTTCGGGAATTTGCGATTGAATGAAGATGGTTGTCTTCTTAGGGTCTAATCCGCAAGCCATATAATCCAAGGCAACTTCTGAGATGTTGTTGCGAACCTTGTTGATGTCGTCGGCATTATCGGTCAAAGCCTGAGCATCGGCAATCATCACAAAAATAGTTGGATATTTTCCGCTGTTTTGCATTTCCACGCGGCGTTTGAGTGAGCCGACATAATGCCCCAAGTGCAATCTTCCGGTAGGTCTGTCTCCGGTCAAGATAACATCCATTTTCTTCTAATCCTTTCTATCAATAAAATTTTTTATAAAATTGCTTAGCAACAAAATATATAAAAAAACGCAAGTTTGCAAATCAAATTTCGTAATTATTCTTTAGTCTGATAAAAAAATCTTTACAAATAAGAATAAATCGGTAATATCATAACAGTTTTCAAAACAGAGTAGTGGTAAATGACCAATTTAAATTTGACATCATTGCGTTTACGCAGACTTACATTGCGACGATGACTTATCCGTGAAGTACAGGTTAAGTTAGTCGCAAGGTTTGAGTTTTTCTCAAATCTTTTTTTTATGTTAAAGATAAGTCAAAGCAGAGGAATACAATGAACAAAAAAACATTAACGGTCAAAAAATTAGACATCAGCTACTTAGCAGATGTTATGCACTTGCAAGAAAAAATCATCCAAGGTCTTCACCCTGATGAACAGCACTTTATCTTGCACAGAACAGCCGAAGATTATATGAAATATTTAGACGGCCAAAGTGACAATATGCTTGGTGTTTTTGATGAAGACAAGCTGATTGCGCAAACAGTTTTCAAACTTCCGCAAAATGACGAAAAACGGGATATGCCGGAATTCAAATCCGAAAAAGAAAATAAAGATTTGGTGATATATGAAGCCATCTTGGTTGACCCGGCTTATCGGGGTGCGAGCTTGATGAAAAGAATGTTGGAATATATTGAAGCTCACGCCATTGACCAAGGCAGAACTCATGCCATCATTCAAATTGCGGTTGATAATCCGGCAAGTTGGATTAATGCTCTGCACTATGGTATGTCCATCACTAAAGTTGACCTCGATCCGGAAGATAACGCTAAAGTGATTTATCTGGAAAAAGCCATTAGCCACAAACCAAATTCAGCCATTCGGCCGGCAAATAACAATGCCGATGTTTACAGTATGTATTTAGGGGACAATATCCATACCAAGATTCCGACATTGTTCAGCAAAATGCAATATCTGATTCAAAGTGGTTATAAAGGCACATCTCTAAACAAAGAGACCAAGAGCCTGATATGGGAAAAGCCCTCTGCTCACCGGACAAAATCGCTTGATTTCGCTTGGTTTGCTAACAAAAAGGTCAGCTCCTTATAAAAAATATCCTTGCATCTTTGGAAAAGCAATATAATATAAGGCCAATTTTATATTATATATTTTATTATTAACTAAAAACCAATGCTGTATGAACACGGAAAAATTAAAAAGAACTCGTGCAGCTCTTGAGCGTGCAATGAGTAGAATTGATGAGGAAATCAAATGGAGCAAACAATTTAAGCATATGGATGACATTCCGATAGTGCTTATCTTGGTAGGTTTTGTACTTTCACTTTTTGATTTATATCCGAGGCTAATAGCAATACTTTGTATTATCGCTGGCCTTATTGTAATTCCGGTAAAAGTCTATATGCTGAAAAAGGCCTTACAGGTGAGTGAACCATGCTTAAAAAAACGTTTGGTGGTAAGTTCTATTAAAGATTTATTTTGGGGAGCTGCAATCGTGCTTCCTTTCGCTATTGTTCTTATTGCCGCTATTGCATTTCCTAACCTGAAAACATTACCTGAGCCTCTTTGTATGGCATGTATTTTAATAGCTGTGGCATTTCTGGCCGCAACCTTCATTACAATCGGGTATGAGGTTGTCTTGCTATTTAAAAAGTAAATTAAAAAAGCCTGAAGACATTGCTGTCCTCAGGCTTTTGTTTTTACTCTCCCAGATAATACCACTCAGTATTGATTGGAGCATTTAAGTTAGGCAGCAAAATAAAGCCATCTTCCGGCGCTACTAAAATCTCACCATCATCATAAATTGCGATGTGTTCACCTTTCTTGATTGGGTCGAGATGCTTATAATTTTTGCAAAGTTTTCCTTCCTTTGTCTTTAAGACATAACTTTTGAGCTTAATGTGCGTTTTCTTCTTTGCCTCAGGGTGAGGGACATCAATCATGTCAAATGCCGCTAAGGTAGAAAGGATTGCTTGGTAAGCAATTTCAATCGCTTTGGGCTCTTTGTGGTAGCCACATTCCAAAGTAGTTGCTGTATTTGAGCAAACATGAGCATATTGCTCGGTAGAGCAATCTTGAATGGTTGTATCTTGGCTGTAAATTTCGGGCCAACCTTCTAACACAAAATCGACATCTAAGGCAGAGATAAGTTTTTGATTATATTCATCAGGATAATCGCAAAAAGCAAACGGCACATCTCCGATACAGTGCGTTGAGTGCAAATCCAAAGTCAAGCGATGAGATTGTATAAGTTCGCAAATCTCATTGGCGAGACCTTGTTCGTATGTTTGAGGGGTAGGGTGGGGCACAATCACCCGATTTAAGTTTTCCTCAATACAACGCACATCTTTTTTATAGGCCTTAGGGTTGCAAATCGGCACTAAGGTTAAAGAACCTTGCGTTAGCTTGAGTTGACCAGATTGAAATTCTTGAATAACGCGGCGGCAAGCATTCACCCCTGCGGTTTCATTTCCGTGAACGGCAGCCAAAACCAAAAGACCAAGTCCGTCTTTTTTTCCTTTAAATTCAAATTTATCAAGCATAAACTTTCCTTGAATAAAATATCAGGTTTAGAAATTAGCTTCTTTTACGGCTTTATCCGTTGCAAAGTCGGAAGTTCTTTGCACGGTATTGTTAAATGAGGTCATAACACTGTCAAAATAATGGTTATCGTAAAGCCATTTTCCGCCATAAGCCAAAGCCGCCAAAATCACGAGAATCACAAAACCTTTCATAATAAACCTCCTTATTTTTACTCAATCATAATACAGAAGAATAAAAAAGGCGAGATAAAAAAATATTTTGAAAAATAAAAAAGAAAAAGACAAAATTTTTTTGTTTTGAAAATAAATATTGACAAGATAGTATGAATCTGGTATTCTAAAATCAGTATTTTAGGATTATGTTTTTATTATTCTGTGTTTTTTGTAATTTTGAATTAAGAGAAATCTTTATTTAAAATCTTGCACGAATAATTAACATATTTTGAAAAGAAAAAATAATGTTTCACTATAAAATTCAAAATTATGACAACTCAAGAATTATTAAACAAGGTAAAGAACAATGGACGTAGTTTACAACTGATTTATGTAGGTACAGGCTTACCAATCATCGGTCTGTCTCCAAAGTGTGATATTGGTGAATTGATGAGCATAAACTTACAGGCTTTTTCTTATCGTTTATATTCGCTAAAAGATGGTGAAGCCTTTGTCATTGGACGAGATGAAAGTTGTGATTTCGTCTTATCGGAAGATATACGGTTCTCAAGGTTTCATTGTATGATAACCCTTGTAGGCAAGAATTATTATATTTATGACTGTTCTTTATGCGGAACAATCATAAAATAAAATTCCGATATCCTAAAAGAAAGAGCTCAATCTCATCAGAGATTGAGCTCTTTTTGAGTAAGTTTTTTATTTACAAAAACAAAATTTTATGCCAAATTAGCGTTCATAACAAATATTATTAACCTCAAAAATATACTAAGTATGAATATTTTTATGGAAAAAAAGAGCTGTTTGGTTAAAAAGATTAAGCAAACAGACAATGGTTGGAATTTATATCCTATTGATGAGGAAGAAAAGCCTATCTTCATCAGTCGCGAAAATTATTCAGGTGATATGCCGCCGTTTTTCAAATGGCCGTGGCAAAAGGTCAGGTTGGAAGTTATCCAAATAGACGATTTCCAAGTCTCAGCCTCAATAGATGGTATTAAGCTGTTTGAAATTCAGGAGAAAGATTTTCCCGAAGAAATCAAAAAAAGACTGAGCTATGGAGAACAACTGCAAAAAGACTATGAAGAAAAACAGAACAAGGCCAATGAAGCTATCCTCAAAGCATTGAACGAATATTTGCAAACATGGCCACAAAACCCGCATTTGGAAAGTCAAATTTCCGAGCTTAAAATCTGTTTTCGCCCTTATCTTCAACTTCATCTTTTTAAGGGACCAAACGCGCCGGAGTATGTCCAAAAAGTGAATCTAATGGCAAAACTTTGTGAAATGGCGCAAAGAATTTATTATCGCCATTTTGATGAAAAAAGCCTACTTGGTACAGCGTCCGCATATTGGAAATATGGCATGCCGGTATTTGGAGAGCCATTCCCTCATTATACTTTACGGGCAGAAGAAATAGAACAAGCCGTAAATGATCAGAGCAAAACAGATATAACTTTGGAGGAGTATTATGAAGCCGATAGGCTTCTAACAGAAGTTCTTCCACCGATAGAAGATGAGTTGTTGAAACGCTACCTCAATTATACGGTGAGGGACGTTTTGCGGTATTATGCCAAAGACTTGAACGAATTGAGCTCTCATTATTTAACTGATGCTTGGGATAAGCGAATTTGCACGGATGAACGCGAATATCAACGCCAATTTGAAAGAATGAAGTTATTGAAATATCATTCGCTGATTTTACCCGAACAATTTTCCGACCAAACAATCAAAAACTTTATTGGCAGTTATACGCTAAAGTAATTGTCATTACCAAAACCCCAAATCTTGTATGGATTTGGGGTTTTGCTTATCTTGTATGATTAAATGTAAAAAGGTGCGAAGGGGTGGATTCGAACCACCCTTGGTTCCTCCAGGGATATTAAAATACCATTTCACTCTATTTGCCTACAGCCTAACATCATTTACACCATGTCTTCGCAGGAACCACGATGTTAAGATTGCATAAAATTCAGCTTCCATATATATTCCTCCAAAAATAAAAATATTTTCAAAGTTAATAAATAATGTTAAGCTGAAAGCAAACTCGATATGAAAAGATATAAAAATATTTAGCCCCAAACGCTCTATTCCAATAGCATGTATTACTATTTTTGAAAAATTCAATACTTGTAAAAAAATTTAGAAGGAAACAAAAGAAAAAGCAGCCATTTTCATGGCTGCCTTGTAAATGAGTAATACCGACCTCATGGTTTATGAGCAAATATTCTTTTCTCCTACGTTTATTTTTTCTTACAAATATAGAGTAGGTGAGCACTATATCCCTGTTGGTCAGCTCTTTCGCAAGTCAAAAAATGCCATTTTAAGAACGTTTGATACCCTTCTTCGGATAATTGCGCAAGCTGTTCTTTCATAGCATAAGCTATTCCATCTGTTGCAACATTGGTAATATACTCCGTATTTAAATTGTTAAATAATTTTTTAAAATCTTCGATATTAAAACAATTAAATATCTCTTCGGGAACATCCTTAAATCGACCAGCGTCATCCATTAGTTCTTTTAAGTTTTCAGCCTTCAGATGACACAGTCCATAACCTAACATAATTGCCGCACAAGGAATATATGCAAACATACATATTCCTCCTTTTTTTGCAACACGAATTGTTTCCTTAACAGCTTTTTCCTTATCTTCTTGATGAAAAAGATGATACATTGGTCCCAAATTGAGAACCAAATCAAAGGATGCATCTTCAAACATACTTAAATCCAGAGCATCAGCAACCATACATCTAAAGTTACTCATTCCCTGAGATTTAGATTTCATAATCTCAACATGCTTAGGAGTCAAATCAACAGCCGTAACGTCATATCCCATTTTTGCTAAAGCAATAGAATAGCGACCAGTTGCAGCCCCAATTTCCAAAATTTTAGCTCCTGGTTTTAAGAATTTTTGAATATATCGCATGGTGGTTAAATACTCAACATTATGCCCTCTATCACTTACTAAGCGAGCATCTTCATCATATTCTGTGTATTTATTTATGATGATGTCTTTATGCTTATTTACCCCCATGTTTTGTGTTCCTTTCAAAACTTCTTTTTGAATAATTAGATTGTTTTGCTTCATAAAATAATAATTTAAAAGGTTAGACAATAATTAAATTTCCTCGTTATTATAAGGAAATAATTGCAAAAGTAAAGAAAAAGAAATGAATCATTTTTTATTTACTTTTCAAAATGAAGACTTATAATACGAGCGAAATAAATATAATTGTATCACCTAATAAATTTTTATGCGTATGAAAAATGTAAAAAAATTATTGTTCGTTTTGATGGCACCTCTATTTGTACTTGTGGTGTCAGGTGCATTGTCAATAACACATGAGTTAAATTGGCGGAGTATCATTTTCTTTATATGTGTAAGTAGCATCTTAGGAATACTTTTGGCTTATAGAAACCCTAAGAAGCTAATAGATGCGGGGTTAGGCTGGATTTTTTCCGGTGTACTTTTTGCACTTATAGCAACAAAAGGACTGCTGGGGGGTTATACTAAATTGTTTGAAACCGTGGCATTGGCAATATTTGCCTTTACCATGTTTTTCATTTGTATGCCCAGCATTACAAAATCACAAAAACAGAAGCCTTAAAAAGCTTCTGTTTTTTAGAATATAAAAGCGAATATAAGGAAAGAGAAACAAAAGAAAAGGCAGCTATAATATTAGCTGCCCTTTACATTAAGATATGTATATTAATTTTTTGAAAATTGATTTTTCATCTGTAATTGTTTTAAATTAATTTTTTCCAGTCCTTTCTTTCCCATAGATAATCCATGCTTTTGCAAATCAAGAACATGTTGCTTCATAAAAGCTTGTTCTGAATCACCCAATTTTTCATTATTGTGTTTTTTTGTTAACAAATCCTGATAGACCATATTTTCAATAACAACTTGTCTGAGAGCAGATCTTTCTCCTCGAATTACGCGAGCACGATCAATACCGGTGTGCGCCACACCTGTAAGTTCCATCTCCTTGCTGAACGAGTGGAGGGAGGATATCTTTTAAGTCAACTATACCATTATATTGAGTATTTAATTTACCGTTTTTATCAAAAGAATAGTTAAGAGTTTGCCCTTGTGTTCCTGAATTGGTATCATTTTCAACGGTATTAACAGTTGCTAAATCATTTTGCACACATTCTCTAAAAGTTGTAATGGCATGTTTGCTGGCACAATAGACTGGACAAAATTCTTCTATAACAACAGCTGACTGCGATGTAACGTTTATAATTTGTCCAAACTTCTGCTTTTTCATTGTTGGAACAATCAATTGAGTACAAGCAATTGTTCCAAATGTATTAACATCCAAAACATTTTTAATCTGCTCTAACGTGTTTTCCTCAATATTTCCTTGCAACCACACACCAGCACAATTTATCAAACAATCAATTGTTTCAAAATCTTTACCAATCTTTTCAAATGCATTTTTTAAGCTCTCAATATTAGTCAAATCACAATGGTAATATTGGCAACCAAATTCTTTAGCAACTTTTTCAGATTTGCAATCATCTTTTGCCAATATAATTACATTATGATTACTAGAAAACTGCTTTACTAACTCTCTTCCTAATCCGTCATTTCCACCAGTTATGATTAATGTCTTTTTCATAAAATCCTCAACTAAACGAACTTAACATTCTAGATTTTAAAAGGAAACGACAAAAAATCAATAAAAAAGTTCGGACAAACCTAAAAAATGATGATTTTTGAAAAAGAAACATCCGAACACAAGAAAATTCTTAATAATAAAAACAACGACAGTCCTTTTCAAGACTGCCGTTTGAATTGGTGATACTAACGCAATGAATTTCGAACTTTTACTTTCTCCTGAGTATTATCTAGCAACAATGAGTTTGTATGAAGAAATTAAAAGAAATAATATTAAGCCTCTGAATTTATTACAAACATTGATAATGACATTTCATTAAATGAGGCTATATATTATAAAAATTAGTAAAATAGATATATCTCGCTAAATAAACAAGAGTCGGTATGGATAGAATTATATAGGCTTTTTTGAGATTTGTTTTACGCTTTTCCCAAGCATAAACTGTAGGTGCAATTATTATCAATAAATCTATTATTGTAAAAATGGTATAGTTAAATTTATTTTCATATGCCCAACCTAATGCCTCTGCTTTCCATGGCATTTGGTTGCTGCTCATTTCTTTTGGATATGTTATGGCATATATAAAAACGAAAAATCCATTTAAGGCTAATAATAGATAAAAAGGTATTAGTTTGATTTTTTTCATAATTGCACCTTCGGTTAAATTTGTGCAAAGTATATTCAGCATTTACCTTAAATACAATAAAAATCACCAACAATCTTTATCATATTTTACATTAAGAATCATATCGTACCCATATTTCTTAAATTTATCTGTAAATTCATCCATCTTATCTGTTAAATCAATACACCCTCCAGAGCCATAATCTTTACCGCCATGAATAGAAATCCTTGTTCTGTTTTTATTATCTGTTCCTTGAGCAGGTTCCAACCAAATGCGGTTATTTCCCCAGGAATCTTTTCCTCCGGGCCATTCTCCTCCCCCAAGATTATTTTTTAATTTATCCCATATTGTTTGAGTTTGGTCATAATTCTGATGTTGAGATTGTCTCACCAACCATTTTCCCTCCGGTAATGGCCCTTTATCTTTTACGCTGACATATTCTTTACATTGATAATCTGGCTTACCGGACATTCCTTTCCATGAGTTTGTCTTTTTATCATCTTCAAACCAAGAAAGTTCTCTTCCGTTAAATTCTAAACGCGAAGGTTTATTTTGGGATATTTCTTGATTTAATGAATTAATGGTTTCACCATCTTTTTTCATTATTCCATCAATGGTTAAATTATTTTTTCTTTGATATGTTTTTATCCCTTCAAATAACTCATTATCTGGATATTCCGTCATTCCATATGATGGCACATCATATGCACCAAATTTTTTTAGATAGTTTTTTAGCGGAAGCATATCTTCCATAGCTACTGCTGAAGATGATGCTACATCTTTGTTTAATTTAAATTGTGACATATTTTTTCCTTATTCTTTGTTAATTTTAGATACAAAAAAAACGTTGATTTTCATCAACGGTTTTTAAACGCACTTTTCCCAAGTGGCATTTTATATTTTACAATATTTTCTATTTAAAGTAAAGGAAAAAATTCCTATATTGTGGGTAATTATGATTAGTTAGATTATTTCTTCTCAACAGAGTTTCGGCAACAAGATTGACTAGTTCTTTGCTTTGCTCCTCACATACGCCAACTTTTACTTTGTTCAGCTCGAACTCTACTCACTCAAATCTCGGGGATAACACCAATACAAAAACACTCCCGAAAATCGAGGGTGTTGCGATTGGTGATACTTAACTCACGCTTTACGAGCTAATTTATGAATTAAATTCAGAAAAAGTTACACCATTTATAAAATTTTCAATAGCACAACGAGCATACGGAGTTATATTTTCGGGCAAATTATCTAAAGGTAACCATTCTAATCTTTCACAAACATAAGGCTCATTATTAACAGGCTCTCCTTGAAGATTTTTAACCGTAACAACATATTCAATAGAATTCCAACCATCAGGACAAACACGATGTATAGAACTTACAACATCAATATCGGCTTTTGCTGCATCAAGACCAATCTCTTCTTTTATTTCTCTAACAATGGCCATGGATACTGTTTCATTTTCTTCCATTCTTCCGCCGACTAAATTAAAATTACTGGCATCGGGCTTATTTTTTCTTAAAATCGTAAGTATTTTGTTATCCCTGATAATAAGAGCCAATACACAGCCCCAAAGTTTAAAACGTTCATTCATATTTTGTACCTCCATAACAACAATTTTGTATTACTAACTACAAAAAATCAATAAAAAACTTCGGACAAATTGAAAAAATGATGATTTTTGAAAAAGGAACATCCGAACTCAAGATAAGCCTTGGAAATAAAAGAACCTTCTCTTAGCTTTGCTAGGCTTTAGCCTAAGCCAAAGGTTAATTGGTCGCGCAAGTAGGAAACTTGTTTCCGTAGCGGCGCAAACAGCAGCCATTTTCATGACTGCTGTTTGAATTGGTGTCTTGCTTCGTAAGGTTTGCCTTATAAGGCAAACCAACTTCGCTTCGGGCACTTGACTTGTAACATCGCATTCGGAAAGCTGTCGCGTTCCTCAGCGTTTAACAAGTCGGCACATCACCACTAAAAAAAGCGCCTTAATGGCGCTTTTTTTAGTGGTGATCCCAACGAGATTCGAACTCGTGTTACCGCCGTGAAAGGGCGATGTCCTAGGCCTCTAGACGATGGGACCATCAAAAGTACGAAAGCATATATACTTGTAATTTTTTATAAGGTCAAGTAAAAAAACACCAAAATAATGATTTTTTTTACAAATTTACAAAAAACAAAGAAAATCAATACATTAAAAACATAAATTTCCTTCATTAAATGTTTTCTCAGGCAGCAAGAGCGTTATTTTCCTTATTATAATTAATATCATCAAAAATAACGGGAATTTCGGCTTTTAATTTAGCTAAGAGCATATCCATAACTTCTTGTACTGTTGGATGAGCTGCCGGAGCGCAACGAAGTTTGAAAATATGGCGCCATTCTCTTAAATTAGCTGTCATAATAACATCGGCCTTTGTGGAATGAGGCAAAAGCATTCTAAGTTGGTCGGGGCGACAACCCAAAGCAGCCATTTCGTTATAATTTTTTTCGATTAATTGCATGGTTTTAAGCCATAAATCATATTCAGGTGTATTTTCTTTAATATGGCAAGGCTTAATAACGGAAAGTTCGTTACCGAATTTTCCTTTTGAGTAGTTGCAATAACGAGTGCTCTCGATGGCAAAGGATACATGGCGGTGTCTGGTCAAATCTTTATAAACCCCAATATCGCAAGTGAGTTTGACGGTAAGATTATAATGTTCAATCATAGCCTCATGTCCGAGTTCAAGCAATTTTTTAACCATAGTGCGAGCTGAAACGGGTGTAATTTTATCTTCACTTTTGTAACAGTTGCGAGCGCAAAGTTCCAGATGTTTTAAGATAGCTTCTCCATCCAAGGGGGTAATAATCTCAACATGAGGTTCAACAATTTTAACCATTTTTAGATATCCTTTTCATAAAACTGAAAACAGTTTATATATATTACAAGCAAACGTCTAGTTTTAAAGGAAAGTTATACAACAAAAGGCGAAGAATTGCGTCTTCGCCTTTTGTTGTAAAATTATAAATACTCATCTAATTTTTTTGAGAGTTTTACAAATAGAGCAATTGTTCCGATTAAAATAATGATAGAAAGGGGAGGCCAATCAATAATTTTTGAAACAATTGTCATCAACCATCCACCAAACAGACATAGCCCCACCAGCAAAACAGCTTGAATAAAGAGCCATATCACAAATTTTAAAAGAGCTTTAATCCACTTCATAATATAAAAATTATAGGTTATTAAGCACTCTATAATCTTTTTTTTATGATTTTGCAATCATTATTCATTATTTAAATTACAAAAAACAAACCCCCACGCAAAGTGGGGGTTAAAGATAATGATAGAAACCTAGTCAGGAATGACTCTGGCTCTATCCCCAAAGATAATCTGACAACGTTGTCCGGGGTTGAGTAAGACATCTCCGCCTTGAGTGGTTGAAACGGTGCTTCCGTTATCCAAGCGAACCACATATTCATAACCATATTGGGATGTCATTTCCTTTTGAGCAAAGTCTCCGGCAATTCCGCCTAAGATTGCGCCACCGACAGCCCCCAACAGGTGAGCAGTATTTCCGCCGCCGATTTGAGAACCGGCCAAACCGCCGGCAATACCACCGACTGCGGTACCGACGCCGTTTTGCGTAGCCACTTGAATCGGTCTGACGGAAACAACCGTGCAACCTTGAGCTTGAGCCACTTGTCCGACGGAACTCGTGCTGTAATAGTTAGAGTTAATATCGCTTGCGCAACCGCTCAAAGAAGCCAGAGCGAAAGGCAAAGCCATTAAAAGAGTCGATTTGTTCATAACAGTCTCCTTGCAAAAATGAGAGTAGGTATATATTTATCCATGGATTAACATTTGTCAATGCTGGACAATTAAAGATAAGTGATATATATTAGCCTCCGCGATGGTAAAATTATCGTAAAAAGAATAAATCTCATACAAGAATAAAGGTAATAATTGAGGAAATTTAAGATGTTAAAAAGGACAAAGATTGTCAGCCTGATTAATGCTGACCAAACGATTGACCAAGTTTTGGTAAAGGGTTGGGTAAGAACCCGCCGTGATTCTAAAGATTTTTCGTTTATTGAAATAAATGATGGTTCCTGCCTTAAAAATATCCAAGTTATTGCCAATAATAATTTAGCCAACTATGAGGAAGTCAAAAAATTAACCACCGGCTCTTCGGTTGCCATTACCGGAGCTTTGGTTGCATCTAAAGGTGGTAACCAAAAATATGAAATTGTTGCTCAAGAGATAGAAATTTACTCTCTGGCCCCTGATGATTATCCTCTGCAAAAGAAAAAGCATACTGACGAATATTTGCGTACGATTGCGCATTTAAGACCGCGCACCAACAAATACGGAGCAGCTTTCCGCGTTCGTTCCGAATTGTCTTTTGCCATTCATAAATTTTTCAATGATCGTGGTTTCCGTTATGTTCACACACCGATTATCACCGGTTCGGATTGCGAGGGTGCCGGCGAAATGTTTCAGGTAACCACTCTGGATTTAAACAATATTCCCAAACTGCCCAATGGTGAAGTTGACTACAGTCAAGACTTTTTCGGTAAAGCCGCGCACTTAACCGTATCCGGACAGCTCAACGGTGAAATGTATGCTTTGGGCTTAGGCGATATTTATACTTTTGGCCCGACATTCAGAGCCGAAAACTCCAACACCACGCGTCATGCCGCTGAGTTCTGGATGATTGAGCCGGAGATGGCCTTTGCCGATATTTATGATGATATGGATTTGGCGGAAGATATGGTTCGTTTTTGCGTCAAACATGTTATGGACAAATGCGCAGATGACTTAGCTTTGTTTGATAAGTTTGTTGAGCCGGGTTTGATTGCCAAATTGCAAAATATTGTAGATAATGGATTCGCTCGTATTACTTATGCTGAAGCTATTGAAATTATGCAAAAATCGGGACATAATTTTGAATATAAGCCCGAATTTGGTATTGATATGCAAACCGAGCATGAACGTTATTTGGCAGAAACCCACTTCAAACGTCCGGTTATTGTCAGAGATTATCCCAAAGAAATCAAAGCCTTTTATATGCGCCTGAATGAGGACGGTCGCACGGTTGCGGCAATGGATGTCTTAGTTCCGGGCATTGGTGAAATGATTGGTGGTTCTCAACGTGAAGAACGCTATGATGTTTTGGTTCAAAAAATCAAAGAAATGGGCATGAAGGAAGAGGACTATTCTTGGTATTTGGATTCGCGTAAATACGGTTCGGTTCCGCATGCCGGATTTGGTTTGGGATTTGAACGGATGATGATGTTGGTAACAGGTATTGCTAATATCAGGGACGTAATTCCTTTCCCGAGAACACCGAACAGCATTAATTTTTAATTCAAGGAGATGAATATGCGCAATTTGTTTTTTTTAGCTTGTATCTTGTCAATTTTGAGCTTTTCAGGCTATTGTGCGGCACAAGAAAGCGAGCTTAAAGAGCAAGTTGCGCAAATTCAAACAGAAGAAGAAAAAGCGGTTGCCGAAGACGGACTTGAGGAAGACAACGTGGTCGAAGAGTTGGATTTATCCCAAACACCTGAAACAGGAACTTACGTTGAGAAAATTCCAACTGTTAAATTGCCGGATTGCAATAATGATGTATTGATAGCCTTGGTTTCGGCCAAAGTAGCAGAGTACTATATGAGCCATCCGGCGGAAAATATTTTAGAAAAACGTCGTCAGGCACTATTGCTTAAAAATTTGCGAGCATTTGATGAAGTTGCGCCTGCGGGTTTTACCTCCAAACAAAACTATAATGTAGCCAACCATTTATTGATGACCAAAATCAATCTGGGACTTGATGATAACGAAGTCAAATTGTGCAAGAATGCCGGTTACGGCAATGCTTCAGATATTTACCTTCTGATATATCCCCAGAATTTTCAAGCCAAGGTCAGCATTCTGAATCTTACCCAGAACCAGCAAGAGGACTTTTCTGTAATTTATCCGAATATTTTCTGATAACGCCTATTGCAAAATTTCAAAAAAAGGGCTACTATTCAAAACTGCGCTAAAGAGAAATATTCTCTTTAGAGCAAGATTTTGTAAAGAAAGAAGGTTGAATATATATGTCTGAGAATACAAATGTAATGGTTGTGAATAACAACGCGAAATTACCTCTTGTTATTGAAGAAAACAGTTTATTTGCCTATTTTGAAAGCATAAAAAAATTCCCTGTATTAAGTGAGACGGAAGAGCAAAATCTGATTGTTGATTTTAAGCAAAACGGCAATTTAAAAGCCGCCGAAAAATTGGTTACCTCACATTTGCGCTTAGCTGCCAAAATCGCACTGACATATCGTCGCTATGGACTTCCGTTGGCTGACATTGTATCTGAAGCAAACATTGGCTTGATGCAGGCTGTTAAAAAATTCGACCTTGATAAAAAGGTTCGCCTTTCGACCTATGCAATCTGGTGGATTAAGGCTGCGATTAATGATTATATTTTGCGTTCTTGGTCTTTGGTAAAGATAGGGACGGTTGCAGCGCAAAAGAAGCTGTTCTATAATTTGAGCCGCATTAAGGCACGTTTAGGCTTGTATGAAAATAAAGCTCTTGAGCCAGAAGTTGTCAAAACCATAGCAAAAGAATTGGTTGTTGATGAGCAAGATGTCGTGGAGATGAATCAACGTCTCGGCGGAGACAAATCTTTGAACGTTGCCGCCGGCGATGACGGAACGAGTGAACAGATAGACTTTTTGGTTGATAACCGCCAAAACATTGAGGCTAAAATCGCCAATAAAGAAGAAGCCAAATTCAAACAAAAGATTTTGCAAGATTGTTTAAGCAAATTAAATGAGCGTGAGCGTTACATTATCACCAATCGTATGTTGGTTGATGAGCCGGTTACGCTAGAGGAATTGGGAGCTAAATTTGGGGTTAGCCGCGAGCGTGTTCGTCAGGTGGAAAAGAAGGCTTTTGAGCACTTGTCAGAGCTTGTAAAACTTGCATTAGCGGAAAAATTGTGATATAATAAGGCTCCACAAAAAAATAAGGGAACTCAAAGATGAATATTCAAACGGCAGATGGAGAAAAACAAGGTCTTATGTATCAGGGAAGATTCTCTGAAAACCTTGATTTTCAAACTTTGCATGATAAAATAAATCAGCATTTGAGTTTTATTCGCGCCCAAAAGAGTGAAGAAGAAAACGCTAATGAAACTGTCGAGCATGAAAAGCCAGCAGTATCTCATGAACGTAATTAATTTCCACTTTGAGGCGTGCGAGTACTTGTGTGAATATTTCCGATGAATCAACTCTTAAATAAAATTTCCTCGACTTTGAGCCAAGGTAATATAGATTTGCCAAGGCTTGAGGCAAGGAGAATTTTGAGCTTTGTCTGCAGTAAGAGCGAGGACGAAGTTGCCTTGCTGGATAGGGAGCTGAGCGCGGAAGAAACGCAAAAATTAGAGGAGATTATCCGCCAAAGATTAGAGCACAAACCGCTTGATAAAATTTTAGGAACCAAGGGTTTTTATAAATATGACTTTATCGTGAGTGAAGATGTGCTGTCGCCGCGTCCGGATACGGAAATTTTGGTAGAAGAGGCGATTCGACTTTTGTTATCCGATAAAGCCCAAAAGATAATAGACTTCGGTACCGGTTCGGGATGCATTTTGCTTTCGCTTTTGGCGGAGAGTAAGAATTGGCAAGGTCAAGGCGTGGATGTCTCCGCTAAAGCATTAAGTATAGCTAAGCAAAATGCCGCGCTTTTAGGAGTTGAAACACAAGTCAGGTGGATAAATAAGGGCTGGTTTGATGCCGATTTAGCGCAAGTTCTGGATACTCCGGTGGATATGATTGTCTCAAATCCGCCGTATATTCCCAGCCAAGATATTAAGTCTTTGGACGATGAGGTAAAAAATTATGATCCCTTGTTAGCCTTAGACGGTGGAGAAGATGGTTTGCACCACTATCGGCAAATTGCTAAAGTTTCAGCTCCTTTGCTCAAAGATGGCGGCTGTATTTTGCTGGAAGTTGGAATTAATCAAGCCCAAGAAGTGGCGGAAATCTTTTGCCAAGCGGGTTTGCGCTTAGTTAAAATTGTTTCTGACTTAGGTCAAATAGCAAGATGTGTAATTTTGAAAAAATAAGTTGCAATTATAACTTTTTTAAGTATTATGAGCACATAATAGCTCAAGAAAGTTAGAAGAGCTTTTTACTTTTTCCAAAAACGCAAGTTTTTAATTTTTTTTGATGGTGAAAATCAAATAGGATTTTCATGTAACAGTTATGGTATAAACTTATGAAAAGAACAAACAACAAATTTCGTAATAATAATTACAACAACCAGATTTATTCATTAAACTATAAGTTTGACAGCAACTCGATTGCCGGCAAAATCAGCGGTACCGCGTTAGACTTAATCAAACGCTACAATGAGTTGGCCAAAGAGGCACATACCAATAATGACTATGTGAGTGCCGAAGTGTTCCGTCAATATGCCGAACACTATCGTAAAATTGTAACCGAAATCAATGAGAAGAAGAACCAAGCTCAGAATGTTAAAAATACCGCACAACTGACTTTGGTTGAAAACAAGACAGATGAAGAAAAAGCAGATTCGCAAGAGCAAGTTCAAGATTCTGCAACAAACGATTCTCAAGCAATTCGTGAAGATGAGGATATTGAGCCTCACTTAGCCTCTGTTACGTCATTGGAAACTTTTTTAGCTGAAGCAGAGGTCGAAACGCAAGCTCAAGTTCAGGATGAAAAATCAGCACCAAGTGAGAAAAAATCTTTTACCGTGATAGAAATACCCACTTCAGAAGCAAAAGTTTTGAGTTCTGAAGAAAACAAGCCTAAAAGACAATATCGTCGCAAATTAGCCGCATCGGAGTAGGTTGCGGTCTCCAAAAGGAGAAATAATGTTTATGATAGGAGCCTTGATAGTAGCCATTGCGGCAACCGCCATCACCATCAAGACTTTGGTGGGCTATGTTGATTTACGTTTATCCATAAAAATTATTGTCTCTCTGGCGATTATATTTTCTTGGTTTGCGCCGGTAATCGTCGGCGGTTTAAGGGCGACCTCTTGGGGAAACGGTGTTGCATTCCCATATTTTTCCAATATTGCCTATTTTTTGTTTGGGGCGGCATTTATATTATTGGTTTTGCTCCTTTTCAGAGATTTTATTTGGTTTGGGGTTTATGAACTTGCCAAATTACTGAAATTAGCCAATGCCTCAGCCTTTAATCCCTCTGATTATCACAAATTAAACCTAGCCAATGTCTATACTTTGGGATTGACTTTTGTCTTGAGTTTTTATGCTTGCTATGAGGCTTTGAAGGTGCCAAATATTAAGGAAGTTACCATTTCCAGCCCCAAAATAACCCAAGCCTATACTATTGTTCAGTTAAGCGATATTCACGTTAATCGCACAATGCCTGTGTCGCACTTAAAAAAACTGGTTGAAGAAGTCAATGCTTTGAATCCGGATTTGATTTTATTGACGGGAGATATCGGAGATGATAAGGTTTCCCAAGTTGAAGCACAAATGGCAGTTTTGAAAGGCTTAAAGAGCAAATACGGTGAATATATTGTTTATGGTAATCATGAGCTTTATAATGGTTTACCGGCTTGGCAGTTTAAATATTCCAAACAAGGCTGGACGGCACTTTTTAATTCCGGAGTAAGGATAAAGGATACAAATTTGTATATTGGCGGAATTCCCGACATCAGCTTTACCCGGGGGGCACGCTTTTTCAAACTGGATATGAATAAAACTTTTGAAAATGCCAAATCGGATGACTATAAAATTTTACTGTCGCACTCACCCAAATTTTATAAAGAAGATGAATTCAAGCCCTGTTATGATTTACAACTTTCAGGTCATACCCATGGCGGACAAATTTTCCCGTTCCACTATTTGGTATGGCAAGCCAACAAGTATTTAGCAGGACTTTATGATTTGGATGGTGCAAAACTTTATGTTTCTCGAGGGGCAGGCTATTGGGGAGCACCGTTACGTTTGTTTGCGCCATCAGAAATCACGCTGATAAAGTTAGTACCGCAAAAATAATTTCACTAAAAAACTTGATTTACCCCTCCTTTCATAACTATATTCTAATAAGAAGCAGAAAGAAGGGATAAGACAATGGATTTTGAAAAACTTACCAATAAGTCTAAAGAATTAGTTCAGGATGTTGTTAATCTGGCCTCGACCAAGAAGCACCAGTATATTGCACCCGAACATATATTAAAAGTTCTCCTTGATGATAAAGACACGCTGATAAAAGACCTCCTGCAAAAATCAGGCGGTAATGTGGAAACGATTACCAGCCAAACAGAAGATGCCATTCGTAAGATTCCGCAAGTATCAGGAGCGGCGGTACAGAGCCTGATGTCGCAAGAATTTACGAGAGTAATGCAAGAGGCTGAAAATTTGGCCGAGAAAGCGGGGGACCAGTTTGTTACGACCGAGAGAATTTTGCAAGCCTTAGCCGCCACATCGGGCACCAAGGCTTATGATATTTTGCGTAATGCCGGTGTGAATTATGGGCGTTTGGAACAAGCCATTAACGAGTATCGCAAAGGCCGAGTTGCGGATTCGGAAAGTGCGGAAGAAAATTTTGAAGCCTTAAAGAAATATGCCATTGATATCACAGCCAAAGCCAGAGAAGGCAAACTTGACCCGGTCGTCGGCAGAGAGCATGAGATTCGCCGAACCATACAGGTTTTGTCTCGTCGAACCAAAAACAATCCGGTTTTGATTGGTGAACCGGGTGTTGGTAAAACCGCTATTGTTGAGGGCTTGGCAATGCGAATTGTCAATAACGACGTTCCCGAAAGTTTGCATGATAAAAGATTGCTGGCTCTGGACATGGGGGCCCTAATAGCCGGTGCCAAGTTCAGAGGAGAGTTTGAGGAACGCTTAAAAGCCGTTTTGAAAGATGTTGAATCCTCGGATGGCAACATTATATTGTTTATAGATGAAATGCACACCATTGTCGGAGCGGGAGCAAGTGAAGGCTCAATGGATGCCTCTAACTTGCTGAAACCGGCATTAGCAAGAGGGGAACTTCATTGCCTCGGTGCTACTACATTGAATGAATATAAAAAATACGTTGAAAAAGATGCGGCTTTGGCAAGAAGATTCCAACCGGTGTTTGTTGATGAACCGAGCGTAGAGGAGACCATCTCGATTCTGCGAGGTATTAAGGATAAATTTGAGCTCCACCACGGGGTCAAAATTTCCGATAATGCCTTGATAGCTGCGGCGACTTTGTCGAATAGATATATTAGTGATAGATTCTTGCCCGATAAAGCAATTGACTTGATGGATGAAGCCGCCAGTGCTTTGCGAATGTCGATTGATTCAAAACCCGAAGAGTTAGATGAACTTGACCGCCGCATTTTACAGCTCAAGATAGAGCGTGAAGCTCTCAAGAAAGAAACCGACGAGGCCTCCAAATCGCGTCTTGAACAAATCGGCTATGAAATTTCCGGACTTGAAGTTAAAGCCAAAGGCTTAAGCGAAAAGTGGAAAGCGGAAAAACAAGGTCTTGCCAATGTAACCGAATTAAAGGACAAATTGGATAAAGCTCGCATTGAGGCAGAAATTGCTCAACGTGAAGGTCGTTTTGAAAGAGCAGGGGAGTTGCAGTATAGTGTCATTCCGGAATTGCAAAACCGGCTAAAACAAATTGAAGAAAAGGCCTCTTCGGCAAATGCCCATATTCACGAAACCGTAACCGATGAGAATATAGCAGCGGTTGTTTCCAAATGGACGGGCATTCCGGTTGATAAGATGTTGCAAGGCGAACGTGAAAAGCTGGTTCACATGGAAGACTACCTTGGCAAACGAGTCATTGGTCAAAAAGAGGCAATTGCCGCGGTTTCGAATGCGGTCAGACGCTCTCGTGCCGGTATTAATGACGGTAGCCAACCCATTGGTTCATTCCTGTTCTTAGGACCGACCGGTGTCGGTAAAACCGAATTGAGTAAGGCTTTGGCGGAGTTTTTGTTCAATGATGAGCACGCACTGTTGCGAATAGATATGTCGGAATACATGGAAAAGCACGCAGTTGCTCGTTTAATCGGCTCACCTCCGGGCTATGTCGGCTATGAAGAAGGCGGTGTTTTAACCGAAGCGGTACGTCGTCGTCCTTATCAGGTCATTTTGTTTGATGAAGTAGAAAAAGCGCATCCTGATATTTTCAATGTCTTGTTGCAAGTCTTGGATGACGGACGCCTGACCGATGGTAAGGGACGCACGGTTGACTTTAAGAATACCCTGATAATCATGACCTCAAATTTGGGCTCGGATATCTTGGCGAATGCGACGGGAGCCGATGATCCCAAAAAGATAAAGGCAAGAGTAATGGAAATTGTCAAAGCCTCATTCCGTCCGGAATTTATCAACCGTATAGATGAAATAAGCTTGTTCCATCGCTTAGATAAGAGTAATATAAAAGAAATCGCCAAGATACAAATAGCAGGCATAGAAAAACGCTTAGCTGAGAGGAACATTAAGTTGCACGTCAACGATATGGCGGAAGCGTGGATTGTCAACAACGGTTATGACCCGATTTACGGTGCAAGACCGCTAAAACGCTTGCTAAAAAATCAAATAGAGAATAAATTGGCGTTAAAGATTCTGGATGGTGAAATCGCCGAAAATGATACGGCGGACATCATCGTCAGCAACGGACAATTAGAGATAGTAAAGAGTAAGAAAAAGTAATGAACAAATTATTTCAGCAAGCATTGGAGGTGGCGCGCACCTACAGCGTATCCACCCCCGAAAACAGCATTGTGCTTTATAGCATAAGTTTTCAGCCAACCAAAGAAAATCGGGATAAGGCTTTTGACTATGCCAGCAAACACAGTGATAAAATGGTGATTGAACATACCGATTGTGGTGCCAAATTGGTTGAAATGGGGCTACTCAGCCACGATTCGGGACTAAGTCAGGAGCAAGTTGCCGAGATTTGGAGTATTGCCTCGAAAAGATTTATCGGTGAGGCTAAAGGTGAGGTAACGGCATTTGTAAATAATGCCGACCCCAGAAGTGTTTTCTGCAAAATGGAATTGCCGAATATCCTGACCAATCCAAACTTGACTAAGATTAACGGTATGGATAAACACGAGTTTGCTCGTCAGTTTAAATAAGCCTTTACAAAATAAGGATTCAAGCATAAATAAAGACTCAAAGAATTAATTATTGGGTCTTTATTTATTTTAAATTAAAAAGTTATGGAAGCAAATCCTGAAATTGTAAAAGTACTGCAAGGTATTGTGCTACCGGCTGTAAAGCTGTTAAATACTCTCTCTTCAGCCGAAAAAGAGTTTTATGCCCCTTATCTGATAGGCGGCAAAGATGCCATTATGAAAGTTCAAGTTCTGTTGTTTCAGAATTTGTACACGCCGGCAGTGATTACGGAACTCATCAAACGCGATGCCTGTTTGTGCAAACCCTATTTGGCAATGTCGCAAAACAAACTCTTGCAACGCAATGCGAATTTACCTGAGTTTAAGCGGCAAATGATTGCCTCAGGTAATGAAAAGCTATTGCGAGACTTTTTAGAGGTTTATTCTCTGGGTGCCGAGGATGAAAAACAGCTTTTAGACTATCGCCTAGAACATGGCAAAATCTCGACAGAAAAGGCAGATGAGTTTATGAGGGGGTATTTTCAAACTAAAGGTCTCAAAAATGCAACCTTGTCATTGCTGAACAGTAAAGAGTATCAACTCTATTGGAATTTGTATTGCGATTCTGTCCCCGTTTCCACAGGACAGAAGTTAAAACACAAACTTTTGTCTTGGTTTCATTAAAACTAAAAACCCTCGAACTTTAAAGGTTCGAGGGTTTTGCTTAAATTTTGAGCCGTCGGGCTGAAAGAATGGCACTATCCAAACAGCAGGGATAATTTTTCATTGTCCAGTCGCCGCAGATTTGCAAGTTTGCCCATTTTGTTTGGGCTGAAGAGGGGCGTAAGGCATTATTTAGTTTATCTTGTTTTATGGTGGCACGCTTGTGTCGCAAAACTTTATATTCGGGTATAAAGGCGGCAGCTCTTCCTCTCAAAACGCAAATCTCTGTCCAAATAAGTCTCGCCAATTCCTCATCACTTAAAGTACAAGTATTGGCATTACTGATAGTTACAGCCAAAATATTCGGAAAAGAGAACACCCATTGCGCCCCGTAACCTTTGAGACCGATAAAATGTAATCCCTTTGGCAAGGTTACCGCCATGCTGGTGTGAAAATAAATATTGATGATTGCGTTATACTCAAAATTTGTCGGCTCAAATATTTTTCCGTAATTATAGCTGTCCAGAGCCGAAATGACTTGCTCTCCTTCTTTAATTTCAATGGTACGTTTATTGAAGAAGAGTTTGGTGATGAGCTCTCCTTGTTTCTCTATACTTAAGAGCTTATAACCGTAATTAATTTGAATATCAGGAAGTTGCAAAATTTGCATAAGGTCTTGAGTTAAATTTCCTTGAGAAAACGAAGCGTCAAATTGGTGCGGAAAAAATGGAAAAAGTTGCTTTCCGATATTGAGCCATTGTTGCAGGCCAATCTCTTCAAAAGAGGTGTTAAAAACTGCCTCGGCAATTTCATCACGAAATTTCCACTTAGCAGTTTGGAGGGAATTTTGCCCCTTTTCCTGAAAATAAATTTTTTGCCACTTATTAAAAGAGAGGAAGTTTTTACAAGCATTTCTGTTGGCTCTAAGCAAAACGTGCGTGGCGTTATCAAGGCTTAATTGCCAATCTTTATCAAAAAAGGAATAAGCTCTCCCGCCTATGTGATGAGCCGCTTCATAAAGATAAATTGTTGCTCGAGGAAATTTTTGTTTGATAAACTTTGCGGCACTCAAACCAGCTACCCCTGCGCCGATAATATGATATGCCTTTTGTGCCATGGTTTATTTTCCGAAATAGGCTCGCAAAGCAAGTGTGAGCTTTTTCATCTTGCTGAGTTGAGGTTTGGGCGAGATAATTTCCCACCCTCTGTTTTTCATAATTTTAAAATACTTACGATAAATAGCGGCAATCATCTTAACCGGACGCGCGGTTTGTTTATCGAGTTTTTGAATCAAAAATTCAGATTTTTTGAAATATTCGTCAGCTAACTGTGCTAACTCTTCTCTGGCTTTAGCCAAATTTTTATCAACCACAACGGTCTTTGGGTCATTTGAAGCAATATCAGCCTTGAGCAAAAATTCTTTCGGAATATAAAGACGATTACTCATGGCATCTTCTTTAACGTCTCGCAATATATTTGTAATTTGCAGGGCATTTCCGAGATTTGTTGCTAATTCATTGATAATTTTTTCATCTTTGCACCCAAAAATGCGCAAAGACAAATTCCCCGGAACACCGGCCACCCCGCGGCAATATTCTAAAAATTTATCCAAAGACGGAGCTTGTAGAGGATTAGGAATATCCATTGAGATACTATCAATTAACTTCAAAAATTCTTCTTTAGGAAGCTTAAAGCGCATACAATTTTTATAGATACGACGTCCTATTTCGGTAACGGGAACTTTTTTATCATAAATATTATCCATTTCTTCCCGCCACGCCTTGAGGAGTTCTTGTTTTTCGGTTATATCGGCATCTCCGTCAACAATATCGTCAATATGCCGACAAAAGGCATAAATTGTGTACATTGCTTCACGCTTGGCTTTAGGGAGCATACGCATACTCCAGAAAAAAGAAGTACCGGATTTTTTTACAATTTGTTTAATGTCGTTCATTTACAAACCTTTATTAGTCAAAGTTTTCCGGCGAATAAACAATCCCTTGCCAATTCCGAGAAGAACAGCTCTCGCCCAATCAAATTTATTTAATTTAATTTGTGAGGCTAACACATCTCCTCTTTCTATTTTATATATCATAATATTGGTTAAGGAAAAGATAACGCAGAGCACCAATCTTAATCTTAAGTTCTTGACAATGCAAGGCAAAATTTCAGCATCTTTAAGCAACCCTTTAACTCTTTTAAGTATTTCGCCAATGAGTTTTTGAAAAGTCTCAGGACTTTTGTCTTGCTTTAAGACCTCTTTTGACAAGTTAAATTCTTTCCAAAGCTCATCAGGAATATAAACTCTTTTGAGAACTTGAAAATCATATTTTACGTCTTGAATATGGTTAACAATTTGCAAAACAGCACAAAGCGCATCAGCAGGTAAATAGGTTGAAGGGTTTTCGTTATTAATGGCGAGCATAAAACGTCCCACGGGAGCGGCAGAATTTTTGCAGTAATCAATAAGCTGTCCCCAAGTCTGATAAAAAAATCTCTCAGAATCTTGGCGAAAGGCTTTGAGCAAATCAGCAGCTAAAGAAAAACTCAAATTTTCTTTTAAGAAAACTTTACGCAAATGAGCGGCTTGTTTATTTTTCTTTGCATCTTTTTCATTAAAGAGAGCCTTTTCGGCAGCCGCCAAACGTTCCAACTTTTGTTTAGGTGTAAGAGCAGGGTTGTCAGCCACATCATCGCAATATCTGGCAAAATCGTAATAAGTGGTTACGATTTTTTGCGTGTCTTTTGAAAATAAAAAAGAGGCAACCGGAAAATTTTCATCTTTTTGTTGTTTATGGCGCATAGTGGGCATTACCTATTCTCCAGCCAAGTATTGATATTATCAAGCGCCCGGCGGCAATAGGCTTCTTTACGCTCCATTCCTTTAAGCTTTTTGAATTTTCCGTTAATGGTAGTTTCGCCTTTAATTGTCGGAAAAATCCCAAAATTAATATTCATCGGCTGAAAATTATCAATATCGGTATCATCAATCAAGTGGTTAAGCATGGCGCCCAAAGCGGTTGTTGGAGGTGGAAGAAGAGTTTCTTTGCCCAGCGCACGACAAGAGGCAAAATATCCCGCCAACAGTCCGATGGCTGTACTTTCCACATACCCCTCACAACCGGTAATCTGCCCCGCAAAGCTGATATAGGGTTTGGACTTGAGACGTAATGTGGAATCAAGTAAAATCGGGCTTTTGATAAAGGTGTTTTTGTGAATACCGCCAAAACGGGCAAATTCGGCATTTTCCAAGCCCGGAATCATCTGGAAGATTCTCTTTTGCTCGCCATATTTCATTTTGGTTTGAAAACCGACAATATTGCGCAAAGTGTCTTCATGATTGTCTTGGCGGAGTTGTACGACCGCATAAGGTTTTTCCGAGCTATGAGGATTAGTTAAGCCAACCGGTTTCATCGGACCGAAAACAAGGGTTTCAATCCCTCGCTCGGCCATCACTTCAATAGGTAGGCAGCCATCAAAATAATTGACCTTTTCCCAATCGTGAAATTCGGCTTTTTCTGCTTTTAAGAGCTCCTCAACAAAATGGTAATATTCCTCTTTGGAGAGAGGGCAGTTGATGTAGTCAAATTTATCGCCTTTATCATAACGGGATTGATACCAAGCCTTATCAAAGTTAATACTGTCTTTGTAAACGACCGGCGCGATTGCATCGTAAAAAGAAAGGGATTGGGCATTGACCTCATCTAAAATAGCGTGAGCCAAAGATTCGCTGGTCAATGGACCTGTGGCAATAATCACATCACCCCAAGATTCATCGGGCAAAGTTGTGATTTCTTCATTTTTGAATTGGATAAGGGGGTGAGAGGAGAGTTTTTGCGTAACAAGGCGGGCAAAACCGTCTCTATCTACGGCCAAAGCTCCACCGGCAGGAACTTTCGTTTCATCGGCACAAGCCATAATGAGCGAACCCGCGCGGCGTAATTCTTCATGCAGTAAACCGACGGCATTATGCTCATAATCATCGGAACGAAGAGAGTTTGAACAAACCAATTCGGCACAATCGGGATTTTTGTGTGCCGGAGAAAATTGTTTCGGCTTCATCTCGTGAATAATAACGTTAATTCCGGCTTGAGCAAGTTGCCAAGCGGCTTCAGAGCCTGCCAGACCGGCACCGATAATATGAACAGTTTTCATTGCTTTCCCTAAAAGAATTCAGTTGAGTTTCTTTATAACAATATTCACAAAAAAGTAAACCCCCGAAAACAGGCGGATAACTTTGCTTAAAATTTGAAATATCCGAAAAACAGGTTATACTAAAAAAAATTTTTAAGAAAAAATCAGTACTGAAAAAATGAAATTAAGGATTTTACTTTGTGCCGCCACGGCGATTCTCGTGCCGTCAGTTTGTTGGAGTAGTGAGGAATATGACCCGCTGCTCTATCCGGATATGGCGCAAGAAGAGGCTGTTCCGCTTTCAGAGCCTATACCTTATAATGAGAGCCAAACCTTAGCTTTGCCCAAAGTAATGTCAGATGAAGATTTAAATTTTGAGAATATGGATTTTGATTCTTTGGATGCAGAAACATCGGAAGAAGTAAAGGAAGAAGTTCCGCAAACACCTCTTCCTCAAACCTCTGAGGCAGAATCTCAACCCACTCAAGTCCCAGCAGCCACGCCGCCCAAGGTTGATAAAAATAAAACTCTAACCGATAATTTGGAGGCAAAACCGAGCTCCGTAGAGGGAGATATTGTTTCTGTTCCTAAAGTTGACGGAACATGGTTATCTAAAATTAAAGAACCGCTTTTAAGCGATAATAGCGCATCGAGCGAACCCCAAACAATGCCGAGTAATAAAGAGCAAGGAAAGGTTAATTTAAGCAGCCTTATGGAAAAATCCAGAAAGACGGTCAAGCGTTCCAATGCCTCAGTTTTTGATATTTCGGGCGCAATGTTGCGAATGTCATTTGCTCAAATAGATGAAACCTTAACCCGTAGGGGATTTCGCCGCACGATGCAAAAGATGGATATTCCGAATTTCATTCGTTGGCGCAATGAAGACAAATGCCGCGCCTCGGGAGTCGTAGGCTATGAGCGATTGGAAAACTGTGTAATCCAAATGGCCAAAAAGGACGGCTATCAGTTTGTTGAGCGCGCATCATATTCAAAATTTAAAACCCGCGAGGAAATAGAGGTTCGTTTTACCAGTACGTTTACGAATAATAAAGCCTATAGAATTTCTTATAAAAGCGAGGCTGCGACTAACATTAGCGGTAATAGTCAGAAACAAATTTACTTGAGGAATATAAAAGTTTACGATTTTTGGAAAAAAATTAACCAAAAGTATGGTACCCCCGATAACAAAGACGATGTAATTTGGGGATTAGGCGGAAATAAGCCGTATCTTCAAGCAGGTACGGGACGTTTAGTCCTAGAAGATCCAATGCTTCGAGAATTGGACTATACGAGAATGTCGCGCGAAGACCAAAAGTTTATGAATACGGATTTATATAGTTTTTAAGAGGAAGAAATGAGCGAACCATTAACACAAACAGAGCTAACTGAATTAATCTGTACGCGCATTAGTCATGATGTTATCGGCAATGTCGGAGCGGTTTCCAACGCGGTTGAATTATTGGAAGAAGGAGATATGGATTTTCTTGATGATATTCGCTCGATTCTCAAAAACAGTTCAACGGTTTTATCGGCACGCCTAAAATTCTTTCGTATGGCGTTCGGCTTGAATAATGCCAATTTGGAAGATTTTATGACCATTCGAGCTACGACCGAAAACTACCTCAAAACGCTTGGCTCGCAAAATTACCCGATATCTTTGGCCTTGGAATTACATACGCCTCGTTTTGCGCGAGCCTCAATGGTTGCAATAATGATTTTGGCGGATACTTTGATAAAAGGAGGACAAATAGAGGCCAGAGAAGTAGGGGACAAACTGGCTGTAATTATTAGTGCATCTTCATCTCTGTCTGCCGAAAAAATAAAAAACATCAAATTAGTGTTGTCAGGTAATAAACCGGAAAACAATATTGCGCAATATGCGCCGGTTTTTTATCTGCAAACTTTGTTAGCCAAACAAAAGAGAAATGTTACATTTATAGAAGAACCAACGCTTGGTTTAATAATGGAGTAATATAGAGATGTCCAAATGTTTAGTCGCAGACGATTCGAAAATAATCCGAATGTTGTTCGATAAAATAATGGGCAATTTAGGTTTTGATGTGATAGAGGCGGAAGATGGCGAGGAAGTAGTTGAACTCTGCCAGTTAAATGAGCCGGATGTTATCATCATGGACTACCGCTTACCTGTTTTGGATGGGATAGATGCCATGTATAAAATTCGGAGCTCTAAAATTTCCAAACAGCCAAAAATAATCTTTTGTTCATCATTAAATGATATAGATATCATTAAAGATGCTCTTGAGAGCGGAGCAGATGACTATGTCTTAAAGCCTTTTGATGAAGAAATAATCACCTCAAAGTTAGCAATTCTGGGATTGGTCTAGGAGAATAAATGAAGAAAAGTGATTTTGAATATGTATTAAGCCTTCTCAGACAATATGCCGGTTGGGATTTATCTAACGACAAGTATTTCATTATTGATAAAAAACTATACAATTTTATCTGTGAGAAAGGGTATCCCTCAATTGAGGAATTAATAACCGAACTGAAACTTGGGCAAAAAGCTTTATTATGGCAAGTTGTGGAAGCGCTCACACTTTCGGATACATATTTTTACCGTGATTATCCTGTATTTAAGGGTTTTGAAACTTATATGTTGCCGCAACTTCGCGAAATAAACCGTAGTTCAAAAAAATTGCGTATATGGAGTTTAGGCTGTTCCACCGGACAAGAAACTTATTCCATAGCCATAGCCTTAAAGCACTATCTCAAAGGAATAGGAGATTGGAAAATAGATATCATCGGCACGGATATATCAAGCTATGCGATTTCGCGTGCCCAGAAGGGAAGTTATAGTCAGTTTGATGTGCAACGAGGTCTTAATATGCGTCAAATATTAGAGAACTTTCATCAAGAAAACGGACAGTGGGTTATCAACGATGATATTTCCTCAATGGTTGAGTTTCGTCGCTATAATTTGTTGGATGAGTTAACCCACAGCGACTTATATGATGTAATTTTCTGTCGTTATGTTTTGAGATATTTTGCACCGGACATTCAACAAAAGTTAATTGCGAAAATATATAGCCGACAAGTTTCGGGGGGATTCTTATATTTAGGCAGAGGAGCCAAAGTAGAGAGTTTAGATAAATTTTATGAGCCTGTCAGCGGTATGGAATGTCTGTTTCAAGCGAAACCCGATGTAGAAATTCCGAATTTGGAAATTGAAAAGGTAACAACCCCGAAAGACACATTGGAGCGAGACGAAGATGATATTCCGAGCTTTGTTCGCCCAAGTAATTTATCCTATCGCACCCCCACAACCGAAATCTTGAACGAGCTCAAAAAAAGAGATTAAGATTTTTACTTGAATTTTTTCTCATCAATCTTAGGGTAAAGGTTTTTAATTCGCTGCTTTAAGTCTTCAAGTTTGAGTGTAAGACCTGTATTAGGATTTTGGCGTTTTGCGTTTTGAATTTGCCGCAAAGCCACTTCCGGCTCTCCCATACGCAAAGAATACTCAGCCGCGGCATAATCGGCATAGGCCGGTTGCCCTGCCTGATAATAGGCTTGAGAGAGTAAGAGCCAACCTTGTGAGGTTGAACGACGAATGAGGGCTTGATTAAGAGCCTTAATGACAGCTTGAATTTCTTGAGAAGTTGGGGTTCCTGCTAAAACCACTTGCGCCCAGTCGAGTTGAAACAGAGCTGAGTTGGGGCGAAGTCTAAGGATAATCTCATATTCATTTTTTGCCTGTTGCAGTTTTCCTTGCTCCAAATAAATTTGCGCTTTAACTTCATGAAAATAAGGATTATTGGGTTCTGCATTTATCAAAGCATCGATAATATTATGGGCGTTCTTAAAATCCAATTTCTTCATAAAAGCAATTGTCTGAGCGTAGCGAGCAGGGATTGAGGCGTCGGTTAAAGGATAGCGTAAAAAGGTTTGCTTAGGCTCATATAAAAAAGCACTGAGCTTAGCCTTGACCCGCAAATAAGCCTCATCGGAATTGGTTGCCGGTCTGTAAGGGGAGGATTTAGCTGCTTGTTGTAAAAAGATGATTCTCTCTGAAGTCAAAGGGTGTGTCCTGAAATATAAACTTTCTTCCACGCCGTTAAGGGTGTTTTGCTTTTGCAATTTTTTCATAAAGTCTAAAAGCCCTTGCGGAGATGTATTGTCTTTTTTTAAGAAAGTGATGGCAGCTTCATCGGCACTTCTTTCTTCCTCCACGCGGTAAGCCAAATAGTTGGAAAGAAGCGAGCTTTGAGAACCCATCATCACCGCCATTGCCACATCACCGCGCCCACTGGCAGCACCTAGAGCACCGGCTAATACCATTGAAGCCAGAGAGGCTTCTTGAATATCTTGTATTTTTAATTTTTGTCGTAAAATATGCCCGCCGGTAATATGTCCGACTTCATGAGCCAAAACGCCTTTGAGCTGTTCGGCATTATCGGCTTTAATGAGTGTTCCCGTGTGTACAAACAAATTATTTCCGTCAGCTACAAAAGCATTAAGGCTATCATCATTTACAATGTATATTTTGTTTCGATTAAACGGCAGACCTGCAGACTTAAAAATCGGTTGAATAAGTTTGCTCAAGTAAAGTTCGGTTTCTTCATCGGAAATAATACTGATTTGAGCGCAAGCCGGCGTACTTAAAGCCCAAAAGGCTAATAACGGTAAAATACCGATAATCAGCCTTTTAGATTTCTGCTCCAAACGAGTAAGCAAATTTAACTTTTGATGAGTTTTCGCCACCAAGTTGCCTTTTCTTTAGGTTCGTTTCCTTCTTTTACCTCGGCTTGAGGTTGAGGAGCAATATCTTCATGACTGTTATACAAGATAAAGGCTTCACTTTTTTCTTTTTTATGGTCAGAGAAATTTGCTTGCTCATTATCGTTATCACGATTTCTGCGTCCTCTGTTTCTACCTCTTCTGTCAAAACGATTTCTTCTGTCTCTGCGCCGATTGTTAAAATGCCGTCCTTTATCTTGATAGCCGTTTTCAGCAAAATCATTAGCTTCTTTTTCTAAAACCTCATCTTCTGTAGGAGTCTCTTCCTCAGAATTTTCTTGTAACGGCTCATTTACGTCATTAGGTAAAGATTTTTCGGCTTCAACCGGAGTTTCGTCTTTTCTGCGGCGCCCGCGTTTAGATTTTTTCTCAGGTTTTGAATTTTGCAAAATATTGGCATCTTCACTATTGCTTTCAGCCACACTCTCAGATTTAGCATTTTCCGTGAGTTGTTTAACAGCCTTCACTCTTTCAATACGATAATCGGCAATATTTTTAATTGCATCATCGGCACAAATAATAACTTCCATATTATACTTATCTTCTAAAGCCGAAAGATTCTTGCGCTTTTGGTTTAAGAGATAAACCGCAAATTCGCTTGGTAGGTACAGATTAATTCTCGAAGATTTATTTTTAATACCTTCTTCTTCAATACAGCGCAAAATATACATTGCACCGGATTCAATCGTTCTGACAATACCTTTACCATGGCAATGCGGACAAACTTGATAGTTGCTTTCAAAGAAAGAAGAATGCATTCTCTGCCTTGAAATTTCAAGCAATCCGAAACAACTCATTTTAGCAATTTGAATTCTGGCTCTATCTTTTTTCATCGCCTCTTTCATACGTTTTTCAACGGCTTGATTGTTTTTTGGGTCTTCCATATCAATAAAGTCAACCACAACCAAACCGGCCAAATTGCGCATTCTGAGTTGCTTTGCAATTTCATCAGCCGCTTCCAAATTGGTTTTCAGAGCAGTTTCTTCCAAATCTTTTTCTTTGGTAGCACGTCCGGAGTTCACATCAATTGAAACCAACGCTTCTGTCGGATTTATGACAAGATATCCGCCCGATTCGAGTTGAACATTTGTATCATGCAATTTATCCAATTGCGATTCGACCTGAAATCTTTGGAATAGAGGTAGCTCATTCTTTTTATTTTCTTTTATTTTTTTCAGATTATTGGGTGATAAGATTTTGATAAACTCTCTGGCTGATTTATAAGCCTGTTCACCATCAACAATAATTTCGGATACATCTTTAGTGTACATATCACGCAAAGCACGTCTGATAAGGTTTCCTTCTTCGTGAATAAGAGTAGGGGCTTTTGCCTTTAAGGCATCAAGACGAATTTGGTTCCAACTTCTGATGAGGTAATTATAGTCGCGGACAATATCTGCTTTGGTTTTTTCCTCACCGGCGGTGCGAACAATCATAGACATTTCATCATTCAACGGCAGTTCTTTAACAATACCTTTTAAGCGTTTTCTGTCGGCAACATTGGTAATTTTGCGAGACACGCCGCCGCTTTTAATGCGGTTAGGCATGAGCACGCAGTAACGTCCGGCTAAAGACAAATAGGTTGTAAGGGCGGCACCTTTATTTCCTCTTTCTTCTTTCACCACTTGTACCAATAAAGTTTGCCCTTCTTTAATAACATCTTGAATTTTACTGCGGTGGAACATTTTACGGATTCTGAGCAATTTGCGTTGAATTTCAAAATTGGTTTCAACATCGTCATCATCGTCATCATCATCGCTTTCTTCAGCCACATCTTCTTCGGCCAAATGCTGAGATGTGGTTGAAATTTTAGATTCGTTTTCCACTTCTTCGGAAATAACATCATCAGAATTTTCAATTTCGGCTGACATGACTACTAATTTTTCTTTATCCTCGTCAGTTGCCTCACTTTTGTTTTCTTCGGCAGCAGGAATATTTTCGGCATCTGATATTGTAACTTCTTCTTTTTGAGCGGCTTCCAATGCTTTGCGAGCGCGTTTTTTTAGGATTCTCTTTTTGCGAGGATGTTTGCGGTCATTAACGGGTTCTTCGGAAGTTTCAACTTTAACAGCTTCATTTTCGCTATGAGCAGCTTCCGATGAAGAAGTATCATCTGTTGAATTTTGATTGGAGTTTGCATCTTCTGCAACAAGTTGTAGAGGTTCACTTGTTTTTATCTCTGAATTTTCTTGAGCTTCTTGAGTTTGTGCATCTTGTTCAGCTTTTAGAGCCTCGGCTTCGAGTCTTGCAATTTCTTCGGCTTCTCTTGCGCGGCGTTCTTCTTCACGAGCCGCTTTTTCGGCACGATATCTTTCTCTTTCTAATTCGCGCTCTTTTAGGGCTTGTTTTTTAGCTTCAATAATATCATCAACTTCTTTATCAATTTCAGCTAATTCTTCTTTGCTGAGATTATAATAATCGGGGTGAATTTCGCCAAAGGCCAAAAAACCGTGCCTGTTTCCGCCATAATCAACAAATGCGGCCTGCAGGGAAGGTTCAACCCTCATAACTTTAGCAAGATAAATATTTCCTTTAATTTGTTTGCGAGTTGTCGATTCGAATTCGACGTCCTCAACTTTATTACCATTAACGATAACGACACGAGTTTCTTCGGCACAAGTGTCATCAATCAGCATTCTTTTAGTCATAAATAATTCTCCCTTTATCACAAATTTTCATTTGTGAAATGATTGCCACAATCCGGAGAGGTTGAACGAAAGTATATGTTTCTCGGCACGCAAACAAAAGTCCCCAAACGACCAAACGCACCCATCATAAATCTCATCTTGGGGTAAAATCCCCAATGTATATATTCTCTTTCTTAATCATCCGACAAACCGCTTATTGTTTGCTTTATTATTTGTGGGTTTGTAGGCAAAAACCTTCCGGTATAAATCTTTCACTTATATGGCGTCAGTACAACTGACCGCACCTGTCAACGTGGTTCAGAGAGAAAACTCTCAAATGAACAAAATTCCGATGCATAGCGCATATAATTAAAAGTCAGCATATACATTTTTGCATAAAACACAATAAGTTTTTTCAAACGCATTGCAAAAATCTGCTTGCCAGTTTTGGGGAAGAAATGTAAAGTGCAAAAGAATTAAAAACTTTTAACCGATTGGTAAGAAGTAATCGATTATACTATTCCCATAATGGACTAAGTGGAATTTATTGCAATGAAGGGACTTTTGCCTCATATCGTCAGCTTTTTGAAAAAGATGACTTTGCTAACGGCTAAGCTGATGCTTTTAGCTGTTTTGGGGCAATTATATATTAATTCGGCACAGGCTGCGGGTATCAGTTCAATGCGTATCGGGCAAGGCGTTGGCAATGTTCGTATAGTTTTTGACGCAGACCGTAAATTTGATTACAAGGTATTTTTGTTAAGCGAGCCTAAAAGGCTTGTGGTTGATACGTTTAATGTTCCCGTAAGTTCAAAAATAGAAAAACAGCAAGATAAAAACAATTTGCTTTCTGCGCCGAGGTTGGGGACCGTTGGCGTGGACGGAACCAGAATTGTGTTTGATTTGAAGAAGCCGGTAATCGTTAAAAAGGCATTTATGCTGGCGCCGCAAAGCAATTTTGGCTGGCGTTTTGTGGTTGACGTTGCAATAGCATCCGAAAGAGAGTTTGCTTCTAAAGTTGGCAGTAAATATGCTTTGAGTACGGAGAATTCTTTTGCCGGAAGCTACTCTTCATCAAAATCAAATAAAGAAAAAGCGCGAGTGGTCAACAAAAAGAAAGTTGTTGTGCTTGACCCCGGACATGGCGGAAAAGACCCCGGAGCAATCGGCTACTCGGGAGTCTATGAAAAAAACATTACGTTAGCGATGGCTAAAGAGCTTAAAACGATTCTCGAAAAAGAAGGCTATAAAGTTTATCTAACCCGCAGTACGGACATATTTATTCCTCTGCGGGATAGGGTCAAAATCGCACGTAAACATAATGCCGATTTATTTATGTCGATTCACGCAGATAGTGCTGTCAATCGCAGTGCCAAAGGGCTGTCGGTTTATACCTTGTCAGAAACGGCATCAGACAAAGAAGCCGAGGCTTTGGCAGAACGCGAAAACAAAGTCGATGTTGTTGCCGGACTAAATTTGTTGGAGCATTCTAAAGAAGTTTCCGACATTTTAATCAACCTGGCACAAAGAGAAACCATGAACCGTTCTTCAGAGTTTGCTACCTTTATGGTTCAAGAAATGCGCAAGTCCGTACAGTTAAAAGACAATACCCACCGTTTTGCCGGTTTTGCGGTACTAAAGGCTCCGGATGTTCCGTCAGTTTTGCTGGAGATGGGCTATCTATCCAATCGTACCGAAGAAAAGCTCTTAAAGCAAAAGAGCTATCGCCAAAAGTTGGCGGTATCGACCAGCAAAGCGGTTGAAAAATATTTTGATAATATGCAACACGCCTCCGTATTCTGAGGATAATTAACATAAATTCAAGTTTTGCCTGTGAAAAGCAAATTTCTTTTTGCTTTTTTTATAAATTGTAATAGATTAAAGCTAATTTTGTGAAGCTAAAAGTAAAAGTGGAATAATTCATGTTTAAGACGTTATCTTCTCTGCTCAGCACGTTTTTCTTTTTTGCGGTAATAGCCGTAGTCTTGATTATCACAACCTTATGGGAATATTCCGAACAACTACCGGACTATCATCAATTGGCAAAATACGAACCGGCCGTAACCACCCGTCTTTATGCCGGTGATGGTCAATTATTGATGGAATATGCCGCCGAAAAGAGAATTTTTGTGCCCGTAGATAAGATACCCGATCAAGTCAAAAACGCGTTTATTGCCGCTGAGGATAAAAAATTTTACTCACACTCTGGTATCGACTATGTCGGCATTATTCGTGCCATACTTGGAAATATCAAAAACATTGGCACGGGACGTCGTCCGGCGGGAGCCTCAACCATCACTCAACAAGTAGCCAAAAACTTTTTGCTGAGCTCTGAATTATCTTATATTCGTAAACTCAAAGAAGCCATTTTAGCAACCCGTATGGAGCAAGCCTTCACCAAAGACCATATTTTGGAATTATACTTAAACGAAATCTATCTTGGTAATCGTTCTTATGGTGTCGCCGCCGCCGCATTGAATTATTTCGGCAAATCATTGAATGAACTCACCATTGAAGAAATGGCATATTTGGCGGCTTTGCCTAAGGGACCGAATAACTATAATCCCAAAACCAAATACGATGCGGCTGTTGCACGTCGTAACTGGGTAATAGACCGTATGGTTGAAGATGAATATATCACCCCGGATGAAGGTGCTACAGCCAAGCAAAAGCCGCTTGTTACTATCACTCAAAATGCTGAATTTGTAAAAAGCGCGCAATATTTCAGTGAAGAAGTCAGAAGAGAAATCAGTGATAAATTTGGCTCTGATGCCCTGTATGAAGGAGGATTAATTGTCCGAACCACCATTAATCCGAAATTACAGGAACTTGCCACTAAAGTCTTCCAGCAACAAATCAAAAATTATGATTTAAGACACGGTTGGCGTGGACCTCTTACCAATATTGCCTTAAACGAAGACTATCAAAATGCGTTGAAAGAATTTAAAGCACCTGCCGGTGCGGATAAAACCTGGCAAAAGGCGATTGTTTTGAAAGTTGAAGCCAATCAAGCCGCGATAGAAACGGTTGATGGTCAACAAGGCATAATCCCGTTGCAACTTCTTTCTTGGGCGAGAAAAAATTTAGCCAAACAAGGTATTGGCTATGCGCCCAAGTCCGTAACGGAAGTGTTAAAAGAAGGAGATGTTATCTTTGTTGAGCCTGCATCGGAAAAAGTCAAAACAAGCAAAAATTTAGCAGCAAACAGCTACGAATTACGCCAAATTCCGGATGTTGAAGGTGCCTTGATTGTTATGGACCCGCATACCGGTAAAGTTTTGGCGGTAGTCGGAGGTTATTCTTTTGCCAAATCACAGTTTAACCGAGCCACACAGGCTTATCGTCAAACCGGTTCGTCTTTCAAGCCCTTTGTATATTTAACGGCGCTTGAAAACGGATACTCTCCGACGGATTTGATTTTGGACGCCCCGTTTGTACTTGACCAAGGAGCTGGGCAAAAACGTTGGAAACCGGAAAACTATACCAAGAAATTTTATGGTCTGATGACCTTGCGCGAAGGAATAGAAAAATCGCGTAACCTGATGACGGTACGTCTGGCGCAAGATGTCGGTATGGATAAAGTATCTGAAATGTCAAGACGCATTGGTGTTAACAAGAATTTGCCTGAATTGTTGTCAATGTCTTTGGGCGCGGGCGATACACGCTTAATAGATATGGCAAGTGCTTATTCGGTTTTGGTCAACGGCGGCAAAAAGGTTGAACCTTACTTTATTGAACGAATTCAAGACCGTAATGGTAAAACCATTTACAAGCACGACCAAAGAGAATGCAAAGGTTGCACGGCAGACAAATGGGATAATCAACCTATTCCAGAAATTGCCGACAACAGAGAACAAATCGTTGACCCGATGTCAGCATATCAAATGACTTCGATATTGGAAGGTGTTGCCGTTCGCGGTACCGGTGCACGCTTACGTCAGTTAAAACGCCACCTTGCAGGAAAAACCGGAACCACTAATGACAATAAGGATGGTTGGTTTATGGGATTTTCTCCTGACTTGGTTGTCGGAACTTATGTTGGATTTGATAATCCACGCTCACTTGGACGTAGAGAAACCGGAGCCTCGGTTGCTTTACCGATATTCTATGACTATATGGCAGAAGCTCTCCAAGGACAACCGGACATTCCATTCCGTATTCCGCAAGGTATCAAATTGGTTCGTATCAACAGTAAAACCGGTAAACCGGCAACTCCAAACGATACCTCAGTAATTTTTGAAGCCTTAAAACCTGATTTTGATTTCAACAAAAACAAGCAACGGATTATCGGCGAAAGTGAGAAACCTGCACATTCTTTGGAAGATACAGCTAAAGTCTTTGGTGTGGATGAGAGTGATGATTTTCAAATGGGAACAGAGTATTAGGAAAGACAAATGCGTGCAGAATTAGTAGAGATAATTGGAGAGATAAAGCAGTCATTGGAGCTGCTGAGGAGGTCTCTTTGACTATGATAACGCTCTTATTCGGTTAGATGAATTAACCTCTCTTAGTTCAGATTCAAATTTGTGGAATAATGCCGCCAAAGCTCAAAAGCTGATGAGTGAAAAAAACACCTTAGAAGAAAATTTAAGCAACTTCCAAGAGATGGAACATAACCTACAGGATTTATCTGATTTGGCGGAAATGGCCGAAGCCGAGAATGATGAAGCCACCGTTCAAGAATGTTTACAGCAACTCAGCCACCTCAAAGAGCAAACCAAAAGAGGAGAGCTGGAAGCACTCCTTTGCGGAGAGGTCGATGCCAATGACGCTTTCCTGGAGGTACATTCCGGCAGTGGAGGAACTGAGGCGCAAGACTGGGCGGAGATGTTGCTGAGAATGTACACCCGCTGGGCGGAAGACCATCATTATAAAGTAGAATATGTCGAAGAAACCGAAGGCGATGTTGCCGGTCTGAAATCTGCTACTATCAAAATTTGCGGACACAATGCTTACGGTTGGCTCAAATCCGAAAGCGGGGTACATCGTTTGGTTCGCATTTCACCGTTTGACAGCAACGCACGCCGCCATACCAGCTTTGCCTCTGTAGGGGTTTATCCTGTGATTGATGATGAAATTCACATTGAAATCAATGAGGCGGATTGCCGTATAGACACCTATCGTTCATCTGGTGCCGGAGGACAACATATTAACAAAACCGATTCTGCTGTTCGAATTACGCATATTCCGACCGGCATAGTAGTCTCTTGTCAAACGCAGCGTTCACAATTTCAAAACCGCGATGCCGCATGGAAAATGTTGAAAGCGCGCCTTTATGAAATTGAGCTGAAAAAACGCGAAGCCGAAGCTCAAGGCATACGGGATGCGCAGGGTGATAACGGCTGGGGCAACCAAATCCGTTCTTATGTCTTGCAACCCTATAAAATGGTGAAAGACTTGCGTACCGAAGCAGAGACATCAGATACCAAAGCGGTTTTGGATGGAGATATAGATTTATTTTTGTCGGCGGCATTAGCAGCCAAAGTGGGGAAATAATGGAATTATTAAAAAAAATCGGTTGTTGGCTTTTAGGACTTTTTGCCAGTGCTTATCTTTTGACTTGCGGATTGGTATTGGTTGTTCCGCAACTTTTCTTTTACAATCCCTCGTCCACACCATCAGACATTACGCACGCTCACAAATATGGCTATCCGGCGCGTGAAGTAACCTATAATTCCACAGATGGCACACCTTTGTTTGCATGGTACACCAAGCCTCATTCCTCTCAAAATAAGGTGGTGATTTTTATGCATGGAAATTCTTATAACATTGAAGAATTCTACCATAAATTAAAAACCTTTGAAGAAGCAGGATACGGTACATTTTTGCCTGAATATCGAGGTTTTGGAGGTCTTCCCGGCACCATCACGCAAACCAATTTGGAAAACGATGCCATTGCGGCAGTTCAATACCTTCATTCGCAAGGTTATGAAAATGAAGATATCTATGTTTACGGAATGTCATTGGGTTCGCACATGGCTGTCAACAGTGTCTATAAATTGCAAAAAAAGAAACATCCTTTTGCGGGGCTGATTTTGGAAGTACCGTTTGATAGCCTGCTTAATGTTGCACAATTGGTTGTACCTATTCCAATGCCATTTGAGGCTATCATGCGTGATAAATATGATAATTTATCAATGATTGGCGACATCGACGCCCCGATTCTGATTATGGGCGGAAGTATTGATACCACTGTTCCCGTCGCTCTGGCGCAAAATTTGTATAATTATGCCTCCGAGCCCAAACAGATAATTATTTATGAAAACGGCAAACACAGTAATTTATTTAATTTCCGTAATGATTTGGATATATTGAGTTGGATGAAAGCCAATGAAAAAGGGTGGTTAAAGGTCAATGAAGAAAGTATCGACTAAATTATACATCACCCAAAAAATCATTGACTATATTGGGGTGGTATTTTTAAGTCTGCTGTTGCTTTTTATTTGGCAGCTTTATCGCGGACCGATAGAATTACCGTTTTTAAAACCTTATATGATTCGCGCGCTTAATCATGATGATTCACAATATAAGGTAAGTGTTGAAAGTGTGAATATTGAGTTGGTTCGTTCAATTCAGCCGATAAAGATTATCGCTAACAATGTTGTATATAAAAAATCAGACGAAAGTTTAATAATAAACGCACCAAAAACCTCTGTATCTTTTAGTATCCGAGCCTTATTAAGAGGTGTAATTGCACCGAGTTCCATGGTGGTTAATAATCCGAGTGTTTATATCTTTAACACTTACGGAGTAGATAAGACTAAAACCGAAGAAGTGAACCAGAAGAAAATTGCTTATTATTTTGACGCCTTTGAGGATTTTATTGAACGTTTTAATTCCCACGATAATCTGTATCCCGAAAGCTATATAAATGAAATATCAATCCGTAATGCGGCGGTTGAACTGCACGAAGTTGATTTGGGACGCAAATGGGTGTTTACGGATGTGAATTATCATTTAGAGAGAAATCTCACCAATATTACGACAGAAGTAAACGCTCTGATAAAATTACGCAATCAAATAGCCTCGGTTGGACTTGAGGGTGAATATCGTACCTTAAACAACAAGTTGGCCTTAGATTTTTATTTTTCCGACTTGGTACCTGATGCATTGGCCGAAACATTTTTGGAACCACAAACCGCTAAAGAATTATATAAAATTAATTTACCCGTCAACGGGCGCATTTCAACACTGATAAATTTCAATGAGGTGATAAAGCACAAAGATGATATAATGACCAGTGTGGATACCGCTTTTGAAAAAATTGCTTTTCAGTTTGAAGGCGGACAAGGCAACATTATCTTTAATGAGAATTCAGAATATAATTACGATGTTTCGGCCTTTTTACTGGAAGGGGATATTAATGGCGGGCTTAATAATATTCACATAAATAATGCGAGTTTTGATTTAGGTGAACAAAAAGCCAAAATAGATGTAGCAATAACAGGTTTTAAGCAATATCTTCTAGCGGGAGCGCAAAAGGATTTAACAGTAAAAGTTTCCACTTTCATCAAAGAAATAAAGTTTGATGACCTCTATAAATACTGGCCGAAATATATTTCGGAGGATGCTTGGAGTTGGTGTGAAGATAGCCTATATGGTGGGAAAATCGCAGATGCAAAATTTACTTTTAGCTTTGGTTGGGATGAAAAAGCCAAAGCCTTTAGTTTAACCGATTTGGACGGTCAGGGCAATATTATTGATACGAATTTGAATTATCTGCGCGGTATGCCCGATATTGCCAATTTATACGGTCAAGCCCACTTTAGTAAAGATACGATAAAAATAAATGTCGATAAAGGAGCCTCAAAGGGAGTTATTTTAACAGGCGGTTATGTTCGTCTCTATGATTTGGATAAATATAATAATTACGCCGATATTGATTTGGAGCTTAATTCCAGCGTGAGTGATGCTTTACGTTTAATTGATAATCCGCCTTTAGGCTATACTTCGGAAATGGGGTTGAAACCAGACGCTATCATAGGGGAAGCCGACACCAAATTAAAATTAAATTTTGAATTAAAAAATGACCTCGACACCGATGAAGTAAAAGTACAAGTTTTGTCTGATTTGAAAAATGTGCGTTTTCCGAAAGTATTTCAAGACAAAACATTAACAGCAGATTCATTAGTCTTGAAGGTCAACAATCAAGGTCTTTCTTTGACAGGAGATGCCAAGCTGGAAAATATCCCCTTACAATTGGTATGGAATGAAAATTTCTCAGCGAAAAAATATCAAAGCCGGTATAAATTAGCCTTTAAATTTAACAATGCCGCCAAACAAACCTTAGGGGTAGATACCTCAATTTTGAACCCTCCTTATGTGGATGGCTACGCGATGATAGATTCGGAAATTACGGTTTATGATGATTCCAAGACATCAATAAGCCTTAATGCGCAACTGGATAAAATGGCGGTTGATTTTTCGTTTTTAGGTTTTAAGAAGAATTTGGATGTTCCCGGCAATTTAACCATGAATTTAGATTTATATAACAATAAACTGGTATCGATACCGCAATTTTCTTTGTTTAAGAACGATTTTAAGCTATCAGGTAAAGTAGAATTAGATTCTCAGGGAAACATGAAGACGGTTGACATTAGTGAGATAAAGGGTCCGAAAACATCAGCTAAAGCGAGAATAGATTTTAGTTATACGCCTAAGAAAATGGTCAAGATTAATGTTTCTGGAGCAAGCTACGATTTGACGCCGTTTTTTGAAAGAAATGAGAATAAAATAAAGATAGATAAAAATACGGTAGTCGCGAGTACGGAAGAAGACGATGAGTTAGAAAAAGTTACCGATACGGATGTATTTATTGCCGTAAATAGCTTATGGACCAATCCTCAAATGCCGATAACCAATTTTGCAGGCTCCGCCCAGCTCAGAAACGGGATAGGGGTTAATGAAATTCACTTGATAGGGAACTTCAGTAACAATCAACAAAAACGTATTAAGTTTGATTATGTTCCGCGTCCGAATAATGAATTTTTGCTCTCAGTAGATAGTAATGACGCCGGTTCGACGTTAAAGGCTTTAAGGGTATATGACAATATGCAGAATGGTATTATTCAGATTGAAGCCCGTCGCGCCAAAGACAAAACCTTTATCGGGCATGCCAAGATACGCAACTTTAGTATTTATAATACTCCGGTTATAGCCAAATTACTGACTGTTGCCTCATTCAGCGGTATGGTAGATTTATTAAAAGGAGAGGGGTTAAAATTCTCACATCTGGACGCACCGTTTGAGTATCAAAACAAACAACTTCGCCTCAAAGACGCCAAAGCCTTTGGTGATGTTGTAGGAATTACGGCGACCGGAACTTACGACCGCCGGTTTGACGAGGTGAATGTCAATGGGGTTATTGCGCCGGCATATAGTCTGAATACGATGTTGGGTAAAATACCTTTAGTAGGGAGCCTATTGGTCGGAAAGGACGGCACGGTTTTTGCGGCAAATTATACGGTAACCGGCAATTTAGAAGATGCTGATATTGATATTAACCCATTATCGGCATTAAGTCCGAGCTCACTGAAAGATAAATTAAACGAACTGTTTGGAAATGATAATGACAACTGAGCGTTTTTTGAAAATAGGATTAGATTTTCATGGTGTGATTAATCGCCACCCCTCTTATTTTAAAGATTTTACGGAAATGGCCACTTCCAGAGGGCATAAAATATATATTATAACCGGAGGACCTGCCGAAAAAATAGCCTGCTTTTTGAAAGGTTGGGGAATACGTTATAATGAGCTTTTTGCCATAATGGATTACTATGCGGCAAAAGGAGAAATTAAATTTTTTCCCGATGGAAGTTTCCACGTCGATGATAAGTTGTGGAACACGGCCAAGGCCAAATTTTGCAAAAAATACCAGATAGATATTCATATTGACGATTCGGATGTTTACGGACAAAGTTTTTCCACGCCTTACTGTCAGTATGATGAGAAGAGCGGTATCTGCATGATTGATAACAAATACAAGCTCAATTTGTCATTACCGCCAGAAGAGGCTGTTATTCAATTGGAAAGAATATTATCTAAACTTGAGAATTAGCCTTCTTTTTAGCTTGATAAATGTCAAATTTTTCTTCTGCCCAAGTAACATCAGACTTAACCAATCGAGCGGGATTCCCTGCATAAATCGAGTGGCTTTCGGTCAAATCTTTAGTAACAATACTTCCCGCCGCAACAATCACATCATCGGCAATTGTATTATTTTTGAGAACCATCACTCTTTCTCCAATCCACACATGATTACCGATAGAAATTTCTTTTCCTTGGTTAATGGCATTCATTGTGTTGATATCAATAATACTGTGAAAATCTGACACATATAGTCTGGTATCTTTAGCCGCCATAAATTCATCTCCCAGAGTAAGGGAGCTTCCTTTTTCCCATAAGCCGCATTCTGTACCTCTGAAAATACAATTTTTTCCGATTTTGATTTGAGTATTATCGGTATCAATAATAATTTTTAGGGAGCCCCAACACCCTTCATCAATAGAAATGGAGTTATTGGAACCGTTAATAATGAGTTCTAATTTATAGAATTGGTTATTAGAATGAATATTCAGGACATTATTGTTGCCGATAATTTTTACGGGACTACGATCATAAAAACCATTGCCCTTTATTTTGGGCGATAGAATTTGATTGTTTACACCTTTAATTTTGATGAGTTTTTTAAAGAGTTTCATGTTTTGTATCTTTCCAGTTAATCAAGGCTTGGTCATAAGCCTCTTCCACCCAGTCAATATTTGTTTTCTTGCAGCTTGCAGGGTTTCCCGCAAACATAGCATGCTCAGTAGTCAAATCTTTGGTAACAATAGCCCCGATAGCAATAATAACATTATCGCATATATGACAGTTTTTCAAAATTTTGACGGCTTCTCCGAGCCACACATGATTTCCGATAATAATTTCTTTCCCTTGGTTAAGAGGCATTTTTGATAAGGGGTCAATCACCGCGTGAAAATCGGAGCAATAAAGCCTTGTTTCTTTGGCAAACATACAGCCTTCGCCAATAATAACCTGACTGTTATTTTCTTGCAAAACAATATCGGTTCCCATAAAGCCGGTTCTAAGCCCGACTTTGACTAAAGTATTTGATGCTCTGATATCCAAATGCAGTTTTCCGTAACAACCCGCCGGCAAAATGACGACGTTGTTATTACCCGTAATATTAATGTCTGTAAATTTCAGATAGTTAGGACCTCCGATGTCAACTTTATTATTGTTGCCATCAATTTTAAGGGAACCGTATTTCAAAAGTTCGTTGCGGCAATCTTTGGGAGTAATAAAGGAGTTATTTTCGCCCTTGATAATGAATCTCTTTTTTCGAAAGAACCTCATAAGATTTTATCTCCCAAGCATTTACAAGCATAGTCGCGATAGAGCCGCAAATGATTCTGTAAGACATTGCAATGAGACAAATTTGTTCTCTGCTTTGCAATTTCCTTAGTGTACTTATAGCAAATTCTATCCAAGGAGGGCAAGCAAGAAATATCACTTTTGATAGGGAATATGTCAAATTTTAATTCTTTCGCCCAAAGAGCTTTAAGACTTAAATAAAAATAACCTTTATCAGTCATTATTGTTCAGCCCAAACGATTCGATTAATGAGTCTGATATCATTTATTTTGACCTGTGTTTCCTGGCTTGGATTTAATATATCGCCAAAAACGATTGTGGAAGTAGTACGGTGTTTAAATTCTTTAATTAAAGGATTTTTATTATGAAGCAACACAATGACGCGGTCCCCTTTTCTGACTTCGAGATCTTTAGTTGCCACCAAAGTACTTCCTTTACGGTAAAGAGGTTCAAAATCGGCCGTGTCCAAATTAATTGCATAGAGGTTTACGCTACTGTCCGGAAATTGAACCTTATCCCACTTTTCCGTAAGCAGTTTAGATGTTTTGATTGAGGCATGAGTAGATAAATCTGAATAAGTAACAAAAGGAATACCATTAGGTTTAGGAGTTAAATCTTCATCAATGAGTTGATAGAATTGCTCAAAAGAAATATTGCAAGCCTCCAAAATTTTATTAATGCTGTCAAGGGAAGGCCAGCGTTTTTTTCCATCATGACGCATACGTTTGCTTTTGTTGAAAGTTGTAGCATCCAGACCGGCTTTTTTAGCCAAGCCCGAAGGGGATAGACCATGTAATTTTGCCAACTTATCAACAGCATCCCAAACTTGTTCGTATTCCATAATTCCTCCTTATTTTCTCAGGGTTAGAGATAATATGTGATAACTATACAACAAAAAATATTAGGAATCAATTCTTTTTTATGTTGAAATTCCTACAACCTAATATATAACAATAACAATTAACGATTAGTTAAGATAGAATAATGAAACTGGGGGTTACTAAATGCGAGAGGATTATGAGCCTTTTGAAAACGCTGAAGAGGTTTGGTTTTGGTTTTGCGGCTGTGTTATGGCAAGAGATGGCGGATTGCGTTCCTGCAATGATTTCAAAGGAAAAATCAGAAATTGTGAAGTGGCGGATATTTATCGCATCATAAAGAAGATGAAGCTAAACCATCAAATCACCAATCGCCACCTTAGGGTAATGGTTAAATGGGGACAGCTTGAGTGCTCGCCCTATTACCACTATCGCGCCAAAAGAAGCGAAATCAGACTCTGGGATGAAGGCTTGCACGCACTGGAAGGCTGGCTTTTGTCTAAGGGAATAATTAGCCTATGAGGTTGGATGTATTTGCCCCCAAGGATTGCGAGCAATGTTACGTTGTTTTTGCCGATAACACGACTTTATGGTGGTTAAGACTCCTCAAGCCCGGATTCAGGCATTGCTATATTTTGTTAAAGCTCCGAGGAAGCGGGCTCTGGGTGGAGCTTAATCCTTTATCTAATCAAACATCTGTTTTTGTTTATGAATATCCTGCTACATTTGATTTTGCCGATTATGTTCGTCGGAGTCGGAAAGTTATTTTATGCCCGATAGAGATAGTCCAAGCCCCGCTAAAATGTGCGCCGTTATCTTTCTTTACCTGTGTTGAATTTGTAAAGCGTGTCATAGGGTTACACGATTGTTTCACCCATACACCATGGCAGCTTTATAAAAAAATATTAAAAATTGTAGGAAAAAGTTCTTGACAAACGAAAAAAAATTTGCTACATACAAAATTGCCACTTGCTATTAGTGTGCCCAAAACAAAGTCAGATTCGCAAGACGTTAAGTCTTAGCGAATTTTTTTATATCCCAAAACCTGTAAGAAGAAAGGAGTTAAAATGCACTTCAAAAAGTCCAAGACATTGAAGTCCTTAAAGAAAAATTTGCAAAAGACTCTTCCCGAGAAGGTTTCACAGGTGTTAGAGAGTTATGAAACATTTTCGGAAAGACCGATTCCCGAAGATGCCAAAGGTTTTAGTGCACACCACAGCGCCTGTAAATCGGCAGTTACCCATGCTGAAACTTTGTTAAAGCTGGCCAAGTGGACGGAAGACGGAACATCAGAAAATACAACTTCGTCGGGCACGGAAGATATTCTAAAATTGCTTGCGGAAGCGAGAGCTGAATTGGACGGTGCGGAAGATGAACCAGATTAGTTTTTACGAATTTATTTTTATCTGGTTCAAACTGCAAAATCTGAAAGTCCCTAAACACCAACGCAAAATAGCCAAGTGGCTGAGTATGATGTGGAAAAGCGAGCAAGACCGACAAGGATTACTGATGGCATTTCGCAACTCAGGCAAATCCACCATTGTCGGCCTTTTTTGTGCCTGGGTATTGTACACCAAACCCTCAACCAGAATTTTGGTAATGGCGGCAGACCACGCTTTAGCCAAGAAAATGGTGCGCAATGTTAAACGCATCATTGAGCAACATCCGCTAACCCTATCGCTCAAGCCCGAAAAGTTGGAGCAGTGGGCGTCCGACCAATTTACCATTAGGCGGGATATGGAGTTACGCGACCCATCAATGTTGGCCAAAGGAATAGGTGCCAATATCACGGGTCTTCGTGCTGACTTGATTATTTGTGATGACGTCGAGGTTCCCAAAAATTGTGATACGCCGCTCAAACGGATTGAGCTAAGGGAAAAACTCGAGGAGTTGGACTATATTCTAACACCTGAAGGCATGCAGTTATACATCGGAACACCGCATACGTTTTACACCATTTACCAGGTTGACTATGATAAATCACGTCCGGAGATTGAGCCATTTTTGCTTAATTTCAAAAAATTGGAAATACCGATTTTGGACAAGAAAAATCAAAGCAGTTGGCCTGAGCGATTTTCGGTAGAAAAAATAGCCTCTTTAAGGCAACGCTCTGGAGAAAATAAGTTTCTATCGCAAATGATGTTGCAGCCGGTTAATTTCCGAGATTGCATACTCAATCCAGAAAGATTGTGTGTTTACAATTTGGAGCTGACCCAAACTTATGCCAATGGTCGAGAGGTGTTGCACTTGGGCGATAAAAAATTGCTTTCGGCATCTTGCTGGTGGGATCCGTCTTTTGCCTCCTCCTCGGGAGATAACAGCGTCATAGCCTGTGTATTTACCGATGAGGAGGGAAAGTTTTGGCTCCATGATGTGGAATACATTAAACTGGTAGCTCAGTCGCAAGACAATCAAGCCTCGCTTCAGTGTGAAAAGGTTGCTGATTTTATTGAACGAAATCATCTGCCGTCCATTCGGGTTGAAGCAAACGGCATTGGCAAGTTTTTACCCGGTATCTTAAAGCAGACCCTGCAAAGGCGTAAGATTCGTACGGCGGTTTTAGAAATGTATTCGTCAACCAATAAAGCCGCCCGTATTTTGGAGGCGTTTGAAGTTTTGCTGGCCGACAGAGCACTGAATGCCCACCGCCGAATATGGAACACGCCGTTTATTGAAGAAATGCGGGAGTGGAACACGGAAGGCAGCGTTCATGATGATGGTTTAGACGCCGTCGCCGGTTGTTTGTCATCTGAGCCGATACGATTCACGCAAAATTATTCGGACGGAGGGGACTATAAACGCTTCTCTTGGCAAGGAAGCTCCGGTCAGTTTAAGGCACAAACCAATTTTAACATATAAGGGAGTTGAAGATGTTTAATGAATTGATAAACTGGATAGCAATGATTGAGTTGCCTCTTTTTGTAGCAGTTTTTCGGATGTTGGTCAAACAAAGAAAAGAAATGGAGGAACAACTCCTAGCCACTCAAAATCATACGGAGGGCAGGGTGGATATTTGTAAAGAATCATTAGCCGATTTCAAATTACATGTCGCCAGAAACTATGTTTCCACGGGCTATCTGAAAGATGTTGAAAATCGTTTAACCAACCACTTGTTAAGGATTGAGAAAAAACTCGATGATGTCGGGAGGTCAAGATGAGTGAAGACTTAGACACATTAGCCCGTACGATTTACGGGGAGGCACGAGGCGAGAGCATATCCGGAATGGAAGCTGTCGCCTCAGTTGTATTAAACCGTTTGGCTTTTAGCCGAAGGAAAGGACGTTATTGGTGGGGCAATACGATAAAAGGAATATGTCGTTGTCCCTACCAATTTTCGTGTTGGAACAAGTCTGATTCCAACTATGCTCTGATACAAAGGGTTACAGATACGGATATTATCTTTTGTATTTGCAAACGCATTGCAGGCAGAGCAATTTCGGGACTTTTGGAAGATAACACGTCGCATGCCACGCATTATCACACCAAAAGCACCAATCCTTCTTGGGCAAGGGGAAAAATACCCTGCGCCGAGATAGGGCATCATCTCTTTTACAATGATGTAGAGACATAAATGATTTTTAAAACAAAAGCACCGATGACGCTGATGAAAATCATGCGTCATTTTTTTTGTGGCAGCGCGCTTTTAAGACGAAAGAGGCATGGTTCGTCTTGGGAGCGCAATTGGCGTCCGCTTTTTGGGTATTCGGTATGTCTGACATGGGTTCTGCAAATGAGCACGATATGTTGGGTTGTCTGGATAAATCACCCACGAGCGGAAAAAATTATTATGGCATTTGTTGAAACAACATCGCTTTGGAGTATGGCTTTGGGCGTTATGGGAATTTCAGTGGTTAAAAGTTCCAACTTCACCGAGAAAAAAACTCAAACCTCAAAGTCAGCTCCAAAGTCCAATCAAACCAATATCAAATGAAAGGAAAAACAATGGGAGGAGTATTTAATAAAATATTCAGCACACCAAAAATACAACAGCCGGTAATTCCGGTTGTTGATACTCAAGTAGAAGCCCAAAACAATACGGAACAAGAAAAACAAGAAAACATAGCACGTCAACGTCGAGGACAAGAAGGAACAATTCGCACTTCTTATAATGGTATTTTGGGAGAAAAGGAAGACAATCTCAAACGTAAAAATCTCTTGGGAGAATAAAGATGGAGCTGCAACTTGAAAAATTGGTAAGCCGTTATAAAAAGGCTGCTGAAAGAAAACAAAATTGGGAGGAGCATTGGCGAGAATGCTATGAATATGCGTTCCCGCTAAGAGAAAATGTCAGCTCTTTTGGCTACGAAGCACCGCAAGGCTCCAAGAAAAATTTGTGTTTGTTTGATGGCACGGCACCTGATGCGGTGGATCAGTTAGCCTCATCGTTACTTTCAGAATTAACACCTCCTTGGGCTAAATGGTTTGGATTAAGACCAGGTAATGAGCTTAGTCCCATTGAACAAGAACAAGTTGCGCCGATTTTGGATAAATCCTCAGAAATTATGCTGCAAAATTTTGAACATTCCAATTTTGCGGTAGAGGTTCACCAATGTTATTTAGATTTGGTAACAGTCGGTACGGCTTGCTTAATGTTTGAGGAGGCAGCGATTGGAGAGGCGACGGCGTTTCATTTTTATGCGGTTCCTTTGAGAGAAATTGCCATTGAAGAAAGTTCGGATGGCAAGATTGATACCACGTTTCGTTGTTCAAAACTCAATTTGGAAGGCATACGCACCCGTTTTCCCGAGGCCGAAATTCCGCCTTTCTTGCAGGAGCGATTGGAGCAAGACAGAGAGTATCAGCTCAGTGTTATAGAGGCGGTGATGCCGAGAAATTACAATGCCGGTGCTTGTGGGTATGATTATATTGCATTTGCTTGGGATGAAAACAGTGGTTATGAAGATAGTTGTATCTTAAAAGAAGGTATATTTGAAACATCACCGTTTATTAACTTTAGGTGGTTAAAAGCTCCGGGAGAAATTTATGGTCGTTCACCAGTCATGAAAGCTCTGCCGGATATTAAAACTGCGAATAAGGTAGTGGAGTTGATTTTGAAAAATGCCTCCATTTCTGTAACTGGTATTTGGCAAGCAGATGACGATGGCATATTAAATCCGGACAACATCAAACTCGTTCCGGGGGCAATTATCCCCAAAGCGGTAGGCTCCAAAGGTTTAACGCCGTTGAGTGCCCCCGGTAATTTTGATGTTTCGCAACTCATACTTTCTGATTTGCGGCAAAGAATAAATCATTCATTACTGGCTGACAGATTAGCCCAAATTGCCACTCCGAATATGACCGCCACGGAAGTTTTGGAACGCTCTGCAGAAGTTGCACGCATTTTAGGAGCGACTTTTGGGCGTCTGCAATCGGAATTACTGACGCCGCTTTTAAAACGAGCCTTCCAAATTTTACGTCGTCGTGGGGATATTCCGAATTTTGACTTAGATGGGAAGATTGTTGATTTGCAGTATAAATCGCCTCTGGCTTTGGCGCAAACCCGCAAGGATATTACCAATGTCAGCGAGTGGGTGTCAATGCTTGCCACCTTTGGGACAGATGCCTTAGCGGCGGTCAATGTGGAAGAAGCCTCCAGATGGTTGGGCAAAACCCTTTGCGTCCCATCGCAGTTGATAAGGGAAACACCGCTCACCTCTGAGCCTGAAGTAGCGGAGCCAGAGAATGCAGCCGTATGATACCCGACAAATGTCGGAAGCACAGATTCGTGAAGCATTTATAAAATGCTTTTCGAGCAGGGAAGGGAGAATAGTCCTCTCTTACCTAAAACGTCTGACACAGGAGCGATGTTTGGGACCGGAAAGTTCTTCGGATGCGTTACGTCATCTGGAAGGACAAAGACATCTGGTTTCAATAATTCAAAACAAGATATCAGACGAAAATTAACCAAAGAAAGGAAAAGACATGAAAGAAAGACCAGTTGAAAACCTCAACGAAATGAATCTTGCAGCCCAGCAGAGTTCAGGTCCTTCAGCCTCGGCACAAGGGAAACCGGCGAATTTGCCGCCCAAATTCTGGGATGAAGCCACTCAAAGTGTAAAACTGCAAGAATTGATAGATGACTATAACTCTATGGCCATGAGAGATGAAAATCTGATAGAAACGCACAACCGCAATATGCCGGAAAGCTATGATAAATATCAGATAAAAATCCCAAACGAATTGTTGGATCATGATGAAGAATTGTTCAAACAGTTTTATGAACATGGCTTTACCAATGACCAAGCACAATTTGTCTATGACCTGGCCAATGAACGAGTCATACCGGTTTTAGACCAGTTGACCGTAAACTTTGAGGCTCAAAAACAACTTGCCAAGCTGACCAATTATTTTGGTGGACGAGAGAGATTTGATGAAGTATCGCGTCAAATTTCGGCTTGGGCAAAACAAAATTTGAGCGGGGACGTCTATGACGCTTTAGGCTCGACGGCTGAAGGCGTAATAGCCTTGTATAAGATGATGTCGTCTAACGAACCGATGCTTAGCAAAGATAAGGGCTATGAAGGGGAGTTAAATGAACAAACCTTACGCAAGATGATGGAAGATCCGCGTTACTGGCGAGACAAAGACAGTGCTTATATCAATAAGATTACGCGCGGATTTGAAAAACTCTACCCTGAAAAATAAACCTTTTCAGGGTTTTTTTTATATAGGTTAATCACAAATAGGAGGAAAATATGTCAACACAAATAACCGAATCCTTTATCAAACAATTTGAAGCCGATGTTCACTTGGCTTACCAACAAAACGGCTCAAAATTGAGAAATGCGGTTCGTACCAAAAACAATGTCAAAGGCTCATCCACCGTCTTCCAAAAAGTCGGCAAAGGCATTGCTTCACAAAAAGCGCGCCATGGCTTGGTACCGGTAATGTCTTTGGATCACACCCCGATTGAGTGTGAACTCCAAGACTACTACGCCGGCGATTGGGTAGATGCTTTGGATGAATTAAAGGTCAGCATTGATGAACGTCGCGTTATTGCCAATTCGGGAGCTTATGCTTTGGGACGCAAAACCGACGAATTGATTATTGATGCCTTGAGCAAAGCCCCCGAAGACAACGATGTCGGCGATTATAGTTTGGCCATGAGCAAAAAAGATATTTTGGATGCTTTTGCCAAATTGAACTCTAACGATGTTCCTGATGACGGACAACGTTTTGGTTTGGTAGGACCTTACCAATGGAATGCTTTGCTCAACATTGCCGAGTTCTCAAATTCTGATTATGCCGGCGATAATCTGCCATTTTTAAAAGGAACCGAGAGCCGTAAATGGTTAGGGATTAACTGGATTATGCATACTGGTTTGCCTTTAAGTGGCACAGAGCGTCAGTGCTTTATCTTCCACAAAACGGCAGTCGGACACGCTTGCGGACAAGATGTTCAAAGCGACATCACCTGGCATGGCGACCATGCAGCTCACTTCGTCAATAATATGATGAGCCAAGGAGCTTGCTTGATTGATCCGACCGGAGTTGTTCGGATTAAGTGCAAAGAAGAATCTTCAATCAGCGAATAAGGAGAAAGAACATGTCGTTTATGTCAAAAGATTTTAGTGTTATAGCCTATGCCAATGGTTTTACGCTTTGGAACTACACCACGAAAGATACATTGGATACCGTAAAAGGAGCAAATTACTTTAATGATATTGCACCTTTTGCACGTATAGGCGATATGATTTTGACCGTAGCTAATAATCAAAGTACGATTGCACCGGCAATTTTGGCAGTAACAGCAATTGCAGACGGTGTTGTTTCCGTATCAGATTTTACGAGTAGCGCAGGCTCAGCCGCGGCATAAAATCATAAACACATTAATAGCAAAGGCAGGAGAAACCTTTTAACGAAAAAGGTTTCTCCTTTTTTATCAACGGAGAAAATCATGAGTTATACCAACATAGGAATCTGTTCCAATGCATTACTAAAAATTGGTGCGGAAGGCATCACCTCGTTTGAAGACGGCACGGCGGAAGCAGAGATAGCCTACAGCTTGTATCCTCTGATACGCGATAGCTTGCTGTCCTCATATCCATGGAGTTTTGCCAAAGCGCAAAAAACTTTACCGAGATTAAATGATATTCCTGTTGCCGATTATCAGTATGCCTATTTATTGCCAAATGATTTTTTAAGAGTAATTTCAGCCGGCAATGGGCGTAGAGGACGCGGCATAGAATATCGTATTTATGAAAACCGACTTCATACCAATTCTGAAAATGTCAGCCTGAGTTATATCTTTCGCCCGCAAGAAAGCACTTTTCCGGCATTTTTTTGCGAAGCCTTGACAGCGAAATTGGCAGCAGAATTTTGCCTTCCGTTAACAGAAAGCACGACAAGGGCAGAGCTTTTGGAAAAATTAGCGGAAGAAACCATCAATAAAGCACGTTTGGTAGATGCGCAACAAGGCACACCGAGAACCTTAGAAGATTTTTCACTAATGGAGGCAAGATTATGAGTAACTTAGGTTCGGTAAAAACGAATTTTACGGCAGGACAAGTCTCTATGGATTTGCTTGGTCGCGGGGATTTACGAGTTTATGCCAATGGAGCGAGACATCTGGAAAATGTTATTATCCACCCCACCGGAGGAGTATCTCGCCGAAGAGGACTGAAGTTCATCAGTAAGGTTGAAAAGCCAACACGATTACTTCCCTTTGAATTTAATACTGAACAAATATATTTGCTGTGTTTGACGGATAATAAACTACAAGTTCTAAAAGATGATAATGTCATAGCCGAACTTGAAACTCCTTGGGTTGGAGAACAATTATGGCAGTTAAACTATACACAAAGTGCAGATACGTTTTTGATAGTTCACCCCGATGTTCCGCCCAAACAAATTACACGAAACAACAATGAGGTTTGGCAAATAGAGGATTGGGAATATTATAGCAAGGATAATATGATATATATGCCTTATTATAATTTTTACCAAAAAAAGCCGAAGTTAAAATCAAGTGCTATTAGTGGAAACGTAACCTTAACGGCAGATGCAGACGTATGGTTGCCCACACATGTAGGATCTTATATTTCATACCAAAAAGGGCTAGCACAAATTACAGAAATTACCGATACAAAAGTAGCAAAGGCAAAAGTAGTTAAAAATTTTAGTACATATGCTGCGACTAATGATTGGTCGGAATCTGCGTTTTCGGAAGCCAGAGGTTGGCCAGTATCGGTAACCTTTCATCAAAATCGAATGGTTATCGGAGGATCCAGAGATTTACCCAATAGATTATGGCTATCACAATCATCAGATTTATTTAATTTTGATTTGGGTGAAGCTTTGGATGACGAGGCAATTGAATTTGGCATTTTATCTGATCAGGTAAATGCAATAAAGGCGGTAGTCTCATCAAGACACTTATTAGTATTTACGACCGGAGCAGAATGGATGGTAACGGGCGAGCCGTTGACACCGGAGAAGATACAGCTTAAACGTCAAACCAATGTTGGTATTTATTCGGATAAAATTTTGGCACCTCAACAAATTGATGGAGCCACGGTATTTGTTTCCAGAAGCGGCAAACAATTACGAGAATTTCTCTATACAGATGTTGAGCAAGCCTATCAAGCCAAGGATTTAACGATTCTGTCCAACGATATTATTCAATCTCCGCAAGATATAGGTTTTGACCAAGACGAGTGTGTCTTATACATAGTTTTGGAAGATGGTAGTATTTCATGTTTAACGACTTATCGTACCGAAGAAGTAACCGCTTGGAGTAAACTGACGACAGCAGGAAAATTTTTATCCGTAGCGGTAATCGGAAATGACATCTATTTTTGTGTTCAACGTTCCAACGGGTATTTTTTAGAAAAGTTAGCAGATGATTATTATTCAGACTGCGCCATACGTTTAACATCGGAGATTGCACAAAGGGACTGGGGTGGACTTGACAATCTGGAAGGAGAAAAGGTTGTTGTGTTGGCTAATGGTTTTAGTTTAGGGGAATTTCAAGTTGAAGAGGGAGAGATCCATCTTTTAGATGAAGCCACCGAAATTATGGTTGGAATACCTTATGAACACTGGATAGAACCGCTGCCTTATATGGTAGAAAGCGAGCGACCATATTCTCCAAAGGCATTGAGGGTAATACATGCTCGGTTTCGTATTATCAACAGTAAATCATTATGTATTGATATTGGCGGTGGATATTTTCAATATCCGCTAAAAAGAATACATAAGGACCAAATTTTTGATGCGCCGCCGATGACCTATTCCGGAGACGTACAAGTAAGATCACTGGGTTGGATAAGAGACATGAATAAACCAATGTGGAGCATAAGAAGCAATGAGCCGTTGGCTTTTACGCTTTTATCCGCAGTAGTAGAAATAAAACTTAAAGAATAAAAGGAGGAACCATGGGAGAATTAATGACTGCTCAAAATGCAAGCAAGAGTACAAATATTATTCAAGAGGCGTATAATGTGGTAGAGGATAATAAAAATCTTCGAGATAATTATGAGTTGTCTCAAAATAAACTTTCGCATGATCAGTTGGCCAATCGCGAGAAGAAAAAAAATATATTAGAAGAAAACTTGGCAAAACGCAGAGCCAGAGTTGCCGCAATGGGAATGAGCGGAGACGGTTCAGCATTGGCCGAGCAACAAAGAGAGGCTTATGAAGGATATAAGGATATAGCTGAAGATGACTATAATTATTACCACCAATATAAGACAAACAGAGTAAATACCAAATATAAAATTCGCAGTAATGCGGTCAATGGTATTTTTAACGCAACACAAAGTTTGTTAAAATAAGCGAAAACTCCGCCGGTTTAAACGGCGGAGTTAGCTATTTTTTTACACACAATTAAGAGAATTTTAAAAAAATAGGGGTAACTTCAAAAAAAATCAAAAAAAAGGCTTATAATGAAAGGTGATATTACGGAAGAAATAGTTCACGTTCGAGGTGTTCCGCAAAAGGTGATAGTTTTTTTGCATGGCTATATTGATAACTGTGAATGTCTGAATCATCGCATTGAAACCTTTGCCGATAGCTTTGACAACACGGCATTTCATATTCCGGAAGCCCCGCTTTTGTGCGAAATCCATGAAGGAAAACGTCAATGGTTTTCTATGCACCGCTTTGATCCCAATGATGATCGTAAAACAGTTCCAAGCCTTGAAGAATGTCTGGACTTTTACGAAAGAATGACCCCGGGGTTTGAAGAAAGCAGTACAATTGTTCAACGTTATATTGATAATTGCCTAAATCTTTATGGTTTGGAATATAAAGATTTGTGTCTGTGTGGCTTTTCCCAAGGTGCAATGTTGGCAATATATACGGCATTACGTATGCAAGAAAAAATTGCCGGTTGTGTTAGCTTTAGCGGCTTGCTGACAGCATCAAAATTTTTTGCCAAGCACAAACCGAATACGCCACCGTTTTTATTAATTCACGGTGCGGCAGATAATTTGGTACGCTACTCCGTAATGGAATATTCAAAAGAAAAGTTGGAAAGTTATGGAAGTGCTGTTCAAACCTATACTGTAACAGATGGTCAACACCGTATTACTGAAGATGGTTTACAAGTCGCTGCAAAATTTATAAAAGGCTGTTTTAAATAAAAGGTTCGGCAATAATTAAGCCACCGTTTCCAATAAGGTTATTTCCTCTGCGTTCAATTTTTAAGTCCGAACCGGAGCCAAAATTCCTCTCATAAATTTCCCCGTAATTGCCTATATCACTCATGGAGTTTCGAAGCCAGTTTGGAGAAAGCCCGAATTTATTCCAAAGGCTGGGGTTATCTCCTAAGAGGTTTTGTAAAGATAAGTCTTTTGAGCCAATAAAAATATTTATATTTTTGGATGAGATATTATGCTCTTCAGAGAGTTTCAAAGCATTAAAAATCCATTTTGTAATAATTCGTAAGCTGTTATTGTCTTTTGCAACTAAAGCATAAATCGGCTTAATGGCAATTGGTTCAGGCAAAAGAATAACATCATCTTTTGTATTAAATCGCTTTTCTTTCATAGCTTGTAAAACAAGAGCATTACCGGTTAGAAGTTGGCAACGGTTAAGTAAGAAGGCTTCTTCGGCACGTTTTTTTGTTTTAAAAGACAAAGGCTTAAAATCAAGTTTGTAAGTATCACTGTAATTTAACAGATTATGATAATCAATTGTGTCGCTAACCACGCAAACTTTTGCACCATGATAGGCTTCCATAGATTTTGCATCAGGAATTTTTTTTGCTAAAAAAGTTTGTTGTTCATAATAGAGAATATCTACCGGCATAAATTTTGATGAGATTTCATCTTTAGCGGAGTAATTGCTGCCACTGAGCATAATGTCAATTTTATTGGTAGCAAGAGCTTGCGCTACATTTTCAGGAGCAACATTGACCATCTGAAAGCGATCACCTCGGTTAAATATCCCGTAAGAAATAGCTTTGCAAATATCCACATCAAAACCGTGCCAAAAGCCGTCTTCATCTTTGTTAGCAAAGGCTTTTGTTTGGATATCTGTCCCGCAACGCACGGTTCCTCTGGTTTGAATATAGCGCAAACCGGCGTCTTCAGCGGCAAAGACCACGTTAAAGGAGCTCACCAAAACACTTAAACAGACAAACAAGTGGCATAGTTTCATTTTATTAACCAATTTTTGTTAAACTACCAATAATTCAAAAATAATATAAGGCAATTTTTATGAAAAGTAAGATTTTTTTGCGACTTATCACATTGAGTTTATGTTTAGGCTTAAGTCTGAAAGCCTATGCTGCAACCATTACTTCCAATGAAGCTAAGGTATGGACTGAGAGTAAAGGTAAAGAACTGTTGGATACATTTGGACAAACAGATTTGGAGAAACGCTACCTCGCATTAGATAAAATGTTTTTGGAAGATATTGATTTGGATTATATTTCTAAATTTGTGGTCGGTAAATATTGGCGCCAAATGAGTGCAGAGCAACAACAACGCTATCAGCAAATTTTTCAACGCTATGCTTTGAGTGTTTATAAGAGCTTTCCTCTGGATTTTGATACCTCAAAGATTAGTTTTGATATTTTATCGGTGAGGATAGAGCCTAATTATGCCAATGTTCGCGCCAATATTCATCTTAACCAACCATCTCAGACTTCTCAAACACAAGAATTGCAAAATATCATTGTTGAGTTTCGCCTCAACAAGACCAATGGTAAATTAAGAATAGTTGATTTAAAATTAGGTGAAAGTAGCTTGATTCTCTCTTATCGTAGTCGTTTTTATGAAATGATAGCTCAAAGTGATAATGATATGGATTGGTTTTTGGAAGATTTAGAAACAATTACCCAATCAACCGAAACTCAAAACCATCAAAAATTAGAAGAACAACAATATTTGTAAAAAAAATACTCCTCAGAGAACTGAGGAGTATTTTTTTAAGTAACTTATTTATTTTTTAGCAACTTTAGCAGAAGAGTTTTGGGCAAACATAGTGGAATATGTTTTCTTAATTTCTGCAACTTGGGTCTTAAATTTCTTTAAGTTATTGCCTTTTAAGTTTTCGCCGGCGGCAGCTTTAATTTTAAGAGGGTTAACGCGTCTGCCGTTTTGAACAACTTCATAGTGCAAGTGAGGGCCGGTTGAGCGTCCCGTACTGCCGACATAGCCGATAACTTGTCCCTGTTTAACACGAACTCCCGGACGAATTCCTTTGGCAAATTTTTGCATGTGCCCATAGGCTGTAGAATATTCCGAGTTGTGGCGAATTTTAATGTAGTTTCCGTAGCCACCGTTATATTTAGCCACTTGAACCACACCATCACCACCGGCATAAATGGCAGTACCTTTAGGAGCGGCATAATCTACACCCCAGTGAATAATGACTCTCTTTAAGATAGGATGTCGTCTTTTACCGAAAGGAGAGGAGATACGAGCATTTTGAAAAGCTAAAGGTTTACGGTGCAGTGTACGCTTCATCGCCAAACCTTTTTCGTTATAATAATCCACATTTCCTTTAGAGTCGGTAAAGCGATAGAGTTCCAATTTGTCTTTTCTTAAGATTAAGCCGGCATAAATGATATTTCCTGTTTTAACAACTTCACCGCTTGGAGTAATATGATTTTCATAAATCACCTCAAATTTATCACCATTTCTGACATCACGTCTGAAATCAACGGCGGCACCGAACAAATTGCTGAACTTAGCAACAATTTTTCCGGGAACGCCTTGCTTGCGCATTGAAACGGAGAGAGAGCCTGAGATTGTACCGGTTGCACTGTTAACTTCTTCAAGGAGTTCATCTTTTTCTGATTTTGCAATGTATTGATTTTGGTCATTTTTTTCCAAAATATAGCGATGACCGACTTTAGGCTCAATCATCAAATAATCAAGCGAAATTAAGGCATTGGTTTGGGTATCTTGAGTGAGAGAGACATGAAGTTTTTGACCGATTCGTAAACTTTCTGGATTATAAATTTTTTTCAAAGTAGTATAGATTGAGTGAGCATCATTGTAAGACATTCCCAAATCGGTCAACAGAGAAATAAAAGTATCGCCTTTTTGAACAACGAGTTCTTTTTCCAAATGTTGTTCTTTTTCTTCAACTTCGACCATATCTTGAAGAGAGCGAATATTTTCAATTGATTTTGCAGGGTAGAGAGAAGGGGAAGTTTCTTGAAGCAAACTATCATCTAAAGCGTTTTCAAGAATGATGTAATTAATCGAATCGGTAGGAGCAATGGATGCGTTAACATTTGAGTTGTTTGTCAAAGACAAAATAAAAGCGACAGCAATAGCGCCGGCATAACCCAAAGCAATAACTTTGTGCTTATTACGGCGTTTTACAACCAAGCGAACATAGCGTAACTGAGAAAAACGATTTTTCAGAGACGTAACGATTCCTTTGACATCAATATTTTTATAGTTTTGAAACCAATTCATAATATAATACCATTTAAGTTAAACACAGTTATTGCGCCTAAAAAAACACCGCAACAATGAAACGAATATATTTGATTATATCAAAAACGCCAATATTTTTCTAGTCATAATGTGCATAAGTACGTATATAAAACAGTAACTTAGGAAGTATTAAGAAAAAATTAAGAAAAAATATAAAAAAAGTACTTGCTTTTATTTTAAGAGTTGTTTATAAGATAAAACGTCCCATGGGGGTGTAGCTCAGTTGGTTAGAGCGCCTGCCTGTCACGCAGGAGGTCGCGAGTTCGAGCCTCGTCACTCCCGCCACTAAAAAGCCGTCGCAAGACGGCTTTTAGTTTTTTTGGGAAAAGAGGCGAGAAGGAGCGACCTCTTAAAACGAAAAAGGCGGAGAAATTTCTCCGCCTTTTTCTTTTAGAGTTCGTGAACCGCCTGATTAATTGGTTCAATCTTTCTCGATTTATTTTCAAAAGTTTGAAGAATATCAACTTCTCCCCAATAAAACCAATTCCCGACCTTAAGTGAAATTTCATCACCCTTTTGCGCGCCGAGAAGAGCCGGCATGAAATTGTGGCTGATATAAAAACAAACATACTCACCATTAGCCTGCGAGAGAATACAATAATATACCCGCTGAGGGTACAAAGAACGCTCTTCCGGAAAAGCCAGAAAGAATATTTCCTCAAAGCAAACTTCCGCCTCGAAATAACTGCATTTATTATGCTGCATTTCTTGACGTCCGACATCTACCCATTGATGCGTAAGATTTTTGCATTCAATAACGCCCATCACTTGAGATTTTTCAAAAACGACCTCTAACTTGAGTGCAAGAATATCATTTTCTTTAGCCAAAGCAAATTGAGCAATATCATCAAAGCTCACCGCACAGCGGAAAAACTTATCATCTTGGGTTGCAATATCGCAAGCAAAAGGGTAGGAGGAATTTCCGACATGTTCAATCACAATTTTGCGAACACAAAGTTTCACTTCATATTCGTTACCTGACTTACAATAAGAAGTTTCCATAAATTAAAAAAATTTAAGTCCGACAATAATTTAATAAATATAGATTATTGCCTGTAAGCTATTGCAAAAAACACCGAACGTCAAGTCTATTCAAAAAAAGAGCTTTTGACCTCATTGATTGTGGGCCAAATATCTCCTTCTTTAGCACACTTAACGCCTAAGAAAATTTTTGTTTTGGCGGTAATACGGAATAAGTTTTTCAAATCCTGAAAATATTTGCGAACATAAAAATAATTTTCGGGCTTGAGTTCCCAAGATTCATTTTCTTTGATATCGTCTGATTGATAAACCACTAGTTTGTTATCTAAAAAATAACCACGCGGATAATTTTGCAAAACATGCGTGATTTGCTCTTTATCCAAACCCAGATTAGTTAAAATATCTCTGTGAGAAAAAGGTTGTCCGCTTTCGCCTAAGATAAGTCCCACCTCAGGGATAATGATAAAAGCACGGCGTTTCTCGTGATAAGCCTTAACGGATGGATTCATTTTTCTCTCCTTTAACATTCAAAATACAAGCCTCATTATAGCTAGAAGGTATTTAAACATTATTAACTTTCCCTATATAAAATAAGACCAACAGAAAGGAGAGGAAAATGCCCTCAACAAATTTTGGAATAATAAAAAAACTCAAAAGCATCGTTCGCAAAACCGGAAATGTGTTTTTTCGAAACGGCAAAGACAAGGGAATAACGGAAGAAATCGCCCGTAAGATTCAAAGAACGGCTTACGAAGTTTCACAAACGCATCACAAAGAAACCTTTACTCCGCCTTATAAAGAAATAGCCACACAGTTACAGGTTCAAGATGAGGCAATCTATCGCGCGGCTATTTATCGTTTGGCAGACGTTGCTGTCAATGAAGACCGAATGGCACTTGATATTTTGGATATTTTAGAGCAAGAAATCAAAAAATCATCTAAAAGCAAGGAAGTTAAGGAATATATTCAACAAAAAATAGATTTTATTAAGCAGGTAAGAAAAGTAAAGCCATGAGTGAAGATAGACCCAATGTTCCAGATGAATTAAAACCGGCACGTCCGAGCTGGTATAAAAGAATAATAATGACGGCGTTACGTTCACCACTGAGCACCATAATCATTCTATTATTTTTATATTGCGGTGCACAAGCCTTTTTGCTGAACATTAATCCGACCGGCAATAAGTTATATATGCTTTGCTTAGTGTTTATCTGGATATTTTGGTATGTGGCTCGCACTTTATTTCAATTAATATTACTTGCTATTATTATTGCTTATGGTGTTTCTTTATATCACGATTATTCTACTCGCGAGATTTCGCAATGTGAAGCCTCAGGCGGGGAGTGGAATGAGCAAACCGAGCAATGCGAAGAAAAAACCGGTTTTTGGGCTGGCGTATTTAAGAGGTTTCATGATTTGGCGACTTATGCCGAAGAAGATGAGAAAAAAGCTCCCGAGTGATCTGTACCCCATAAATTGGACAAATAAAAAAAGTCCCGAGGAGGATTAAGTCAAGAGGGAGAATTAAGCAAATGGCATCGGCGTTGAGCCGGTGTCATTTTGTTTAAGCTCCACTGACAACGTTCATTATTATAATA
>CASFNK010000064.1 GCA_949295995.1 uncultured Pseudomonadota bacterium
CGAATTGCCGGAAGGTACCGAAATGGTAATGCCAGGCGATAACATTCGCATGACAGCAAAATTGATTCACCCGATTGCCATGAACGAAGGCTTACGTTTTGCTATTCGTGAAGGTGGTAGAACAGTTGGTGCTGGTGTAGTTTCTAAAATTCTGAAATAGTCTAAAAGCTCAGTATTTGGGCTTCTAGCGCAAAAAACTACAGAACGGTCGAAATTCATGTACTTCTTGTACACTAGAATTTCGACCGCTTTGTTTTTCACGCCATAAGCCGCAAATCTTGAGCTTTTAACAAAGTGTCTAGAGTTGAGTTTGTAGAGGCTATTTTGCTTCTACGCATCTCAATTATCGAGTTTCTATAAGGGATTTGAGGGGATAGAAAGGTGAGCGAGAGGTAAAATAAATTTCTTGCAAATTTGTCTAATTGTGGTAAGAGAGAGGTATAAATTAATTATTAATCCTTAAAAAATTGATTATTATGGAACGAAATGAAAAATTAGAAATGCTTACAGCTCTTGTGGGAGAACTTGGTTTTTCCTGCGATGATGTTGTTAATTATTGGAAAGCTCGTGGAAAGTTGGAGGCAAAACAGTCTCAATCACTAATTCCTGCAGGAACAGAAGAAGCTTCTCAAGATCAAAATTCAGCAAAGGTTATTCCGGGGATGTTCGTTTATGTGGATGGTTTGATATCTTCGGAGATTATTGAAGGACGTCAGGTTATGGCGATTGTCGGCAGCGTAGACGGTTCTGACGTGTTGGCTGTTTGTCTTCAGGAGGCGTGTTTGCCATGGTCCAGCGATTGGCTGGAGGCAAAAGCAACCCAGAAAATGACCGGTGGTAAGGAAGCGACCCGTAAGCTATTGGAAATCTCCCGTAAGAAACGGCAGGAGGCAGAAGCCGCTCGGTGGTGTTATAACTATGCGGAAGACGGGGTGAAACAAGGGGAAGCGTTTTTGCCGTCGTTAACCGAGTTGGAAAAACTGTTTGCCAACAAAGCCGCAATAAATGCATCTTTAAATGCGTTGGGCGTTGCTTTGCTTGATGGTTTGTACTGGTCCTCTACCGAGTACAGTAACGGCTATGCATGGACTTTGTACGTGAAGGATGGTGATAAGACCGGCTACAGTAAGGGCGCTCACGGTTACTACGTTCGGCCGGTTATTGCTATTAAACTGTAATTTTTTAATCCTTCGCAAGTAAAATTGCGGAGGATTTTTTTGTTTGTTTAAGATTTAAAAATATCGCTTGACTTAGAGGTAACTCTAAGAAGTATAGTCTCCTTGTTTGAATTATTAAAGGAGTTAATCATGGCTGAATATACATTGCTTAATCAAATCAATTCCCCGAAAGATGTTAAAAAGCTCAATGCCTCGGAGCGCAAGGAATTAGCTGAGGAAATGAGACAAGCGATTATCAATCGTGTTAGTAAAATCGGTGGGCATTTGGGGCCGAATCTGGGAACGGTTGAATTAACCATTGCTTTGCATACGGTGTTTGATTCTCCTAAGGATAAAATTGTATTTGATGTTAGCCACCAATGCTATCCGCATAAATTATTGACCGGACGTCAAAGAGGCTTTTTAACTCAAGAGGGTTTTGAAGAAATTTCAGGCTACACCAACCCTCAAGAGAGTGAGCATGATATGTTTATTGTCGGGCATACGTCAACCTCGGTAAGCCTGGCTGCCGGCTTGGCAAAAGCCCGTGATATGCAGGGGCAAAAATTTAATGTGATTGCGCTTATCGGTGATGGCTCGCTCTCCGGCGGTGAGGCTTTTGAAGGATTAGATAATGCCGGTGATTTTAAGTCAAACTTTATTGTGATTATTAATGACAATGAGATGTCTATTGCTGAAAACTATGGCGGTTTATATGGAAACTTAGCTGAACTTCGCAAAAATCATGGTCAAGCTAAGAGCAACTATTTTACCGCTTTGGGATATGATTATGTTTATGTCGAAAACGGAAATGATGCCGAAGAACTCATCTCGGTTTTGCAAAAGGTAAAAGAGAGTACTCATCCGGTTGTGGTTCATGTTCATACCTTAAAGGGAAAAGGATATAAGCCGGCCGAAGAAAATAAAGAAATGTTTCACTGGACGGTTCCGTTTGATGTGAAAACAGCTCAGCCGACAGTTGATTTCGGGGCTAAAGGATATGGCGAGTATGTGGCTGATTATTTGGAAGAGCAAGCCAAGAAAAATGATAAATTAGCCGTGATTAATGCTGCTACTCCGGGGGCTCTTGCTTTGCAAGAATTCAGAGCGCGTCATCGGGAAAAATATTTTGATGTCGGTATTGCTGAAGAACATGCCATTGCTTTTACCTCGGCTATGGCAAAAGGCGGAATGCAACCGATTGCTTTGTTCTTTGGTGGATTTGTTCAGAGAGCTTATGACCAATTATCACAAGATTTGTGTTTGAATAAATCTCCGGCTGTTTTGGTGATTGAAAATACCGGAATTTCAGGAATGGACGCAACACACTTGGGCGTGTTTGATATTCCGTTGATGAGCAATATTCCAAACTTGGTTTATATGGCTCCGGCTTCGGTTGATGAGCTTTATAGAATGCTTGATTGGGCTATGGCACAAAAAGATTTTCCGGTTGCAGTGCGGACACCTGCCGTTAAGCCGCAAGAGTTGAAGTTCAAACCTCAAAAACCAATCGTTTTGAATGAGTTTGAAATGACCAAAAAAGGAAGCAAAGTTGTGCTTATCGGTTTGGGTTCTATGCTTAAATTGGCAGAAGATACGGCAGATATTTTGGCGCAAAAGGGAATTGATGCAACCATTGTCAACCCAAGATTTATGACCGGTTTGGATGAAAACTTGCTCAATAGCTTGATTGGGGAACATGATACTATCGTTACCTTGGAAGATGGTGTCTTGGATGGTGGTTTTGGTGAAAAAATCGCTCGTTTCTATGGACCTACCGGTGTTAAAGTTTATAGTTTTGGTGCGGATAAGGAATTTCCGGATCGTGTGCCGGCAGATGAACTCTATCGTCGCTATTGCTTAACCGCTGAACAAATTGCAAATAAAATTTTGTAATTGGTTTGGGGATTGTAAAAAACTCCTCGCTTTATGTGGGGAGTTTTTTGTTGCAATTTTGTCTAAAATATGCTAAATGAAAAATTCTAAAATTAATTATAAAATTCATTATTATGGAACAATTTAAGAAAAAAGAACTTAAGGATTTATTGAGCTCAGTTTGTGAGCCTTATAAAAATTTGATGTCCGTTGAAGAATTTTTATCTTTGGCCGAAGAAGTGGCCGAAGAAACAATCAATGGTCGTCATGTTTTGCAACATATAAAAACTAAACTTCCAGAAGTGGGAATGTATGCTTTTAGCAATGGAAAGTTCTCTTTTGATGCAAAAGCTTATCCTCAGTTGTTAGGAGTAGTTGCTTGCGTAACATCTGATGAAGAGGCTTTTGTTGGGCAAAGAGGATTGATTTTGTTGCCTAATGAAGTTTTGGGACCCTGGCAAAACTCTAGAGCCAAAAGTTGTATTGATGATGAGCATGATGGGCTGAAAAATACTTTGGAGTTGATAGAGTACTCTAAAAGCCAAAAAAATGCTTTGCCAGCGATTGATTGGTGTATCCAAAATAGTAAGGATAATTACCAAATTTTTGTGCCGGCTATTGAGCAATTGAAGAAAATTTGCAAAAATACAGACAAGATTAATATGGCTCTTAAAGCTATTAAAGGTGCTTGTCTTCAGAGGTGGATATATTCATCTACAGAGCATAGTCCATGTAGGCAATATTCTATTCTTTCTTCTGTGGCTTGTGTCGGGGCAAATAGCAAATGCGGAAAAGATGTTTCAACTCGATTTGTAATTGCGTTTTAACATTGATGAAAACTCCTCACTTTATGTGGGGAGTTTTTTTTGTTGCAATTTTATTTTTTATCTTTAATATAATGATTATTCCGGTCGTCCGAAGGGCTTATGGATGAGGAATGAAAATTAGACTGAGCCGGTTTAAGGATTGATAAATTTATCTAGCTGCAAAATGTGATGCAGGGGTAAAATATAATAAAAAATCTTTCTGATGTCGGCTCCTTAATGTAAGGAGTTTTTTTATGTCTGAATTTAAGTATCAACACGGATTATGCATTATGCGGGCGCAGCCTTTCCATATTGGGCATGCCAAGATGATTGATAAAATGCTCAAGGAATGTGCGCAAGTTACCGTTGTACTGGGCTCGATTCAAGAGCAAGGAACAGAGCGTAATCCTTTGAACTATACTACCCGCAAAAAGATGATTCAAAATGTCTATCGCAATCGCCTTGAATATCCCAGACTTAAGATTATCGGTTTGTTTGATATTAATAATCCGGCAGAGTGGGCGGAATATGTGTTAGATTTTATGAATGAGAGCTTGCCTCAACTCGGTCGTCCCGATGTGTATTATGCCGGAAGTGATTATGATGCGCATTGGTTTAAGCACGCATTTGAACATATTGAAATTGAGGACAGAACAGACCCTGATTTCCCGTTTGTAACCGGCTCTATGGTGCGTGATATGATTCGATTTGGCGACAAAAGGTGGAAAAACTTTATTCACCCCGAAAACCACGCATTAATTGAAGAGCATTTTTATAAACGCAAAGCTATTATTTAATTTTTTGAAAACTATAAACGTCCGCGTCTTCTGCAGGGCTTATAGAAGACGGACGTGTTGATTAACCTAATAAGCCAAAGGGAAAAGATTATGAAACGTACACTTGTTCGTATTGATTTTCAAAATGATTTCGTTGCCCCAGATGGGCTCTTATCCATTAATAATCCAGATTTAATCGAAAAACATCAACGTTTTGCAGATAATTTGCAAAAGGGAATGTTTGATGAAATATTGGATTTTCGCGATACGCATTTTGCGGAAACCTATCCTAAAACCAAAGAAGCGCAAAGTTTCCCCATACATACGCAATATGGTACAAAAGGTTGGGAAGCCGCTACCAATTGGAAAGATAATATTCCGGTGCAAGTTTTGTTTAAAAGCACAACTAATCTTTGGAATGAAGTCAATCAATATGCCGTTTTGCAACAAGATTGGAAAGATAGGGAAGTTTTTATTTGCGGTGTGTTGAGTGATATTTGCGTGCAACAAGGAATGGATGGTTTCTTGAAAAGAGGGGCCAAAGTTAGTGTTTTAGAAGACTTATGTCAGGGCTTAAACAAACAAATTCCTGAAATTATCAGTGAGCCTAAGTATCAAAATTTGGTGGAAAGCGGGAGATTACGCCATATTACCAGTCAACAGTTTTTTCGCTCGATTTTGTTAGAGAAAAAATTACAGCACAACTTGGTTAACGGACGCGGAGGATATTAATATGACGATGAATAATATTGAAAACGGAACACCTTTTTATTGTGATCTTTATCATTTGACAATGGCACAAGCTTGGTTCTTGGATGGAAAACATGAGGAGCCAAAAACTTCTGAAGCCTTTTTTAGAAGATGTCCTTTTAATGGTGGATATTTGTTGGCTGCCGGTTTGGGAGAATTTTTGCAATGGGCGGAAAAATGGCAAATTTCTAAAGATGACGTGGCTTATTTGTCTCAACTTAAAGGTAACAGCGGAAAGCCTTTGTTTACGCCTGAATTTCTAAAGTATTTAGAAGGGCAAAAATTGCGTTTGAATATTCAAGCAGTGCCTGAGGGGGAAATCGTTTTCCCTAATGAACCGGTGTTGCAGGTTAGTGGTCCGAATTGGCAAGTCGATATGGTGGAAGCGGCTTTTTTGAATATTTTTAATGCCCAGAGCCTGATTGCTACGAAAGCTGCTCGTATTGTGCAAGCGGCAAGGGCTGACGGGGTTAATCGTCCGGTGTTGGAATTTGGTTTACGCCGGGCTCAAGATGGTGGGTGTTTTCAGCCTACCAGAGCGGCTTATATCGGTGGATGTGTTGGGACGTCTAATGTTAAAGCTGCTCAATATTATGGAATACCGCCATTGGGTACGATGGCTCACTCTTTTGTGATGAGTTATGAAAATGAGTTGGAAGCATTTAAGGCTTATTTGCGTGGAGCAGAAGGAAATACAACTTTGCTCATTGATACCTATGATACCAGAGAGGGGGCTAAAAATGCCATTCGAGCCAGTCAGGAAACAGGTGTTCCTTTAGCCGGTGTAAGAATTGATTCGGGAGATTTGGCTTATTGGTCGCATGAAGTAAAAAATATTCTGAAATCCGCAAATATGCCGGATGTTAAACTCGTAGCGTCTAATGACTTAGATGAGCACTTAATTGAAAATTTGGTTATGGTGCAAAAAGCTGAATATGATATTTATGCCGCAGGTACAAAATTGGTTACGGCATACGATATGCCGGCATTAGGTGGTGTGTTTAAGACTAAGTCTTATAAAGGAGAACCTAAAATCAAAATTGCCGAAGGAAAAACGACAATTCCCGGAGCTACTAATGTGTTGCGAATTATACGTGATGGAATGTTTGAAGGTGATGTGGTGGTAAAAGCTGATGAAAATTTAGTGCAAAACAATAGCTTGCAACAAAATGTTATTTCTTATACTCTTAATTCACAAGAAAAAAAGAATGTAACTTTCAAAAAAGGTGAACAGGCTTATTTTTTACTGAAGCCGGTTATGGCCGAGGGGAAAATTATCGGAGATGATAAGTTGCGCTCCTTAGAAAATATCAGAAATACGGCGCAGAGAAATCTGACGCGCCTGCACCCGGCGTATAAGAGATTGGTCAATCCGCATCTTTATGGTGTGGGATTGCATAGTAATTTATATGCTTTGCAACAAAGTATGATTCAGGCTCATTTGGCAAAAAGTAAGTAGAGAGGAGAAAAGAGATGACCCCGCAGATGATGGAAAATATTTGGCAAAGTTTGAAGAAAAATCTTAAAACATATTGCGATGAAAATGGGTTTAGTGATGTCATCTTAGGCCTTTCTGGAGGATTGGATTCCGCTTTGGTTAGTGTGCTGGCTACTCAGGCATTAGGTGTAGAACACGTTCATGCCGTAATGATGAAAACCAAGCATACCTCTGAATTGAGTTTGCAAATTGCCGCAACAATCGCTGCGCTCAATGGCTTTGATTATAAGGTGATTGATCTTGAACCGGTGATTGAAAATCAAGTGCGCTTTTTGACTTCGGCTTTTAGCGAAGAGCCAAAAAATATTGTTTTGGAGAATTTGCAAGCAAGAGAAAGGGGCAAAACCTTAATGGCCTTTTCAAATCAATTCGGCTATTTGGTTTTGGCTTGCGGAAACAAGTCTGAAGCGGCAATGGGGTATTGCACGTTATATGGTGATACTTGCGGCGGCATTTCGCCAATCGGAAATTTGTATAAAAGTCAGATTTTTGAAATTGCTAAATGGCTCAATACCGAAAAAGAAGTTTTGCCGCAAGCGGTGATTGAGCGTGCGCCAAGTGCCGAACTCAGCGATAATCAAAAAGATGAAGATACGCTTCCGCCGTATCATGTGTTAGATGGTATCTTGAGTGCTTATCTGGAGCAAGGAAAAAAGGAAAATGAAATCGTTAAAAGCGGATTTCCTGAAAAGGCCGTGCGGTGGGTGCTGAGCCGATACCGAAAAATGGTTTTTAAGCGAGAGCAAACGCCAAAATCTTTGAAGATAGATTTGTAAAAAATAGGAGCCTCAAAACAGAGGCTCTTAATTTTTGTTTGATTTTGGACAAAAAATGCTCTGAACGGATATTTTTTGTTGAATTTATAATTAGGGTGTGATATAGTTGGCATTAGTTAGATAAATTTTTTTTGGAGAAGCCTTATGCAATATTTACAAGAATTGGACGATTTAAATCCTAAAAATAGAACCTTTTGTCTTGATAACTGTGCTGATAGAATAAGATTTTATAATTATACCGGAGAAACTTTTCATAATGATGGAGACGACAAGAAGATTAATATGGCCGATGGAAGATACTTTTTAAGAAAAGGATTTGTACAGGCTATTTGTGATTATGATGAAAATATTGTAAAACCTTTGTTGGTGGATCAAAATGGTGAAGATTATTTTCCTTCGTCTCAAGACAATATTATTTCTTTAATACATAAGAATGAAATAGGAATAAAGGGTTTTGCTTATTCTCCGAGAGCTACCCAAGAAGAGAAAGATGCTGAATTTGAAAAAATTGTTACTGCTTTTGTGGAAGTATCAAAAAGGTCGGAGTTTGCAGATGAACAAAATCGCTTTTGTATTCGTCATGGTTTTTTTGAGGCAATCTATAATAATGGTGGCGAGGGAAATATAAGTACATTGGATATTTTGAAAAATCTGAGACTTGATACATCAAAACTCGAAAAAGCAGAGATGGATAAGCATATTGAACGACGCAAAAAGGAAATTCGTGAGCGCTTAAGTAAAACTCCTAGAGATGAATATGGAAATGTTGAGGTTTCCGGTGTTGTTAAAGCCGATGAGCATGCGGAAAAGATAATTAATAATAAGGATTATGAATATAGTGAGCGGGAACTCGCAATGAAAGAGTGGGGTGAGTGGATAGACGAAAATACTGAAGAGTTACCACAATCTTTTGACACTGCCAAAAAAGGAACAATCGAACAAAAAGTAGATTTTATTCAGCGTTATGGATCTTTATTTGATCAAGGCGGTATTGATGAAAGTTTAATTTCTAAAGAAAAATATAAAGAATTAAATGATTTTGTGATTAATACCTTTAACAATCATAAAGAAGCATTTTATAATGTGCATGCCTTTTATGGCGCCGTTGATTTATTAGATACCACAAAGAGACATATGGATAAAAATCAAGATAGAGAAGCTATTATTGAAAATAGAAAAACTGTTGTAGATTTGTTTGATTATAACGACTATTATAAGGAAGAGTATATTTCGTTACCTCGCAGAATTGAAGATTATGAAGAAGTATTAAGCTATGCGGCATCTTCCCAAAACCTTTCAAGAGAAGTAAAGCGAGAATGCGAGCAATTATTGAATGATAAAACAAATGGGAAAAAAAGAAATTTTGAGCAACATAAAAATAGAATACGAGCACGCTTGAATAACAAAAATAAAGAAGATCTTGTTTCGGGTGTGGTGGTTGCCGATAAAATTGCGGAGGCTCGAATAAGCGGCGTAATTGATGAGCCGGTTACACCTGAAAAAGGCAGAAAATTGTCTGATGGTATTAAAAGTAAAATAATATCAAACGGTCGATTAAGTCGATAGAAGAGAAGTTATTTAATCTTGCTTCTTATTCAACCTCTTGTCCTTAGTGGCAGGAGGTTGTTTTTTTATAAAACTTTTACTTGATTTTGGACAAAAAATAAGATAAAAGGAGTCATAATCACTAATTATTCTTACAATTATGAAACAGAAAATAACAGAAAAGTATGTGTTGCCGGACATTGGGCGATTGAAAAAGGAATTGCCAAGGCAACAGGAAATGTATGAAAAAGCCTCTGGGCAACAGCTTGAGGAGGCGTTCTCTCAAGGGGTTTGTTTTAATCAACAAATCCAGCAGCAGATTATTGAAGATGATAATTTGTTGGTTATGGAAGTTTTTGCCAAATATTGGGATTTGGTGCCGGATATGCGTAAATTTATGATACGCAAGGGAAGTCTGGAGCTCAATGCCTTGTATTTGTCAAAACGCTCTCTTGGAAAACAATGTATAGAGCTCGTGAAAAATACCAGATTTACTTCGGATTTTTTGCGAGAGAACTTTGGAAATTTTACCAAAGAAGCTCAAGTGCATTGCATAAATATCAGAAAAATTAACTTATAAAAATTGATTATTATGAATTTGAAAGAACGTGCTACTTTTGTGGCAAAAACCTTTAGACTCGGAGCTGCGAGAGATCGTGCAGGTATGGTTACCGAGGCTTATAAAAAAGCGTATCCTTATGTTTGGGAAGAAAAAATCGGGCAAAAAGTAAAGTTTGAGGATTCTCTTTGTTATAAAGAGTTATCAAGACTTGAACTATATGACAAAAAAGAGATTTCAAAAGAAGATGCAGATGAAATTTTTCTGATTGCCAGAAAACGCTTTTGGAAGGCTGCTAGCGGAAACGTAACAATCTTAGCCTTGAAAAATGAAACGAATTGGTTGGCAGTGGATTTGCCGCTTATTCTGGAAAATACTGCTATTCGCCGGATTAATGGCGAAAATAAATTTGAATTTGCTAAGAAATACAGCGCTTAAAAGAAAGAGGTTTTACGCCCAAATGGCGTAGAACCTTCTTTTTTATGATTCTGCTTGACTCTTTGCGAAATTTCGTCTAACGTGAACTTGGTTTTTTGATGAACAGGATTTTTAATTATGATTAGGAAGACATCGTTTTGTTCTTGTTCTAGCTGTTGTGAAAACAGTTTCTTCCTAATTGACACTAAAAGAGCCTCCTAAATATGGAGGCTCTTTTTTTGATGCTATCAAAGAATCTGGAGAATTTTAATGGATTGCGAAAAAAGAATTGCCTATATTTTTAGAGAAGAAAAAGTATTTTTAACTAAGGATGGTCGTTTCTTTGGATTTGTATGTCATAATGGCGGAGTAAAATGTCATCGCCTCTCCGAAGAAGAAAAAGCTCATTTTTTAGCTCGTCGCGAAAAGAAAAAACAAATAATGCAAAAATTGCGTCAGGCAAAGGTTAAACCTAAAACTTCAGATAGAACAAAATTTAAGGAAACAGCTTTGGCCAGATGGCGCTTGTCGGAGGTTAGACGTCAACCTTATTGACATAAAAAAAGAAAATGGTTATGCTCATGGGCATGTAAACCATTATTATCGAAATTATGAAAACAAAAACAGTTTTCTCTGAGTTTCAACTATATGTTGACGAAGAGGCAAAGTTCTTTGAGTATCGTTTGGAAAACGGACAATATTTTGTGAGGCCTTTTGAGCCGTATCTTAAAAATGAGTGCTTTGAAGTCTATCGCAAAGAAAATATGAAACATGTTTTCTTTGCTGTGGTGCAAGTCGGAAAATATATCAGAAGACTTATTCCTGAGTTGATAGATGTTGTGGAAACGCATCGCCAATATAAATTGCTGGGCGAGGTGTTGGCTTACAGTGAAAAGGTTTGTATTCGCCATAAAGGGTGTGTTTATCATGCTTATGGTTGGAAAGTATTTGCTTTGGATGCTTTCTGTAATGTGGTGAATATGACTAAAAATTTTATCCTTAACAAAAAAACATATATTGAGCAAATTGATAAACAAGGAGATGTTTTTCGTTTGAAGCTCCATTTTGTTGAGGCTAAATCTCAGTATGTTTATTTTGAACAAGTCGGTTCCGATTTTAAGCTGATTGATGAGCAATGGCTCGTTGATACGGAGGAAAGTTTTGGGCGCCAAAAATTGGAAGATTTGAACAAAAATTGGCAAAGGCTGGAAAACGAACTCTTTTGAGCGTTTTGAAAATTGTTTGCGGGCTCCCTTTGGGGGGCTCGTTATGTTTTAAATAAATAGACTCTTTTGGACTTGAAAAACTAAATTTTGTCAACCTGACTCAAACGGAGTCTGAGTCTCAATTTGAATAAATAAAAAAAGTGATTTTTTTGTGTTTTTTTGCTTGCATATTAGACTCAATTATGTTACAAAGCCCTCACGTAATTATGGGAAGGGGCGACTCTGCCATAGTGAAGAATATAAAAAATACCGCAGCACCTATGGTTTTCATGTGCTGCCGAGTTTAATCGTTTAGAGGGCACCAAGTTTAGCCTCATCTAAATTTTTTGCGTTCTAGTTATAGGAAAAGTATTAAAAATGATGGATACACAAAATATAAGAATTCGCCTCAAGGCTTTTGACCATCGCTTGCTCGATCAATCTACCAAAGAAATCGTGCATACTGCCAAAAGAACAGGGGCAAATGTAAGAGGTCCAATTCCTCTGCCTACTAAAATCGAGAAGTTTACGGTAAACCGTTCTCCGCACGTTGATAAGAAATCTCGTGAACAGTTCGAAATCCGTACTCACAAGAGACTTCTGGATATCGTAGATCCCACTCCGCAGACCGTCGATGCTTTGATGAAGTTAGATTTGGCTGCCGGCGTTAATGTTGAAATTAAATTGTAATTATTTTTATGGCGCATCTAAAGCAATTTTACGCAAGCTCAAAAAATTCACGTATGTCTTTATACGTTAAAGTTTTTCTCGTTGCTGGAAATCACTTTATCTGTTGCCCTAAAAAGTAATTTTGAATGTAATAATAAACAATGTTGGCTTTTTGAAATAACAGAAGTCAACCAATTGAAAAGGAAAAAATAATAATGCGTACGGGTCTTATTGCAAAAAAGCTGGGTATGTCCCGCATTTTTGAAGCCGACGGAACTCATGTCCCGGTTACCGTATTGAGCGTTGATGGCTTACAAGTTGTTGACGTTAAAACAACCGAGAGAGATGGATATACCGCTGTACAACTTGGTACCGGTGCTGTTAAGGCAAAAAACGTATCCAAACCTCTTAAAGGACATTTTGCTAAAGCTAAAGTTGAACCAAAACAGAAATTGGGCGAATTCAGAGTTTCTGAAGATTGCTTGCTCTCTGTTGGTGATGAATTATCTGTAGAACACTTTGTTCCCGGTCAATATGTTGACGTTTGTGCTACTTCTATCGGTAAAGGTTTTGCCGGTGTTATGAAACGTCATAACTTCGCCGGTTTGGAAGCTACTCACGGTGTGTCTATTTCACACAGATCTCATGGTTCTACAGGACAAAGACAAGATCCCGGTAAAGTATTCAAAGGCAAAAAAATGGCCGGACACATGGGTGATGAACGCGTTACCGTTCAAAACTTGCGTGTCGTCGCTGTTGACAGCTCTAAAGGTTTAATTATGGTTAAAGGTGGCGTTCCCGGTTGTGAAAACGCTTGGGTTCGTGTTACCGATGCTATCAAAAAACCTGCTCATGTTAAATTGCCGATGCCTGCCGGTTTGAAAAAAGTTGATGAACCTGTTGCAGCTAAAGCTGAAGAAACTTCAGCCGAGAATGCATAAAAGATATAAGGATTTGAAAATATGAAACAGGACATCTTAAATCTCGAAAATAAAAATGTCGGCTCTATCGAACTCAATGATGCCATCTTCGGTCTCGAAGTTCGCGCTGATATTTTACACCGGGTTGTTAAATGGCAATTGGCTCGCTTACAAGCTGGTACCCACAAGACCAAAGGTCGTTCAGAAGTTGCTTTGACTCCTGCAAAACCGTTCAAACAAAAAGGTTCTGGTAATGCTCGTCAAGGTTCTCGCAAGGGTACTCAATTCCGTAAAGGTGGCGTTGTATTCGGTCCGGTTGTTCGTGATCATTCTCATGAATTGACCAAGAAATTCAGAAAACTCGGTCTGAAAACCGCTCTCTCTGCTAAAGCTAAAGAGGGCAACCTCGTTATCTTGGATGAAGCAAAATTGTCAGCTCCGAAAACTAAAGATTTGAAAGCCAAATTGGATGTTTGCGGGTTGAAAAATTGCTTGTTCATCGATGGCAAGGAAGTTGATGTTAATTTCGCTTTGGCCAGCCGTAATATCGCAGGCGTTGACGTTCTGCCGACAATCGGTGCCAACGTATATGACATCTTAAGAAAAGACAAATTAGTGTTGACTAAAGATGCAGTTAGTTGCTTGGAGGAGAGACTGAAATGAGTAAATCAGCAAAAACAAACAATGTAACCGCAGCTATGTATGATACATTAGTTCGTCCGGTAATCACCGAAAAATCTATGTTGTCTTCCGAAGCCGGCAAAGTAACCTTCTTGGTTCCGCTGTCTGCCTCTAAAGAAGATGTTAAAGCAGCTGTTGAAGCTCTCTTTAACGTTAAGGTAAATAAGGTGAATACAATTCGTCAATTCGGCAAAACCAAACGTTTCAGAGGATATGAGGGAACTCGTTCCGACTACAAAAAAGCATTGGTTACTCTTGCCGATGGTCAAAATATTGATGTTACAACAGGAATTTAGGACATGGCTTTAAAAACATATAAGCCCACTTCTCCAGGACTGCGTCAGCTCGTTATCGTTGATAGAAGCGAACTGTACAAAGGTGCTCCTGAGAAGTCTTTGACAATTGGTCTTACTAAGACCGGTGGGCGTGATAATTTCGGACACGTTACAAGTCGTAGAATCGGTGGCGGACATAAACGCAAACTCCGTATCATCGACTTCAAACGTAATAAATTCGATGCTGAGGCAACAGTTGAGAGAATTGAATATGACCCGAATCGTTCGGCCTTCATCGCTTTGGTTAGCTATGAAGACGGCGAAAAGGCCTATATCCTCGCTCCTCAAAGATTAAAAGCCGGCGATAAAATCATTTCAGCCGAAAAAGCTGATATTAAGCCGGGTAATGCTATGCCTTTGAAGAATATGCCGGTTGGTACGATTATTCACAATATTGAGCTCAAAGCCGGAAAAGGAGGACAATTGGTTCGTTCTGCCGGTTGCTATGCTCAAGTTGTCGGTAAAGACGCCGGTTACGCACAATTGAAACTGAGTTCAGGTGAACTCCGTATCGTTCGTGAAGAATGCTTGGCTACGGTCGGCGCTGTTTCGAACCCGGATAACCAGAACGCATCTTTGGGTAAAGCCGGACGTACTCGTTGGCTTGGTATCAGACCGCAATCTCGCGGTGTTGCCATGAACCCGGTTGATCACCCGCATGGTGGTGGTGAAGGCCGTACTTCCGGTGGTCGTCATCCGGTATCTGCTTGGGGTAAACCGACCAAGGGTGCTAAAACTCGTTCTAACAAAAAGACGGATCAATACATTATGAGATCTCGTCATGAAAACAAAAAGAAATAGGGAGAAACGCTAATGACACGTTCCGTATGGAAAGGGCCGTTTGTTGATGGCTATCTTCTGAAGAAAGCTGATAAAGCAAGAGCTTCGGGTCGTAATGAAGTTATTAAAATTTGGTCTCGTCGCTCCACCATGTTGCCACAATTCGTTGGTTTAACATTCGGTGTTCACAATGGCCACAAGTTTATCCCTGTTTTGGTTACAGAGGATATGGTCGGCCACAAATTTGGTGAGTTCGCTCCGACCCGTACATTCTATGGGCACGCAGCTGACAAAAAGGCTAAGAGAGGTTAATTATGGCAAAGTCTAATAATGAAAGAAGAGTTGCTGCAAATCAAGCTATGGCTGTTTGCAATTCTCTCCGCACCAGCCCTCGCAAGCTCAATCTGGTCGCTCAATCAATTCGTGGTTTGCATGTTGAAAAGGCTGTTGCTGAATTGAGCTTCTCTAAGAAGAGAATCGCAAAAGCCGCTTTGGCTGTATTGCAATCTGCAATCGCCAATGCTGAAAACAACCACCAATTAAATATCGACAAACTTTATGTTAGTGAAGCTTATGTCGGTAAAGGTTTAGTAATGAAACGTATGCACGCACGTGGTCGTGGTCGCGGAGCAAGAGTTTTGAAACCTTTCTCTAACCTGACTATCGTTGTTACAGAGCGTGGGGAGTAAGTTAATGGGACAAAAAGTAAATCCTACAGGTCTTCGTTTAGGTGTTAACCGCACTTGGGACTCTCGTTGGTATGCAGATGATAAGTTCACTGATTACCTCCACGAAGATTTGAAAATTAAAGAGTTCTTGAAGAAGAAATTGGCTCAAGCCGGTATCAGCAGAATCGTTATTGAACGTCCTGCTAAAAAAGCTAGAGTTACTATTCACTCTGCAAGACCGGGTGTCGTTATCGGCAAAAAAGGTCAGGATATTGAACTTTTGAGAAAAGAAATCCAAAAGATGACTGATTCTGAAGTTCAATTGAATATTCTGGAAGTCAGAAAACCTGAACTCGATGCTCAGTTGGTTGCCGACTCCGTTGCTCAACAATTGGAAAGACGTGTTGCTTTCCGTCGCGCAATGAAGAGAGTTATGCAATCCGCTTTGCGTTTGGGTGCTGAAGGTATTAAGGTTAGCTGCTCAGGTCGTTTAGGCGGCGCTGAAATCGCTCGTACCGAATATTACCGTGAGGGTCGCGTTCCTCTGCACACATTGCGTGCCGATATTGATTACGCAACCTCTACCGCTCACACAACTTATGGCGCTTGCGGCGTTAAAGTTTGGATCTATAAAGGCGAAATTATGGCTCACGATCCGATGGCGCAAGACAAGAAATTAGCCGAGCAGAAGTAAAGGTAAAAAGATATGTTAAGTCCAAAAAGATTAAAGTTCCGCAAGCAGCATAAAGGCCGTATTCACGGTAATGCTAAAGGCGGTACCGAATTGAGTTTCGGTTCCTTCGGTCTGAAAGCTCTGACTCCGGATCGTATTACAGCTCGCCAAATCGAGGCTGCTCGTCGTGCGATTACTCGTGAGATGAAAAGAGCCGGTAGACTCTGGATTCGTATTTTCCCGGATGTTCCGGTATCTGATAAACCTGCTGAAGTCCGTATGGGTAAAGGTAAAGGTTCTGTTGAATACTGGTGCGCAAGGGTTCACCCGGGTCGTATTTTGTTCGAATGTGAAGGTATTGATGAGGAAACCGCACGTGGTGCATTTGCTCTCGGTGCTGCTAAACTGCCGATCAAGACCAAGTTTATTAAACGCTTGAACTCTGATAAGGGAGAAGCATAATGTTAAAAATTAAAGATCTTCGTGCTATGTCATCAGATGAGTTGGAAGCTAAATTGCTCGAAAAGAAAAAAGAACAATTTAATTTGAGAATCCAACAATCTACTGGACAATTACAAAATACTGCTGTAATAAGAAGTGTCCGTCGTGAAATAGCAAAAATCAACACGCTCCTCGCTGAGCGCAAGAAGAATAATTAGGAGAAAAAGATATGCCTAAAAGAATTCTTCAAGGTGTTGTTGTTAGTGATAAACAGGATAAAACCGTCGTGGTCAGCGTAGAGCGTCAGGTTATGCACCCTGTTTATAAGAAGTTCGTTAAGAGAAGCAAAAAATATGCTGCTCATGATGAAAATAATCAGTTCAAAGTTGGTGATATCGTTAAGATTGAAGAATCCAGACCTTATTCTAAAACCAAGACTTGGACTGTTGTCAGTGATAACGCCTAGAGAAAAGGAAGTAAAACAATGATACAGATGCAAACCAACCTGGATGTTGCAGATAATTCAGGAGCACGTCAGGTGCAGTGCATTAAGGTTCTTGGAGGCTCCAAGAGAATGCATGCTTCTGTGGGTGATGTTATCGTCGTTTCTATTAAAGACGCTTTGCCGAAAGGCCGCGTTAAAAAAGGCGACGTATGCAAAGCTGTAATCGTTCGCACAGCAAGCGACATTAGACGCAAAGACGGTTCCGTTATCCGCTTTGACAGTAATGCTGCAGTTCTCATCAATAAAGACGGTGAGCCAATCGGTACTCGTATCTTTGGCCCTGTTACCAGAGAATTGCGTGCGAAGAAATTTATGAAAATAATTTCATTGGCACCGGAGGTATTGTAATGAGCCTTAAATTGAAAATCAAAAAAGGTGATCAGGTAATTGTCATCAGTGGTGATGACAAAGGTAAAACTGGTGAAGTTGTTAAAGCTATGCCGAGTGAAGGTAAAGTGGTTGTTCAAGGTGTTAACTTGGTTAAAAGACACACCAAACCCAGCCAAACAAATCCTGGCGGCATCATCACCAAAGAAGCCCCGATCAATGTTTCCAATGTTGCTATCGTTGACCCGAAATCTGGTAAGGCCAGCAAAGTTGGTTACAAAGAAGTAAACGGAAACAAAGTCCGCTTTGCTCGTAAATCCGGTGAAGTAATCGAGAAGAAATAGGAGAAATTTTATGACAAACTTTGAAAAATTATATAATGACGTCATAAAGAAATCTCTGGTGGAAAAATTCGGTTACAAGAACCCACACGAGATTCCAAAGTTGACGAAAATTGTCTTGAACATGGGTGTCGGCGACGCCGTTACAGACAAGAAAAAATTGAATAACGCTGTAGAAGAAATGGCTTTGATTGCCGGTCAAAAACCGGTCGTTACCAAAGCTCGTAAGTCTATCGCTACTTTCAAATTGAGAGAAGATATGCCGATTGGCTGCAAGGTTACTCTGCGTTCTGACAGAATGTACGAATTCCTTGAAAGACTGGTTAATATGGCTTTGCCGCGCATCAGAGACTTTCACGGTATTTCCGGCAAAAACTTTGATGGTCGAGGCAACTTCGCTTTCGGTATCAAAGAACAAATCATCTTTCCGGAAATCAACTATGAAAAAGTTGAAAATGTTCGCGGTATGGATATCGTGATTTGTACATCGGCTAGAACCGACGAAGAAGCTAAATTGCTTCTCGATGGTTTTAATATGCCTATCAAGAAATAAGCGGAGATTTTACTATGGCAAAAACAAGTTCAGTTTACAGAAACTTGAAAAGAGTTAAGATGGCTCAAAAATTTAACAATCGCCGTCAAAAACTCAAAGATATCGTTATGGATAAAAATGCTTCTCCGGAAGAAAGATTCCAAGCGACATTGAAATTGGCAGAACTGCCTCGCAACTCAGCTAAAAACAGAATCAGAAATCGTTGCAAGCTGACAGGTCGTTCTCGTAGTTATTACAGGAAGTTCGGTGTAAGCCGTGTCGAATTAAGAGATATGGCTAGCTTCGGCGAGATTCCTGGTTTAGTAAAATCAAGCTGGTAGGAGGTTACAGTCATGTCTATGTCTGATACTTTGGGCGATATGCTCACACGCATTAGAAACGCACAAAGAGCGAAGAAGAGTGAAGTTGTATCACCGGCCTCTCGCTTGCGTGAAAATGTTTTGGAAGTTCTCAAAAGAGAAGGTTACATTGAAGGCTTTGAAAGAGTCAATGTTAAACCCGGTATCGATGAACTCCATATCAAATTGAAGTATCATGAAGGTACTTCAGTAATAACTGAAATTTACCGTGTTTCTACTCCGGGTCGTCGCGTTTATTCAAGCGTTAAAGATTTACCGAGAGTTTACAACGGGCTTGGTATTTCTATCATCTCTACCCCAAGCGGTGTTATGAGTGATCATGAAGCCAGAAAAGCCAACGTTGGCGGTGAAATTCTTTGTCAAGTATTCTAGGGGAGAAAATGGATGTCTAGAGTAGGAAAATATCCTGTTATCGTCCCTAATGGTGTTACCGTTACCATTAACAATAATGTTGTTACGGCTAAAGGTAAATTAGGTGAACTCAGCTACACTTATGACGATGGTCATGTCGTAGCTAAATTGGAAGACAACAAAGTTGTAGTTTCTCCCTTGTCTGACAGCAAACAAGCCAGAACTTTGTGGGGAACAACCAGAGCCCAAATTAACACTATGGTTAAAGGTGTAAGCGAAGGCTTTAAAAAAGAGTTGGAACTCGTCGGTGTAGGTTATAAAGCACGCGTTGAAGGCAGCCACAAGGTTGTTTTGTCTTTGGGATTCTCTCATGATGTTAATTTTGAGGCTCCGAAAGAAATTACTTTGGCTTGCCCGAGCCCAACCCAAATTACCGTCTCTGGTGCCGATAAACAGCTAGTTGGTCAAATTGCCGCGGAAATTCGCAAATACAGAAAACCTGAACCTTACAAAGGTAAGGGTGTTAAATACACTGGCGAATACGTCCGTCGTAAAGAAGGTAAGAAGAAATAAGGATTAATTAGATGAATACGCCAAGAGAATTATTTCAAAAAAGAAAAGCTCGCATCAGAACAGCTTTGAAAAACGCTGCTAACGGCAAATTAAGATTGTCTGTTTTCCGCAGCGGTAAGCACATCTATGCGCAAATCATTGATGACGTAAAAGGTTCTACTGTTGTTTCTGCTTCCACCTTGGATAAAGAAATTCGTGAGAACGTTAAAAAATCATCTACAGTTGAAGCAGCCAGCTATATCGGTAAAGTCATTGCTGAAAGAGCTGCTAAATCCGGTGTTAGTGAAGTCGTATTCGATAGAGGCGGCTACATCTATCATGGTCGTGTTAAAGCTCTGGCAGACGCTGCTCGCGCCGCTGGTTTGAAATTCTAGGAGTTTAGGAAATGGCACAAACTGCAGATCGTCGCAATAAAGTCGAAAAGAAAGATGAATTAGTTGAAAAATTAGTTCATATCAACCGCGTTGCCAAGACCGTTAAGGGCGGACGTAATATGTCTTTTGCCGCTGTCGTTGTCGTTGGTGACCAAAAAGGTCGTGTTGGTTATGGTTCCGGTAAAGCTACGGAAGTTCCTGACGCTATTACCAAAGCTACCAATGAAGCCAAAAAGAATATGGTTCGCATTCCGTTAAGAGAAGGCAGAACTCTGCACCATGATGTTGCCGGTCGTTTCGGTGCCGGTAAGGTCGTTTTGAGAACTGCTCCTGCTGGTACCGGTGTTATTGCCGGTGGCCCGATGCGTGCTATCTTTGAAGTATTAGGTGTTCAAGACGTTGTTGCTAAATCATTGGGCTCTAACAACCCTTACAATATGATTAAAGCTACTTTCAACGCTTTGGAAGCTATCAATTCTCCTCGCATGGTTGCTGCTAAACGCGGCAAGAAAGTCGGAGATATCGTTAGTCGCCGCGAAAATACAGCTAATGCTAAATTGGAAAAAGAGGAGGCATAATCAATGGCTAAGAAAACTATTAAAGTTACTCAAATCGGAAGTCCTATCGGACGTCCTAAAGTTCAAGGTGCTACCTTAAAAGGTTTGGGCTTGAACAAAATGGGTAAAACCGTTGAGTTAGAAGATACTCCTTCTATCCGTGGAATGATTAATAAGATTCCCCACTTGGTAAAAGTTGAGGAATAGGCTTTGCAAAATAAGCCTCAAGTTGCCGAATTTGAGCCCTTGTGTACTACAATGTACACGACGGCCTCAACTTCAACAACAGCAGGCTCATTTATCAAAGTCCTAATATGAATTAAGGTGAAAAAAATGAAACTTAATGAATTAAAAGACAACGAAGGTGCTACCTCCCGCCGTATCCGCGTTGGTCGCGGTATCGGAAGCGGCAAAGGTAAAACCTGCGGACGCGGCCAAAAAGGTCAAAAGTCTCGTTCAGGTGTTGCCGTACACGGTTTTGAAGGTGGTCAAATGCCGATTTATCGTCGTTTGCCGAAACGTGGTTTCAAAAATCCGTTTGCTAAAGAATTCGCAGTTGTTAACTTGGATACGATTCAAAAAGCTGTTGATGCCGGAAAATTGTCGGCAGATGCTATCGATTTGGCTTCTTTGATGAATGCCGGTATTGTTACCAAGAGCTTGGACGGTGTTCGTTTGTTGGCTCGCGGTGCTATCACCAGCAAAGTTAACGTTTCTGTTAATTCTGCTTCTAAGGCTGCTATTGCCGCTGTTGAAAAAGCAGGTGGTAAAGTTACCCTTATCGAAGCCTAAGAGACAAACGCTTAGAGATAAAAAACCTCTCCTTATGGGAGAGGTTTTTTTTGTTGCAATGGTGACAAAATATGATATAGAAATCTTAAAATATTTATTATTCTAAAATTATTGATTATGGAAAAGAACTTTAGAGTGAAACCGGGGATGTTTTGTTATGAGGACCGAACATTTTCTGAAGAATTAGTGACGGGAAAGACTGTCAGCGGTATTGTAGGGTATGTTGAAGCACATCGGGCTCTGGTGGTTTGTTTGCATGAGAAAAAATTGCCATGGTCCAGTAGTGGCTTGATGGTTTTTGATATTCGGTTGGTTCGTGACGGGAAAGCAGCCACCGAGAAAATTTTGAAAGCTATGCAAAATTCAGATTCTTTATCTGAAGCGGCTTTATGGTGTGTAGAGTATCATCAAGATGGGGTTAATAAAGGAGAGGCTTTTTTACCTTTTGATGATGAATTACAAAAATTAAGCGAGCATTATTTTACTATTAATCGTGCCTTGAAGTGTTTGAAAATGCCAGAGATGGACGGATGGCATTGGTCGTCTCGAGAATGTAATTTTGGACAAGTGTGGAAAGTACGAATGTATAATGGGCATGCTTGGCATGAGGATAAAACAGCTTTACGCCATGTTAGACCGGTTTTCTGGGTCGCTTTTTAGTTAGAACACAAGAGTTTGGATTGAAACGTCCAGACTCTTTTTTTGAAATTTAGACAAAAAATGCTTGTGTGAGGGGTGAAAGTGTGATATATTCCGATTTAGTGAGATAAGAATTATGAATTTATTAACCGAGGTTTCGTTCTATAAAAGTTAGGATAGATGCCTCATAAAATTAAAAAAGACATGGAAAAAATTGAAAAAACAGGGTATGCGTTTTTGGTAATTGCAGAAGTGGCAATTATTGCATTTTGGATTGCCGGAATAAATGACAAGTTAGACTTAGCCGCTATATTTTTCACCCTTGGAGGTGTAGCTAGCGGTCTGACCCTTGGTTGTTTGGGCTTACATGCCTTAAGGAAGCGTAGCCGAGGCTACTAAATCCATATCCCTCAAAAAAAGCAAAAGAGTGGTTTGAAAAAACAAACCACTCTTTTTTTGTTTAAGCAAAAATTTTGTAGCGTGACAGTTTTGTTTGCAGAGCTTGTTCAAGGTTTTGTGTTCCTTTGTCACCCAAAGTCTTTTGGGTGGGATTTTTCTCAAAATATTTGGAGAGAAGGTTGGCCTCTATGCGGGATAAAAAGAGCCTTTTGCAATCAAGCTTCAGATATTCATCTTGTTTAAATAGATGGTAGAGCTTCAAGCCGTAAGCAAAATTATAAGCCATTACAGTTCCGGAGATGAGATATTTCAAAGTTTCGCGGAAAAGGTTTGGTTCATCCAGAAATTCCTTAAAGCAAGTGTTGAACTGAGCCTTGATTTTGGCTTTTTGCTCGTCGTGCCTTTCTGTTTGATTAAACAGAGGGTCTAATCCAAACATTTCTTGCAAGTCAATCGAAAAGTGAATGATTGCCCGTGCGTAAGCCTCTTTAAACAAGCGTTTGAAGTTTACTTCAGTGCAAAGTATCGGACTATTGGTCTGATACACATGAAGAAGCTGATAATTTAATTTTTTTGTTCTTTTTTTCATAAAGTCAAATTATTTAACATTAATAATAAAAAGTTGTGTAATGCTTATAGGGTAATTTGTTTGAGATGTAAAGAGTTATTTAGGTGTATGTATGGGGGTAAAAATTGTATCTTTTCCCAAATTAAAGATAAAGGTGCTTTTTTTGAGGGAAACTGTGCAACTGCTGGATAATTTAGTTGAATTAAAAATTTTTTAGTGTATTAATATCTTAGCATAATGGAGGAAGTGTATTCCTCATCATCTCAGTTTATTAAATAATAAGGAAGTAAAAATGGTATCATTGGCAGAAAAAATGGCCGCAAATATGGATGTGTCGGCTTTTAGCAAAGCTACCGAATTGAAAAAAAGACTTTGGTTTACAGTGTTGGCTTTGGTGGTGTTCCGTTTGGGAACGTTTATTCCGTTGCCGGGAATTGATCCTCATATCTTGTCGGATATTTTTGCACGTAACTCCAACGGCATCTTGGGTATGTTTAATATGTTTGCCGGTGGTGCTTTGGAACGTATGACTATCTTTGCTTTGAACATTATGCCTTATATCTCGGCATCAATCATTTTGCAATTGGGACAATCTGTTATACCGTCTTTGGCTGCTTTGAAAAAAGATGGTGAAGCCGGTCATCGCAGAATGACCCATTATACCAAAATGTTGACCGTTTTGATTACTATTATTCAAGGTTACGGTATTGCTGTCGGCTTGGAAGGAATGACCGGTAGTGCCGGTGTTTCGGCCGTGGTTAACCCTGGTTTTGTTTTCAAGTTTACAACCGTGGTTTCTCTTGTGGGCGGAACAATGTTTATTGTTTGGCTTGGTGATCAAATTACCTCAAGAGGTGTCGGAAACGGTTCTTCTCTTATCATTACCGTCGGTATTATCGCTAATATTCCGAGTGCTTTGGCGCAAACTTTTGAATTGGGGCGCGTCGGTTCGATGTCTTTGAGCGTAATAGCCTTGTTGATGTTTATGGTCTTGGCTTTGATTTATGTGATTGTGTTGGTTGAAAGAGCTCAACGCAAAATCACAATTCAATATCCAAAACGTCAGATGGGGGCCAGAATGATGGCTAGCGAAAATTCTCACTTACCGCTCAAAATTAACCCAACCGGTGTTATCCCTCCGATTTTTGCCAGCTCATTGCTGTTATTACCGATTACCATTGCTAACTTTTCGGCTGAAAATGGTCCGTCTTGGGTGCAAACACTCAGCCAGTTGTTGGGACATGGTCAACCTCTGTATTTGAGCCTGTATGCCGCTTTGATTATTTTCTTTGCTTTCTTCTATACAGCAGTTGTGTTTAACCCTGAAGAAACTGCCGAGAATTTGAAAAAACACGGCGGCTTTATTGCCGGTATCCGTCCGGGTAAAAATACCGCAGACTACTTGGATTATGTTATTACTCGTTTGACTGTTTTGGGGGCGGTTTATTTGACAGCTTTGTGCATCTTGCCGGAAATCCTTATCAGCAAATTGTCTGTTCCATTCGTTTTGGGTGGTACAACCTTGCTCATCGTCGTTCAAGTTACCATGGATTTTGTCGGTCAGCTCCAATCTCATTTGATTGCTTACCAATATGAAGGTTTAATCAAAAAAGCCGCTCTTGCTAACAGAGGAAAGAGAAGATAATGAACGCTAACGGTTTAGGTTTACATATCGTTTTTACCGGAGCTCCCGGTTGCGGTAAAGGTACGCAAGCGAGAATCCTGAAAGAGAAAATCGCTATCGCTCACCTTTCTACCGGAGAAATGCTTCGTGCAGAGGCTGCTAAAGGGACGCCCTTGGGACTAGAAATCAAAGAATTGATTGATGGCGGAAATTTGGTTCCTGATGAGATGATTATCAAAATGCTCTCAGAGCGAATCGACCAAGATGATTGCAAAAACGGTTTTATTTTGGATGGCTTCCCAAGAACTTTGCCTCAGGCGGAAGTTTTGGAGGAAATGCTCTCTAAAAAAGGGATTAAACTCGATGCCGTGATTGAGATTCAAGTTCCTGATGAAATCATTATGGAGCGAATTTTAGGTCGATATTCTTGTATGACTTGCGGTGCCGGATATCATGATAAATTCCAAAAACCAAAGGTTTACGGCGTTTGTGATGTTTGCGGCGGAACGGATTTTTATCGCAGAGTTGATGATAATCGTTCAACCGTGCAGAATCGACTCGTCAATTATCGCGCTTTGACCTATCCGACTATCCCTTATTTTGAGAAAAAAGGTTTACTTCGCTGTGTGGATGGAACGGGTACAATCGAGGCAACTTCCAAAAAGGTGGACGATTTATTGGCCGTTGCGTAATAAAGTTTTGTATTTTTTGCAAAAAAATGCATTTTTTTGTAAAAGGGTGGTTGACACAATCGAATTATAGCCTATAATCCGGCTTAATTTTGAAAAGTGGTGATCAACTTTTTAAATGTGGTAATAATTAAATATATGGAGAGTTAATTTGGCTCGTATAGCTGGTGTAAACATTCCAACTGCCAAGAAAATTGAAGTAGCTTTAACTTATATTTTTGGTATCGGAAGAAAAACTGCTCAAGATATTTGTGCAAAATCAGGTGTCGACTGCAATCGCCGCGTTCAAGAGTTGAGCGAGGAAGAAATTGCTAAGGTTCGTGAAGTTATTGACAGTTCTTATGTCGTTGAAGGCGAATTACGCCGTGATGTCGGTGTTAATATTAAAAGATTGATGGACCTCGGTTGCTACAGAGGTTTGAGACATCGTAAAGGTTTACCGGTTCGTGGTCAGAGCACAAAACAAAATGCTCGTACCCGTAAAGGTAAACGTAAAACTATTGCGAATAAGAAGAAATAGGTAGGTTCCCATGGCAAAAGCAGTAACACAACGTGTTAAGAAAAAAGAAAAGAAGAATATCACTGCCGGCGTAGCCCATGTGAATTCTACTTTTAACAATACTAGAGTAACAATTACAGACGCTCAAGGTAATACCGTCGCTTGGTCAACTTCCGGCGCTCAAGGTTTTAAAGGTTCTCGTAAATCGACTCCTTATGCCGCTCAAGTTGCCGCTGAAGAAGCTGGTAAAAAAGCTCAAGAACATGGTATGAAAACCTTGGAAGTCGAAGTTAAAGGTCCTGGTTCTGGGCGCGAATCCGCTATCAGAGCTTTGCAGGTTATCGGTTTTACTATCACTACAATTCGTGATGTTACTCCGATCCCTCACAACGGATGCCGTTTGAGAAAGAGACGTCGCGTTTAGTTTTAGGTTAGAGATGGAGAGGCTGCTTCTTAGACAGCCTCGCCCTCTTTTGTTTTTTTGTAAATTTGCATATGCACTAAATAAAGAGGACATACCAGTGATTCAAAAAAATTGGCAAGAACTTATTAAACCAACGAATTTGGAAGTTGTTCCCAGCGAAGGCGGAAACAGAGCCAAAATCGTGGTCGAACCTTTGGAAAGAGGTTTTGGTTTAACTTTAGGTAACGCTTTGAGAAGAGTTTTGCTCTCTTCTTTGCAAGGCGGCGCAGTTACCGCTATCAAAATTAACGGTGTTTTGCATGAATTTTCGGTTATTCCGGGTGTCAGAGAAGATGTTACTGATATCGTTCTTAACGTTAAATGTTTGGCTGTCGCTGTTCACAGCGAAGGTCCTAAAACTATGACGTTGAAAGCTGAAGGACCTTGTCAGGTTACCGCTGCTATGATTGATGCCGGTCATGATGTCGAAATTAAAAATCCTGACTTGGTTATTTGCAATCTGGATGCCGGTGCTAAAATCAATATGGAATTAACGGTTAATACCGGTAAAGGTTATGTTCCGGCAAGCATGAATAAATCTCCCGATGCTCCTATCGGTGTGATTGCCGTTGATGCAATTTATTCTCCGGTTAAAAAAGTATCTTACAAAGTTGAAAATACTCGTGTCGGACAAGTTACCGACTATGATAAGTTGACAATGGTTGTTGATACGAATGGTGTTGTTTCTCCTGAAGATGCAGTGGCTTTTGCTGCTCGCATTTTGCAAGACCAACTCAAACCGTTCATTAACTTTGATGAACCGGAAGCTGAAGTTGAAGCTGAAAAAGAAGAATTGCCGTTCAATCGTAATCTCTTGAAGAAGGTTGAAGAACTTGAATTGTCAGTTCGTTCTGCTAACTGCTTGAAGAATGACAATATCATCTATATCGGTGATTTGGTTCAAAAAACTGAAGCTGAAATGTTGCGTACTCCGAACTTCGGTCGTAAGTCTTTGAATGAAATTAAGGAAGTTTTGGCTAAGATGGGTATTCATTTGGGTATGGATACTCCGGGTTGGCCGCCTGAAAACATTGAAGATTTAATTAAGAGAGTTGATGAACACTTTTAGTTAAAAATTTGAAAATTAAAAAAAGCCTTTGAGCGTTAGCTTGAAGGCTTTTTTGTGGCTTAATGTTTTATGGAGTGAATCGTTTTAACGTAGATAATGCCAAAGTGTCGGAACAACATCTTTCTCAGCCGTTGTACAGGTGAAGTTGTAATGTATGTTGTTTTAGTTTGAGGCTAAAATAGGATATTAAGAGTTTTAAATACTGAAATGATTAGAAAAAGTCTGGATTAAATATAAAGTTACATTGAAAAAGTATAAGTGAGGCTATTGACAAAGGTTAAGTGTTTGCAGAGTTGAAAGAGTGCAAATAATAACCTTATTTTTATTGCATATTGTTTGGGCAAATGTTATATGAAAGCATTAAATTTTATTATTAACCCTTTAATTATTAGGTTATGAAAGAAGAAAAATTAAAACAAGTATTGCATTATGCTCAAAGTTTAGGTTTGACACCTGAGGAAGTCTTAAAGTATTTTGATGCTCACATAAAAGCTGATGAAACTTCTGTCTTTTCTCAAAATAGCAATGTTGAGAATAAAACATTACTTCCTTGTTCGGGAATGTTTTGTTATGAGGATAATTCTTTTTCTTTTGAGCTCAGAAACGATAAAACCGTTAAGGGAATAGTTGTGTATGTCGAGGGAACGCGTTTTTTGGCTGTTTGCTTGGAGGAAAAAAGGTTACCTTGGTCAACGGTGGCTTTGAAGGTTGAGCTCAATCATAAGGAATTGGATGGAGCTAAAGCTACACGAAATATTTTAGCGGCGGTTAAAGATTCTCACTCGAAAGCAGAAGCTGCTGAGTGGTGTTATACTTTTGCTCAAAATGGTGTGAAATCCGGCGAGGCTTTTTTGCCTTCTACTTATGAACTGATTAAACTGTCAGATAATAAGGAACGGGTTAATAATGCTTTGAAAAAACTCAATTTGGTGGGGTTGTCCGGCTGGTATTGGTCTGCAAACGAAAAAGATGAAGATATGGCAATTTTGGTGCGTTTGAGTGATGCTCGTGAAAGTGTATTTTCTAAACGTCATATCGGAGGTTTTGTTCGACCTGTTGTTTGGGTAAATTTGTAATGTTTTATTGGGAAAAGAGTCTGAATGTTTTCAGGCTCTTTTTTTGTTGTGTTTTTGTCAAAAAGTGGTATAGAAAAATAAATTTTTTATTATTGTTTAATTTAATTTGATTTTTATGTTTAGAAAAAACACAAGTAAGGGCGGAGTTACGCCATTGCGTAATCAGCCGGTGGAAAAATGGCAAAATTGGCTTGAGAGTGCTCATTGGAGAGAGGTTTTTAATGCTTTTCAGGATTTTATTCCTCGGGGTTATACTCCCTATAAAGAGCATGATAAACAAGTTATGGATTTGTTAAGTTCAAGATTGTTTAGAATTGAATTTCCAGTGTCTAAACTTCCCTTTGGAGTGAATCTTTTGAGAGTTGATAATGAGATTGAAAATTTGGATCTAAAAGCATTGGTGAAAGTAACAAAAAAACAATATCCTTACGTGATTGTTGAGAAAAATGGGCGATATCGAGGAATAGCTCTTACTCCTGATTTTATTTTGGCTGGAGTATGTTGGTTTTCTGCAATGCCAAAAACAGTGATAAAAAGGGCAAGAGAGTTAAAATTAGAGTTTCTGACCAGAGAAGATTCAAAAGTCGTGGAGCAGTATTTTAACGAAGTTGATGAATTGCTTGAAGTTGTCGGTGCTCCAACTATTTCTGACCTCAGGTGTTGGCTGTTTGCTCCTGTGGCGTCTCATGCTCCGTATGAGGTTTGGCAATTATCACGAAGAGACAGAAAAGGATATATTGGAGAAAAGACGCCAACGTATATGTTGGCTAAGCTCTGAAGTCTGAGTTTTGGAAAAAGAGAAGAATGAAAAACCTTCTCTTTTTTTGTGAAATTTTGCTTGCTTTTCAAAATATTGTATGTTAAAAGACTCCTCGAATTAAGGTGTTTCCGTGCATGAACGTCTATCGTATCCGTGGCGGAGACTTGTGTTTTATACGCTTTGTCTTGCAAAGCACAGAGAAAAGAAAGGAAATTGTCATGAGACATGGAATGAAACAAAAAAAATTAAATATGACCAGAAGTCAAAGAAGAGCTTTGTTCTCTAACTTAACCAATGCTTTGTTAACCCATGAGCAAATTAATATTACTTTGCCGCGTGCTAAAGCTTTGAGAACCTTTGCCGATAACATGATTACCTATGCTAAAAAAGGTGATTTGAATTCTCGTCGTTTGGCTTTGGCTTTCTTGCGTGATGAAACTGTTGTTTCTAAACTTTTCTCTACTTTGGCTGAACGCTATAAATCTCGTAACGGTGGTTATACCCGCGTTTTGAAAGCCGGTATTCGTTATGGCGATGCTGCTCCGATGGCTATCATTGAGTTGGTTGATCGTGATGTTAATGCTAAAGGTGCTGCTGATAAAGCTCGCGTTGCTGCTGAAAAAGCTGCCGCAGAAGCTGCTGAAAAAGCTGAAAGCGAAGCCAAATAGTTTTTTAGCTTGAAGTACAAAAAAAGGAGCCAATCGGCTCCTTTTTTTGTGTGATTAAAGAGGGTGAAGATTTTACTCTCATCTCTTAGATTTACTTAAAAATTAACAATTTTGTCTCCGGCTTGGGTGAGCATATTTGTCTCATCGGCCGGAACGAGATACATTTCATTTTCAGTAGTTATCAGGTAACGCCCCAGAGATTTTTTGCCGTTGGAAAACAAGGTCGGAAATGGATGTCCGATATATTTTACCTCGTAATATTCCGGAAGCGCACCGTCAAGAAAACGAACTTGCGGAATGCGCGCATTCTTGATACTCTTTGAGGTGATTTCGACCAAGTCTCCATCTTCCAAAAACATTGATTCCGGTGTAGCGGGAAGAATCTTGAATTTTAAATCCTTCATCAAAACCAGTGTTTTTAGCCCCATAATCCCTTGCGCGTTCGGCCACATCATCGGATGAGCAACTCGATTGATTTGCCCTTTGAGATGAGAGGATTGCGTGGAAGCGGCACTGAACTCAAAATTTAATGTCTTGTTTTGGAATTTGAGAATTTCATAATTCTCTAATTCTATGGCGATTTCATCTCCTTTCCTCAGCAGTAACGTGTTCCAATTGGCTTTAACCAGAAAAATTTGTTCTTGTGCCGTAATTGAAACATAGAGACTGTTAAATCCGGTATCTGGATTTTTTTGCCAGATTGGGTGAGATATGCGCTCAATAACGCCATCAAATTCATTGAGATTTATTAAGCTATCTTCGGATAGCTCGTTTACTTTGTTAAGCTCTCCTGCGGGGGACACAGTTATTGTATCTCCTTGTTGTATAAGCATACTCAAGGGGGAGGCTTGAAACGTAAACATTTTGTTTTTTGAATGAATGCTTAATGTGATTTGAGGAGCTTGGCTTCCTTGAAATTTTGGTAACGGGTGTCCTACATGAGTAACAGTAACCGTCAGTTTTTTTTGTTTCATAATACATAAAATTAAAAATAAAGTTATTGTGGCTTTTGTAGCATAATTTATTTTGAAAATCAATAGACAAAATAGAGAAAATGTTTGACAGGTAACAGAAAAGACTTTATTTTGTGGGAGATTTATTCTTATTGTGTAACTTAAATTTTTTGTGAGATGAAATTATTAGAAAGATTAAAAAAGGAAGTTTGCTTTTATTATAATCTTCAGGCAAGACATTTGCAAATCAAAGATTATGAAGAGCTTATTGATGGTCAGGAGTTTTTTAAATTAAGATTGGTGTTTAAATTCAGACGACTACCTAATTATTTGTGGCTGAAATTACTTGATTGTGGCGATGCAAAAACAATTTTGGCTTATTTACAACGATATGATTATCCCTCTCAAGTGTCTATGGTCATGAAACTTTCTGATGAGCGTATCAAGGAACTTAAACTCAATACATGGATTGAGGGTAGATTGCAATCTATTGGTTTGGTTAAAAAAAATTATATCTTTTTAGCAGATCATGCTTCTTCTTTTTTATATAGAGCAATGCTGTTTTTAAGAAAGTCAGTGGTGCACCTCAATCAGTATTTGGAAACTTCGTATCGTTCTCAGTATGTTCTTTGTCCGGCAGATTTGTGGTCTGATTTGGTGGAAAATTTTCAGATGATTATGTTTGAGAAAGATATGTTTCTTTTGAAATCTGAAGAAGCTATTCTTTTGATAGATAAAATGTTGTTGGAAAATGATGAAGCTGAAGAGTTAATTAAACTGGACTCGAAGGATATTATCGATGCTTGGTTAAGTGCAAATCTCTTACGGGAAAAGGTTATTCAACGTCTTGATAAGCAAGGTTTTGCTTTTGAAGCTAGACCTTATTTATCAGACGAAAATAAGCAACTTCTTTTGCAAAACGGATGGAATTTGAAAGATTATCATCTTGATTAATAAAAGGCGGAACTTTGGTTCCGCCTTTTGCTTGACATGATGGACAATGTGGCTTATTGGTAAGGGTATATTTTTATTATTCACTTTTAAATTATTATAAAAATGGAAAAGAAATCTGCATTAAGCGTTTTTAATGACGCTATGAGTTTGGCAAAAAAACTTAATTGCCGTTATCCTCAAAGAGAAGAACTGGAAGAAAAAGCTTTTGTTTTTATGATTCACCACCTTCTCAAAGGCGAGAAATTTCCGATAGAGGATTTGTTTCCTTCATGGGCTTGTCATTTGTTTGAGGCGTTTTTGACTTATTATTCCAAACATGATTGCTGGGAAGGCTTTAAGAAAAACATTCTCAATCATACGGGAAAAATGTATGGTTTGTTTGTTGCGGCAGTTTATTGTCAGGAACAGGCAAATGAAGAACGCAAAAAAGCTTGTGTTCAGTCTTTGTTACGCAATACATCGATTAATGGCAAATTCTTGAATATTTTGAGCGAATATGCTTATCAATATCCGGTTTTGTTGGATGTGTTAGAAGAGCTTTTGAAAAAGCAAATAAATCTGGGAGATGTTTCTGTTACGGAGCTTTGGGATATTTATCAAGAGTATCACGAAGATGAGTATCAGATAGCTTTGAAATCTATGGGTGTTCTTTATTTGTGGCTGATTCGGTTGCAACGGCCTGTCGATATTTGTGCTGATTATGTTAATTTCCTTTATCGTTTTCGGCAACAACCGATGCAATTAACCTCTGAAGAACAACAATATCATTTGCAAGGGGTGCAAAAAATATTGCGAATATTGTCTCTGAAAAAGTCATCTCCAGCTATTTGCAAAGTGGTGTCGGAGGTTTTGGATACACCGTCTTTCAAAATTAGTGATAGGCTTGCTTTGGTTGAGACATATTTGGATGATTTTGTAGATGCCGCCAGAGAAAGTGATTTGATAGCGGGGTTATCAAGTAGAATCGCTAACGAAGAAACTTGTGCTCACATGTTGTCCTTACTTGCTGAAATACAACAAAAAGTCAGTGATAATCGAAGATTAGTTCTGGATTTGTTAGAGTTAATTGCAGAGGCTTGGCGAGAGGAAACTTGTGAACGTTTGCATATCATTGACCGTGAATCATTGAGATTGGAAAAGTGGGAACATATTGATGCCTATTTGAAACGAGGCGTCTTTTCACCACGCGAAGAAAAGTGGCTTGAGCTTTGTTGTAAGACAGCAAGTTTTGCGGCAGGAGATATCAGCTATTTTCAGGCAATGCCTTTGTGGTTTGCATTAAAACTCAAAAAATCGATAGCAACTTATCCCGTACTTGAAAAATTCAAAGATTATGCCGAGCAAATTTTTGATGAGCAAATGGAAGTGCTGGAGAGTTTCTTGGAAGAAGATTGCAACTACATTTGTTGGAAAGAGTGGGAAAAAGTTTTGGATGAACTTTGGTGCGAGGCAACAGCTTCGGAAATTGCCAAATTGATTCATCTGTTGGCAGGATATGAATCCGCAAATTCTCCGATGAAAGTTTGGGCAAAAGCTAAAAATTTTGGCTTTACAAACTGGGGAGAAAAACAATCCTACACTTCTCAAGTGGCGGAAATGTTAAACGCTCTTAATGTGGACTAAAGTATGAAAAAAACGGGATGATTTTGTGTCATCCCGTTTTTTCTTATTTATTTTTCAAATCTTCACCTTGAACGGTGTAGTTCTTGATTTGAATGGTGGCTTTGTTTGCCATGGCGATACAGCCAGGTCCTGCGATACAACCGCCCGGGCAGCACATGACTTCAAGCATATTGTTTTCGCAGCCTTTGGTGGCGTAACGTTTTAAGAGCTTGATGTTTTCGGCACTCAAGCCATCGATTTTTTCGGGACGAATTTCGGTTTTGCCTTCAACCAATGAGGCAACAGCTCCGGCAACGCCTCCGGTTAACGGGAAGCCACGGCCTTGAGCGCAGGAGAGTTTGCTGAATTCGGCTGCAGGAGCGGTGGCTACATCAATTCCGGCACCGATAAACATGGCATTTAATTCTTCAAAAGTTAAAACATAGTCAACATTGGGGTCGGTTTCAGCCTCAACACGTTTAGCAAAGCAAGGTCCAACAAAAACAGCCGCACAATTGGGGTGTTCTTGTTTGACAAGTTCTGCCGTATAATACATTGGAGTTTTGGTTGAAGACACAAAATCTTTAATCTCAGGAATGTGAATTTGGGCTGCACGGAAATACGCCGGACAGCAAGATGTGGTCATAAAGTTTTTGCCTTCTTCCATACGTTCAACGAATTCCGCGGCTTCTTTTTGAGTGGTGATGTCGGCTCCAACGGCAACTTCGATGACATCATCAAAACCAAGAGCTTTAAGCGCACCAACCAAATTATTAACTGTGCCGCCGAATTGCCCAACGATTGCCGGGGCAACCATCGCAATAACTTTTTTATCCGTATCAAGCATGGTTTTGAGAACATCTACCATTTGCGAGCGTTCAACAATTGCTCCAAACGGACAAGATTTTAGGCATTTACCGCAAGAAATACATTTTTCTGTATCAATGTGTTCTTTGCCGTGTGCGTCTTTGGAAATCGCTCCTACCGGACAAGAATCTTCACAAGGAATAACGTTTTTGATGATGGCCGAATATGGGCAAACATCATGGCAACGACCACATTTAATACAAGCATCTTGGTCGATGAAGGCTTTACCATTAACAAAGCTGATGGCTTTTTTGGGGCAGTTTACTTGGCAGGGACGGGCAATGCAAGAACGGCACAAGTCGCTTACAATATAGCGCTCTTTACGGCAAGCCATACAGGCTGAGCTGATTACAGAGATTTTGCTTGGTTCTAATTTCTCTCTTTTTAAGGCTTTTTGCGCATATTCAGACAGAGAAATATTTTTGCCTTCTTCATCTTCAGGGCAAAAACCTAAAATAGCCATGCAAATTTGACGAACAATGTTACGGTCATTGGCGATATTTTGATGATAGCATTGTGAACCATCAGGGAAAACTTCGCTTGGTACAGAATCAATTTCTGCAAAACGATTATTGAAAAAACTTTTGGCAACGCGGGCTAAAATGTCGTTGCGAATAGGGAAAAGGTTGTTTTTGGGCGTTAACATTCTCTGCTTCCTTATGGTTAAATTTTTTTGTTAAGCGGATTATACCGACTGCTTATAAAATTGCAATTGTTTTTTAGTTTTTACAAAAGCAATTTAACCGCTCTTTAACTTGGATTATGGCAAAATTAAATCAGAATTGCAGGGGGGTTTGAATGCTTGATATTTTTTTAATTGGAATTGTTGTGGTCGAATTTATGGCTCTTGCGTTATTGATGCGGCAAAAGCGTTTGATTGAGATACAATTACATGATTTGAAAAATACACTGACCATTCTGCAGTCGTTAATTGTTTTGCGACATCATGATGATTTGGTGATTGAGGTTTTGCAAAGAGCTTGTGCGCAAGTTAAAGATATTCTTGTGCCGCAAAAAGCAAAAAATACAACAATTTGTATCAATGATATGGTATTATCCGCAATTGATGAGTGGCAAGCAATCAGAGCTGAAAATATAGAATTTGAAGTTAACGTTCCCGAAAAACAAATACTGATTTGTGGTGATAGCTCAGAACTGAAACGTCTCGTGGATAACGTATTGCAAAATGCTTGTCGGGCTATGCCTGAGGGCGGAAAAATTAAAGTTCAACTCAAAGAAACAGAACTAACGCAAAAGCAATTATCGCACTGTATAGTCAAAGGGAAAAAGGGAAAATGTGTGGCTCTGAGCATTCAAGATAAGGGTAGCGGAATAACTCCGAAGTTATTTAAAAAAATTTTTAGACCTTTTGTGAGCTCGTTTGCTCAGGGAAATGGATTGGGGTTAACTTCAGTTCGCAAAATCGTAAAAAAACATCATGCCTCTTTGGCGGTTACAAGTGTTGAAGGGCAGGGAAGCTGTTTTTCAATATATTTTCCGATGATGGATTATTTTGAAAATAAAGCCAAAATTTTAGTTGTTGATGATGATGCTATGCAGAGAGCTTTATTGGAAGAATTGCTCAAGCAAGATGGATTTAAGTGTTTTACCGCGGCAACGCCTTATGAGGCACTTAATCTGATGAGGGAAAATCCCAATATTGATTTGTTGATTATCGATATGTTAATGCCTAATATGAAAGGTGATGCGCTTTATCAAGAATTATTGTCGATTAATCCTGACTTAAAAGCAATTATGGTGAGCGGAAAAAAATGTGTTAATCTTCCTCAAAATGCAACTTTTTTAGAAAAACCTTATAAAATTTCCGAGTTGAAAGTTTTAATATCTCAGCTGTTAGCAAAACAGTATGACTCTTGATAAAATGTTATTCAGAGTTTATAACTGAAAATAGTTTGTAGGATAAAAAATAAAATGAGCAGGCAACAAAGTAGTAAAGCTGAAAAATATTTGTTAGATGCCCTAGATCGAATTTCTAAAAATTCGTATGGTTACGCTGTGCTCTATGTCAGTATTTCTAAGTTAAAACCTAAACACAGGCATCCTGAATTCGTAAAAATTATAGGAAAACTTTTTGACAGCGTGGTCGGTAATGCTCGTGGTTACTTCTATATCATGTCTAACGGCGACTTTGTTATTTTGGGTAAAAATATTACTCAGGAAATCGTCGATGAAGCCGTTGCAAAACTGCGTCAAGGTTTGTCGGCTGATCCTGTTTTGCATGGGCAAGACTGCAGCCAATTTGCTACCGTGTTTGAGTTTCCTGCCAATTTTGTTACTTTTTATAAATATGTTGAGGAAATGCTCGAAAGCGATGTGCAAAATGACGCGTTGCTTTTGCCTCAAAAACGTCCGATTGAAGCTAATGAAATTGACGGCGTTATTGCCGAACTGGATGAAATCGATATTGCTGAACTGGTTAAACGACAAAGTGTGATTAAAGTAAAAGGTGCCGGTAAATTTGAGGTGCTGTTTCAAGAATTTTATGTGGCCGTAAAAGATTTAAGTTTGCAATTTGATACAAATTTGGACTTGGTGGCTAATCATTGGTTGTTTCTTTATATGACTCAGACTTTGGATAAAAAAACTTTAGCTTCATTCTTTTCGGCAGCTTTGAAAAAATGGCCAAAGCAAATTAGTCTTAATCTTAATTTATCTTCGGTGTTTTCTCGTGAGTTTATTGATTTTGCCAGAAACTTTTTGAAGCCTGAACAAAAAGTTTTGGTCGAAGTGCAATTGATGGATGTGTTTAATAATTTACCTCTATATTTTGAGGCAAAGGAAATTCTTAATCAAGGCGGGCACAAAATCGTGTTTGATGAAGTGCAGCCAGCAGCTCTCAAAATGCTTAATTTGAAAAATCTTAAACCTGATATGGTCAAACTCTTTTGGGAGCCTTTGCTTGAATTCGAACCGTTTAATCCTAAATATAAAGAAATTATTGATACTCTTGGAAAAGAGAATTTTATTTTGGCAAAATGTGATTCTCAAGCGGCTTTGAAATGGGGTATTTCTTATGGAATTACTGCGTTTCAGGGGCCCTTTATGGATGATATAGAAACAGCCGTTATGCGAGGAAAGTGTCCAGACGCGGCTAAATGCTCGGCTCAGCAATGTTTGAAAAGAAGAAAATCTTTATCCGCCTTGATGAAAGCAGCTTGCTCTCAACCTGAAATTTTAGAAGAGTTATTGTAAGGGTGAAAAATGTTTTTATTTAATAAAAATACGCCAAGTTTACCTGAAAAAATTACTAATCCTCCAGTGGAGCAAAGTAATTTGAAACGTGATACCCTTATTTTAGATTATCTGGTTAAAATTGATGCTTCTCGTAATAATTTTTCAGCTTTGTATATCTATATCAGCAAACTGAAAAGTGCCAAACTTAAATCTTTGCAAAGACAAAATTTAATTGAAACTTTTGAAAACGTTACGCAGAAAAACGGTGGTGAAATATTTGGTTTGCCTAATGAGGATATGGTTGTTTTCTTTAATAAAAAAGCAAGCGAAGAAATACAAGCGTGCCTTATAAAAGTGCGTTTTATTTTTCATGATGACCCCTTCTTGGCAAATGCTTTTGATTTGGAACAAGTCGGTTTTGTAAAATTTTTTGATTTGGGCTCAGAAGTAGGTGAATTTAAGACAACTATCAGAAAGGTGATGGAAAGTCTTTCTCAAAATCAAAATATTACAGCAAAAGGCGGTGTTCAACAAAATCAAAGAAATATTCCAGCAGCTATGGCAACTTCACGCAAACTCAGACGTGAGCTTACCCCAAATATGTTGGCTAAAGTGCAAAAGGCTCTTTCTATGGCCGATTTTTCCAGCCTTATTCGTCGGCAGTCTGTTTGTGCCGTTATCGGGAAATCGCCTCCGCAAATGATTTTTGATGAAGTCTTTGTCTCAATTGCTGATTTACGCGATACCTTACTTCCTGATGTTGATTTAACGGCTAATCCTTGGTTGTTTTTACACCTTACAGAGACTTTGGATAAGCGTGTTTTGGCCAGTGTCGGACAGCATGATGATGGTTCGTTAAATAGTAATTTCAGTTTGAATCTGAATGTATCAACCATTCTTTCTGATGATTTTCTGGAATTTGATGATAATATTAATCCGTCTATGCGCTCCAGTATTGTCTTGGAATTGCAATTGGTCGATATTTTTAATGATATTAAGGCTTTTATTTTGGCAAAAACTTTTGCTCAATATCGTGGTTATAAAATCTGTATCGATGGCATTACGGTTGATAAATTGAAATATATTGATCGTGAACAATTAGATAGTGATTTACTCAAGATTATTTGGCATCCGTCGTTTATGGATATGGTAAAAGAAGATGCTCACTTTACAGACTATGTGAATAGAGCCGAAAGAGCTAAAATGATTTTATGCCGCGTGGATGATCCAAATGCGGTGGAAATCGGAAATTCGCTTGGAATTAATCTGTATCAGGGGCGTTATATTCAGAGGCTTTTGGCTGCACAACCAAAAAAAACAATTTTTAAGATTAAATAAAAAAAGAGTTCCCTCAGGAACTCTTTTTTGTGAAAATGAATATATTAATCGCGAATTTCCGCTTCGTAAGCATGAGTGATTTCTTCATCGTCTTCATTGTCGGTGCGGGAAAGTTCACATACCAAAAGTTTGTCCGCGTCTTGCAGGCTATCTAATACATCTTCGCTAATGTCGCTTAATTCAATGATGTCATTATCATTACGATATAAGAGTGCTGCTTTTTCATCAAAATCAATTTCAATATGCGGATTTTCAGGTTCGCCTTCTCTTTGATATAAAAGAAGCATGACTTCATCTTCATCATTAATTAAAAAGTCAAAGGTTTCAAAGTCTTTACTGTCCATTGCGGTTTCCTTTAAATTTTGTTGCTTATTTTATATTACCTCAAAATAAGGGATTTACAAGACTTATATTCAGAGGTGTGTTCAAATTGATATTCATACTTGCATAATTTTATTTTATCGCCTTTACTATTCCTAAGGAGTGAAAATGCAAAAGTTGATTAACCAAACGATAGAACTCTTAAAATGGCCGGCGGCTTTGTTTATGTTGGTGTCATTGCCTGCGTTGTTTCAATCATTGGCGGGTTTTCAATTTATGCAGCTGAAATATTTTGCCATGTTTGGTGGTTTTTTTGTGTATTTTGTTTCTAAAGGTATGTCTGATGCTTCTTTGAAAGCCAATATGCAAATTTTAGCTCATGAGTTGACACATGCTTTTTTTGCTTTGATTACTTTTCACAAAGTTAAAAGTATTAAATTGGCCGAAGATCAATCAGGCGGTGCTATGAGTTTTGAGGGTGAGGGAAATTGGTTGATTGTGGTGGCTCCTTATTTCTTCCCGTTATTTGCTTTTTTTGCCATGTTATTTATTCCTTTTTTAGAGCCCTATGTGCCGGCATTGTTGATTAATGCCGTTATTGGCTATTTGGCGGCTTATCATTTGGACACGGTTGCTTCACAAATTAACGAAAAGCAAACTGATTTTGCTAAAGTGTCCGCCAAATTTTGTTGGATGTTTTTGCCCGGTGCTAATTTATGGATGATAGGATTTTTGCTCGCTTTTAACAGCAAACAATGGGAAGGTGTGTTGCAGTACAAAAAACTAGTCTTCTGGCTGATGGATAAAAACTGGCAAACCCTTAACAATTGGCTTTTTTAGAAACTCAAAGTGCAAGTATCGGCATCCAATGTTATTTCTTTTCCTATGGGTAAAATGCGTCTTTCCGGGATATGTCCATAGGGGAAATGCTTAATAACAGGGATTTTTAAATCTTGGCAGTAATAATTGATAATTTCATCAATTGTTCCATCTTCGGGATCAAATACTTGGCAATCACTGAATTCTCCAAAAATTATTCCTTTTAACTGCTTAAAATCGGGCAGTTGTCGCAATTGTTGGAGTTTTAAATCTATTTGAAAACTTTTCCCTCCAACGTCTTCTAAAAGCAAAATTTTGTTTGTTAGAGAAGGCATGTAAGGTGTTCCTATGAGATATTGTAAAACGCTTAAATTGCCTCCTATAAGAATTCCTTTTGCTTTTCCTGAACAAACAGTTTCTCCTCCTTGGTAGTCTATTTTCTTCTTTTGTATGATTTGCATAAAACTTTCGTTAATCATGGGAGGAATGGTTCCTGTACGAAAATCATATTTAAGAAGAAAACCTGTATAAGAAATGTTGTTACTTTGTGCGTATAGTGCATTTTGAATAGCTGTTATGTCGCTTAATCCAAATAATGGTTTGGGATGATCTTTGACAAGATTATAATCTATATGGGGGAGAACGTAAGTTGCTCCTCCTCCACCTCTTGGGGTGAAAATGGCTTTAATTGTATTATCTTGGAAAAAGCTATTTATATCTTGAGCTCTTGCTTGTGGGGATCCAGCCATATAACGCCAAGAAGCATAAGTACAAGGACCAATTATTGGGATTAGCCCTAGTTGTTTGAGGTAGTTTATTCCGTTATCTATATCTCCTTGAGATATAAAAGATGCGAGGGACGTTATTCCTACTTTATCTCCAGGATTGAGCTTAAACATTATTTCAGTTCCTCTAAAATCGTCTTGCAAAAGTCAGGTAGTGAGTTGTCTCTTGCGCCCATGATAACAATGCGGTCATGAGGACGGGTATGGGAAAGAATAAATTGTTTAGCCTCATCACGGGTGGCGAAATAGTGGGCTTGTTTGCCCTGATTTTGAGCGTGTTTGATTAAATCAAGCGAAGAGATGTCTCTGGTTACGGTGCCTCCGGCAAAATAAATTTCGGGCATAAGCAGAATATCTTCATCGCTCATTTGGGCGCAAAATTCATCAATGATTTGTTTGCCCATCATACGCATGGGCGAAAAACCATGTGGTTGGAACATAAAAATCAGGCGTCCGGGATAGTTCTTAAGGGCGGAAACTGAGGCTTTGACTTTATCCGGATTGTGGGCAAAGTCATCTATTACCATAATGTCATTATGGGTGCCGATGACCTCTAAGCGGCGGTGGGTACCTAAAAATTCTTCCAAGGCTTTGGCGGCTTGCAATTTATCTACGCCCAAAAAAGAGCAGGCGGCAATGGCAGAAAGGGCATTGGCGACATTGAAATTGCCAATCAATTTTAGAGTAAAGGTTTGGTCGCAAAAACGATATTGTGTGCCATGCGGCAGAGCTTTGATATCAGAGGCGTAAAAATCAGCCGTCTTATCAGTGATTGAAAATTTGACAGTGCAAACATTCGGATTTTTTATATCTGCACAAGCCTGACAATCAGCATTGACAACAACACCTCCCTTTGCACGATTAGCAAAGTCGGAAAAGAGTTTTTGCAATTCGGGAATGGGTTTATGGTCAATGGAGATATTGTTGATTACGGACACAAAAGGATAATATTTTTCAATCGAGCCATCGCTTTCGTCGGCTTCAATAACACAAGTTTCTCCCGGATTGTAGATAATATTGGGAATTCCCGGACGGTCGGCATAGTTGAGCATTAAACCGCCGTCAATAACGCAGGGATTTAACCCTAATTTATCCAATATAAAGCCAATCATGGCAGTAACCGTGGTTTTGCCGCTGGTGCCGCCGACGGCTATGTTCTTGGGATAGTTATGAAAAATTTCTGCTAATAAGTCAGAACGTTTTTTGATGGGAATATTCTTTTCCAGTGCGGCTTTGACATCGGGAATCGTGTCTTCAACCGCGGTGGAAACGTATAAAGTTTCAATGTCTGATGAAATGGCAGAACCATCTTGCGGATAAATTTTGATGCCTAAGTTTTCAAGGGCTTGTTTGTTTTCTTGGTCTTTTCCTTGGTCAAAACTTCTATCTGAACCTTGAACCTCATATCCAAGATGTAACAATACTTGAGCCAAAGCGCTCATCCCACTGCCCGAGATTCCGCAGAAACTTTTTTTAGTCATGTGTTTGTCCTTATCGTCTTAGAGTACGTCCAGAGCTTGTTGTTCTCTGGCTTTCATTATGGTTAGATTTTTGTATTCGATTGTGATATAGCTTTTGCCTTGCCCATCAACATTGACGCCTAATGCCGCACCGACTTGCCCGTTCTCAAAAGTAGCATATAAAAAGGCTTGACCGTTTTGGAGCTCTTGTAAAAAATTCGGGTTGCCGATGGCTTGTTCTTGTTGAACGGTTTCGGTTTTGCCGTCGCTTAAGGGTTTATCTACATTGATAACGTTAGGGGTATAGAATTGTTGGGCATTGCCATATTTCTCTTCCAGTAATTTGTAATATTGATTGTAAATCGCTAATACTTTTTCGGCTGAAGGAGTATCGTCTAAAAGGTTGCCGTAGGCAATAATTCTCCACAACTCATTTTCTATGCCGAAAGTTAAAATGACTTCTCGAAATAATTTTATGTTTTTGGGTAAATGTGTGGCGGAAAAATTGTTAACATAATCTTTTTGACCAACAGAGGTAAGCACGACACCTTCGTTTTTTACCTCATCATAACTGGCACCCCAATTTAGACCAAAAGGTGCAGGATTTTTTTCTGTGAGCGTTTTATTTGGGGATGCGTTTTTGCTTTGTCTGATTCTTTTTTGGTGAGAACGTAAAAGCGGGGATTCAACCTTGATTTCTTGAGGCTTAGAATTGAGTAACTGACTGGCAGAATCTTTGGCGGTTTCTGCATTTTCTTCGGTCTTGATTTCGTCAGATATCAGCATTGTGTCATAAAAATTTTCAGCCGTGCCTTGTGCTGAGAGTTTGTGTATGCCAATGCCTAAGAGAATGACGGTTAGTCCGATTATGCAAAATTTATTGTTCATGATTTTATCCTTGTTGATTTTTAAGAAAAAAATTGAACAGTGTTCATTTTTGTTCTAGTATAATGTTAATTTACAAATTTTAGGTTAATATAAAATATAAGATGACATTTATAAAAGACAATATTCGCAAAACTCTTATCGCTAAAGGGCGTGAGCTGGTCAAACTCAAAGGGGCGGATTATTTAACCGCCAGAAAACTGGCCGAAGCATCGGAATATTCGGTCGGTACGATTTATAATCAATTCGGAACCATGGATAATTTTGTGTTGGAGCAAAACAAACAAACCTTGGACGAATTGTTGCGCTTTATGCTCAAAACGCCTAAAGGCGAAAGCTCATACCAAATGCTGAACCGCTATTTGGATGCTTTCGTGAATTTTGTTTCGGCTAACCGAAATTTGTGGTTCTTGCTTTATAATTTTCACCTCCATGCCGAATATGGAAAACTCCCTAAACTTTATTTAAGAAAGTTGGTGATGGTTACCAAAGTTTGGGAAGGGGCATTTGATGATGTATATGGAAATTTGAAAGTTAAAGAACGCCAATTGGCAAGGCAAGTCTTGTGGCTGACTTTATTCTCTCTCAGCTCTTTTTTAACCACAAATGCTTTGGATAATTTCAGCCGAATTAATAAGAAAAGTTTATGTAAACTTCTTTTGAATACTTATTTGGCCGGTTTGACCGTATTGAGGGCTTAGAAAATGAATGTTTTGTGGCAAGCGCTTTATAATGTTTATGCTTTTTTCAATAGTCCGGAATTTTTGCGGAGTTTTTTTGATAATCGCTTTTATCTGATTTTGTTGGTGATTATTTTAATGCGGGTGAAATATGCGACTTATTCCAGTATGTGGATGAGCGCATTGGTTAATATTCCTGGGACTTTTTTGCACGAGCTGATGCATTATTTGGTGGGTTCCATTCTTAATGCCAGACCGGTGAATTTTACTATTTTTCCTAAGAGAAATTTGGACGGGGTCTATGTGATGGGAAGTGTCGGCTTTAGCAATATTACGTTTTATAATGCCGTACCTTCGGCGATGGCTCCTTTGCTTTTGTTGCCGATTGCGTTTTATATTAATCGTTATGCTTTGCCAATGATGACACCGACGTTTTTTAATTATGTGTTATATGTTTTGTTGCAAACTATCATTATTGAAAATGCCATACCGTCGGGTGCCGATTTTAGAGTGGCGGGAATGTATTTCAGAGGTTTGTTGCTCTATGCGGTGTTGGCAATAGCGTTATTGTTAATGTTGTAAAAAAATAAGGAGCTTTAAGCTCCTTATTTTTTTTACTTAATTCTTTTCCAGCGAGCGGACGATTTCTTCGGTTACTTTCTTAGCATCACCATAGAGCATAACCGTATTAGGAGCATAGAACAGCGGATTGTCAACGCCCGAATAGCCAGTGGCTAACGAGCGTTTAACAAAGAAGACGGTTTTGGCTTTTTCAACGTCTAAAATCGGCATTCCGAAAATCGGCGAATCGGGGTTGGTTTTGGCTTGCGGATTAGTTACATCGTTGGCCCCAATGACATAAGCAACGTCGGCTGTGGCAAATTCACGGTTAATGTCTTCCAATTCAAAAACATCATCATAGGGAACATTCGCTTCCGCTAACAAGACGTTCATGTGTCCAGGCATACGTCCGGCAACGGGGTGGATGGCAAATTTTACCTCGACATCGTATTTTTCTTTGAGGTCAACCGCCATTTCTTTTAAGATATGTTGAGCTTGAGCAACCGCCATGCCATAGCCCGGAACAATAATGACTTTATTAGCGTTTTCCATAATAAACGCCGCATCTTCGGGGGTACCGCTGTGAGCTACTTTTTCTTCCTCATCGACTTGAGAGGTTTTGTTGTTAGCGATGCCAAATCCGCCGAGCATTACATTTTTAAGCGAGCGGTTCATGGCTTTGACCATAATGTAAGACAGAATAGCACCGCTGGCACCGACAATCGAACCAATGATTATCAGCAAAACATTATTCAAGGCAAAGCCGATACCAACCGCCGCCCAACCGGAATAAGCATTGAGAATCGAGATAACAACCGGCATATCGGCGCCGCCAATCGGCAAAACCAGAAGCAAACCTAAAACAATGCTCAGACCCGCTAAGATATAGAAAATGTCAGGATTGCCTTTGAGGATAAACAAGGTGGCTGCGGCAAGAACGCTTAAGGCTAACAAAAGATTTAAGAATTGTTGTCCGGGGAAAGTGATGGCTTTGGCCGGCATGAGCCCTTGGAGTTTGGCAAAGGCAATGAGTGAGCCTGAAAAAGCAACCGCGCCGATTAGCATACCAAGCGATGTTTCAAGGTAAGTTTGGGCGCCGGAGATGATTTCGGCTGCGGCAATAAAGACTGAGGAGAGCCCGCCCAAACCGTTGAAAGCGGCAATCATTTGCGGAAGTGCCGTCATCTTAACCTTGAGGGCGGAAATGGTGCCGATGATACCTCCTAACATAATCATCAATAAAACCCATTTATATTCACTTACTAAAGGCGAATAAAGCGTGGTGAGAATGGCTAAGGCCATGCCGATGATGCCCAAGATGTTGCCTTTGCGGGCGGTTTCGGGAGAAGACAGACCGCGGATGGATAAAATCAGCAAGATGGAGGCCAGCAAATAAGAAAAGGATAGATAAGAAATGCTCATTATTTTTTCTCCGCTTTTTTCTTCTTAAACATGAGTAACATACGGTGTGAAACGGCGAATCCGCCAAAAATATTGATTGCGGCTAAAAAGACGGCAATTAAGCCTAAAATTTTGGGAGTGTTCATTTCGGAAATGCCTGCCGTGATGAGTGCTCCGACAATCACAATGCCGGAAATGGCATTGGAAACGCTCATAAGCGGAGAGTGAAGGGCAGGGGTTACACCCCAGACCACAAAGTAGCCGACAAAGCAAGCCAGAGTGAAAATAGTGAGTAGAGTCCAGATGTCCATGATTTTATGCTCCGATAAATGCAGGGTGGATGACTTTTTTATCATGACAAAGACAGGTGGATTTTATCAGTTGGTCATTAAAATCGGGTTTTAAGATTTTTTCGGCTTTGTCATAAAAAGTTTCAATAAAATTAAAAATGTTTTTGGCAAATAAGGGGCTGGCGGAAGCCGGTAACTTAGCCGCTAAATTGGAGTTACCGATAACGATGACATCGTTAATGATTTGGACGGCGTTGTTTTGAGAGCCTTCGACATTGCCACCGTGAGAGGTTGCCATATCAACAATAACGGAACCAGAAGGCATATTTTGCAACATCTCTTTGGTGATTAGTAGGGGTGCCGGACGTCCGGGGATAAGCGCGGTGGTGATGGCAAAGTTAGTCTTGGTTAATTGTTCGGCAACAGTAAGGTGTTGTTTTGCTTGGTAGTCTTTAGAGGTTTCTTTGGCATAGCCACCGGAGGTTTCAAAACTTTCATCGGTTTTGATATCCAAAAATTTGGCACCCAAAGATTCAACTTGTTCTTTGACCTGAGGGCGAACATCCGAAGCATAGACAACCGCACCTAAGCGTTTGGCGGTGGCAATGGCTTGAAGTCCGGCAACTCCTGCACCCAAAATTAGAGCCTTAGCCGGAGCAATGGTGCCGGCGGCGGTCATCATCATCGGGGCGGCAGAAGGAAGATAATTCAAAGCCTCAAGTACGGCTTTGTATCCGGCTAAATTGCTTTGAGAGGAGAGAATATCCATACTTTGAGCACGTGAAATGCGAGGCATTAAATCCAGCGCGAAACAGGTTATTCCTTTGCTGGCAAAAGCGGGAATTTCGGTTTTGCGGTCATAGGCTTGGAAATTAGCAAAGATAAAACTCTTGTCTTCTATTGATGAGAGTTCTTTGTGGTCCGGAGCCCAGATTTTGAGGATAATTTGCGCACCCTTATAGGTGGAGGCTTGGTTGGGTGTGATTTGGGCACCGGCATTTTGGTAATCTTTATCACTGAAGCCAGAGTCAAGTCCTGCACTTGTTTGGACTTGAACATCAAAGCCCAGTTGAATATATTTTTTGATGATATCAGGGGTGGCGGCGACGCGGGTTTCGCCTTCACGGGTTTCTTTGGGAATCGCTATCAGCATGGGTTATCCTCTATTGGCATTTTTTAGCTTTTGTTACTTCCAATAATATAGTAACTTTAGCTCGTTTTAACAACGGATTTTTTTGTGATATGAAAATACTTTTGGAGCTCTTTATAACGTTTTTTAAAATCGGCTTGTTTACCTTTGGCGGCGGATATGCCATGATACCTCTATTACAAGCCGAACTGGTTACAAAAAAGCATTGGACCGATGATAAAGAATTGATGGATTATTACTGTATCGGGCAATCAACGCCGGGAATTATCTCGGTGAATGTGGCGACTTTTATCGGTTATAAAATGAAACGAGGTATCGGGGCAATTGTAGCGACTCTCGGAATTATTACGCCGTCGCTTATTATCATTATGGCTTTGGCGCATATTTTGAGCTTGTATATGCAAAATGAATATGTGGCTTCGGCTTTTGCCGGTGTGCGAATCGTCGTTGTGGCATTGATTGCCGAAGCAGTGTTTAAACTCTGGAAAACAGCTATTATCGGTAAGTTCGGTTTGGGTGTGTTTGGGGTCTCTTTAGCTTGTTTGCTTATCTTTAATCTTTCACCGATTTTATTGGTGTTGGTGTCTGGCGTGCTCGGTTTGGCTCTTTATTGGCGGAGCAGAAAAAAATGATTTATATTTTGTTGTTTTATGAGTTTTTTAAAATCGGTTTGTTTGCCATTGGCGGTGGTTTGGTAACAGTTCCGTTTTTGTTTGATTTGACGACGCGTTATGATTGGTTCACGACGCAAAATTTGGCGGATATGATTGCTGTGTCCGAATCCACTCCCGGACCTTTGGGCGTGAATATGGCGACTTATGTCGGCTATACCACAGCCGGATTTTGGGGCTCGATTGCGGCGACTTTGGGTTTGGTTTCGCCTTCGGTTATAATCATTGTAATCATTGCCAAATTGCTTAGAAAATTTGGGCAAGCGAAAAGTGTGCAAAATGTGTTGAGCGGTGTACGTCCTGCGGTGTTGGCTTTGATTTTGTGTGCGGGAATCTCAATTGGAAAAATGGCGGTGATGAATTGGACTTGCGCGATAATCGGTATTATATTTATGATAATGGTGCATTATGTGAAGTTGCACCCAATAGCCTATATTTGCCTTGGTGCAGTTGTGGGAATTGTTTTGAAGCTCTAGTAATCAAAAAGCTCCTTTGCAGGAGCTTTTTTTAGAAATTACTACATATCCAAGGCTTTGCGGTAGGTGTCGAGCAGAATTTCTTGTTCATCGCGGTCGGCGGCATTCATCTTGCGCAATTTGATGATGGTGCGCATAATCTTTACATCGAATCCTGCTCCTTTGGCTTCGGCATAGATATCTCTGATATCTGAGGCGATGCCTGCTTTCTCTTCTTCAAGGCGCTCAATTCTTTCAATCAATGAACGTAATCTATCAACAGCAATTCCGCCAACTTCAGTCATTTTCTTTCTCCTTAATTGTAGATTAAAATTTAGCGTATTGGTGCTGACTTTAACAAAGACTACATATTTTGACAAGAAATAAATTTGTTTGACAACTTTATTAAATAAATAGCTTGTTAATATATTTTTTGCTATATTACCCCCAAATTATGGTTTAACAATAAGGACACAAAATATGCCACAAAAAACTCGTACTAAAATTTTAGCTACTATCGGACCGTCTTCCGCATCAAAAGAAAGAATCGAACAACTCATTGATGCCGGTGCCGATGCTTTCCGTTTTAATTTTAGTCATGGTACTCATGATGAACATAAGGAACGTTATAATACAGTGCGGAAATTGGCTAAAGATAAAAATCTTCATATTACAATTGTGGCAGATATGCAGGGTCCAAAACTGCGTGTCGGTGAATTTAAAAATGGTAAAATAGAACTCAAAAACGGGCAAAAATTTACGCTCGATTTGAATTCAACTTTGGGAGATGAAACCAGAGTAAATCTGCCGCATAAGGAAATTTTCCAAGCACTTCGTCCCGGTGAAGATTTGTTGCTCAATGACGGAAATATTCGTCTGCGTGTCGATGAATGTGATGCAAAGCATGCTGTTACAACCGTTATGGTCGGCGGACCGCTTTCAAGCCATAAGGGGGTTAATTTGCCTAATGTCAAATTGCCGATTTCCGCCATTACCAAAAAAGACCGTGAGGATATTGAATTTGCTTTGAAACTCGGCGTTGATTGGATTAGCTTATCCTTTGTTCAACAAGCCGAAGATGTGCGTGAAGCTCGCAAAATTATCGGTGATAAGGCGTGGATTATTTCAAAACTTGAAAAACCAAGTGCTATTGATGAATTAGATGAAATTATTCAACTCTCTGATGCCATTATGGTGGCTCGTGGCGATTTGGGTGTGGAATGCCCAATACAAACCGTTCCGGTTTTGCAAAAGAGAATCGTGTCCGCCTGCAGAACATATGGTCGTCCGGTGATTATTGCAACCCAGATGTTGGAATCGATGATTAAGGCTCCGACTCCTACTCGTGCTGAAGTTTCTGATGTGGCTACCGCAGTTTATGACGGGGCTGATACCGTTATGTTGTCGGCTGAAACCGCTGCCGGTGATTATCCGGTTGAGGCTGTTACCATGATGAAAAATATTATCTCTCAAGTGGAAAATGACCCGCTGTTTTATTCCTTGATGCAATCTTCTCGCAAAGTTCCTTGTTGCGTGGGAGAGGCAGATTCAATTACATACGCAGCCAGTGATATTGCAGCATCTCTCAAAAACGTGGCTGCAATCGTTACTTATACCTCTTCCGGTTTAACGACTTTCTTGACCGCAAGAGAAAGACCAAATCTGCCGATTTTGGCAATTACTCCTGATTTGGAGGTTGCACGTAGAATGGGTATTGTTTGGGGTGCAAAGAGTTTTGTAAATAAAGCCAGTTTTAAGAGCTTTGATAAAATTGAAGATATTGCCGTTAAAATTGCAGTGGAAAATGGTTTTGCAAAGCCCGGACAACATATCATTATTACAGCCGGTTTCCCCTTGGGCAAAAAGGGACGTACCAATATGTTGCATACGGTCTATATTCCCGAAAAATAATACAAAAAAAGCCTCTCGAAAGAGAGGCTTTTAGATTAAAGGTGTGGGAGCTCAAAATAGCCTACAAGAAACTACCCGCCTATTCAATATATTCGGACGGACTCCCACTTCGTATAACAAAAAACCCGCTTGAAGACTGCGGGTTTTTTAATAACTATTTATCAAATATGTCAAATTAACCTTGGCGAGCTTTGAGCTTCGGGTTCTTTTTGTTGATGACATATACGCGGCCTTTGCGGCGAACGATTTTGCAATCCTTATCGCGTACTTTTTTTGATTTTAAAGAACTGTAAACTTTCATTTTTCTTTCCTTATGCGATATGTTTGCCCGCAACATATTCTAAAACTTAAACTTTGTCAACTCTAATTTTAGAAACTTGGTAAAAAAGTGAGTCTTTATTTGCTTTTTGAGGAATTTTTTCTATAATCGGGATAGTATTTTAAGGTGAAAGATGAAAAAGTTTATTTTTAACATTGTTTGTTGGTTGGGAAGTGTATCCATGGCCTTTGCTCAAGCTCAAGTTCCTTATTTGGAAGAAGTTCGTGCTTTGGGGTTGGTGTCCGGACAAGGAATGGCTTGTGGTGCCTCAAAATTTGATACGTTTGAAATGTTGGCGCGGGCAATTTTAATTACCAAGGCATCATCAGATAGACAACAGGCCGAAGGAATGAAAGTGTATAGTGAGGCTAAGGCCGATGCCTATATTTCCAAACAAATGGATGGTTTTTATGAATGTGATAAAATTAACCGCCGTTTCGACGGGCAGCCGATTTTTCAGGCGACTCTTTATGCTGACGGAACGATAAAAATGCCTGATGGGCAAATCTTTACACCCAGAAATCCATACGATGCGACTTTAGTCTATAATCAGGCTGATGATGGACGAGATGCAGCGCAAAAAATTTATCAGAAACAAGCTCATAAAAAAATTCCGGCTCAGGCGGTTCAGTTTAGAACGGATAATGCACCGGTGGCTAATCCGGGTTATGTTTCAGGACAATCCGCGCCGGCAATTATTGAACCGGCTGGTTTTGCAGGTGTGGAGTTGCAGGAAGTTGGAACTTATACTTCGGAAAGTGAACCGTCTTATAGTGCGCCATCTTACAGTGGTGAAAGTTCAGTCGGGCATATTACGCGCTCGTATTAAAAAGATTGCAACTTCTACTTTTTTGTTTATACTCGCTCATAACTTAAACCATAAAATAATGGAGCATTTTAAATGGCCGCATATCAGTATATTTTTGTCATGCAGAATTTAACCAAAGTTTTTCCCGGTGGAAAAGAGCTGTTTAAGGGAATTACACTTTCTTTCTTACCCGGAGCCAAAATCGGTGTCTTGGGTGTGAACGGTGCCGGTAAGTCAACTTTGTTGAAAATTATGGCAGGAAAAGATAAAGAATTTAACGGTGAAGCTTGGGCGGCTGAAGGCGTTAAAGTCGGTTATTTGGAGCAAGAACCTCAACTCGACCCGAATAAAAATGTTATGGAAAATATTATGGACGGGTTAGGCGAAACAAGAGATTTGCTCAAACGTTTTGAAGAAGTATCTGCAAAATTCGCCGAACCGATGAGTGATGAGGAAATGAACAATCTCATTAATGAGCAAGCCGAACTCCAAGAAAAAATTGATGCTTGTAATGGTTGGGATTTTGAAAGAACCATTGAAATCGCCATGGATGCTTTGCGTTGTCCGCCGGCAGATGCCGATGTTACCAAACTTTCAGGTGGTGAGAAAAGACGCGTGGCTCTGTGCCGCTTGCTTTTGCAAAAACCGGATATGTTGCTCTTGGATGAGCCGACTAACCATTTGGATGCCGAATCGGTGGCTTGGTTGGAACAACATTTGAAAGAATATCCGGGAACAGTGGTTATGGTTACCCACGACCGCTATTTCTTGGATAATGTTACCGGTTGGATTTTGGAATTAGACCGTGGACAAGGTATCCCTTATGAAGGAAATTATAGTTCTTGGTTGGAACAAAAGCAAAAACGCTTGGAGCAAGAATCTCGTGAGGAAACTAGCCGTCAGAGAACTTTGGCAAATGAGTTGGAGTGGATACGCAAAAATCCTAAAGCCAGACAAGCTAAATCTAAGGCGCGTATTAATGCTTATGAAGAGCTGTTGGCTGAAGCCGGAAAAGAAAAAATTACGCAAGCTCATATCTCCATTCCAATGACGGATAGATTGGGCGATTTGGTGATTGAAGCAAATGGTATTTCTAAAGGATATGGCGACCGGTTGCTGATTGATAATCTGTCTTTCAAGATTCCGAAGGGGGCAATTGTCGGTATTATCGGACCGAACGGTGCCGGTAAAACGACCCTGTTTCGCATGATTACGGGACAAGAAAAACCAGATAGCGGTGAGATTAGAATTGGTGAAACCGTGGATTTGGGTTATGTTGACCAATCTCGCGAAGAGTTAAATCCAAACAAAACCGTTTGGGAAGAAATTTCCGATGGTTTGGATATTATTGAACTTGGTAAAAAACAAATGCCGTCCAGGGCTTATGTCGGTCAGTTCAATTTTAAGGGCGGAGACCAACAAAAGAAAGTTGGGCAACTTTCTGGCGGTGAGCGCAATCGTGTTCACTTGGCAAAAATGTTGCGCAAAGGTGCAAATGTGATTTTGCTCGATGAGCCGACCAATGATTTGGATGTGGATACCTTGCGTTCATTGGAAGAAGGTATTATGGAATATCCAGGGTGTGTTTTGGTTACATCACACGACCGTTGGTTCTTGGATCGTTTGGCAACACATATTTTGGCATACGAAGGAGACAGCCAAGTCGTTTGGTTTGAGGGGAACTTTGAAGAATATGAGAAAGACAAGCGCCGCCGCCTTGGCGATGAGGCGTGCAATCCACATCGTGTCAGATACAAAAAGTTAGCTTAAAATTGTGAAAACCCCGTGTTATTTTTGACACGGGGTTCGTTTTTACTTTTGTTTCTTTTGATTGTTAATTTCGGCCTGAAGATGCTGATTGACAATTTCAAATGCACGACCGGATAGGTTGGGACCAATCCAGATTGTATAAACACCGCGGCGTTTGATACAGCCCCCCAGCTCTTTTTGGAGTGCTAAACAAATTTTTCGGCGGCCCAGATAGGCGGCTTCTCCATTGCGTCCGCTTTGGAGCAATAATCTGAGTGATAAACTCTCGGCCAAGTCAATGGCGGTTTGTTCAATCTCGTCTTCGGGGACAGAGATTTTTAATGTGTTGTTTTGCTGAGTAAACTCTTTGGCAATGGCAGAAATTATCTGCTTTTCTCTTCTTATATCCATAATCTAAATAATTAAAAGTTATGGAGGAGTTATAGAAGATTTGGACAAAAATGTCAAATATTATTTGACTTAGCGATACCAATCTTTTTGAGCTTGGTTGGTGCCCATTAGGTTTTTGATGTTTTCTATTTGTTGAGAATATTTGCACAACAAGGTTGTGGTGTGGCGGATACCTTCTTTGTCTTGGTGTTGAATTTGCAGGTGGTGCAGTTTTTTTAAGGTATCAATTTTGAGATAACATTTACGTGAAACCGATGCCTTAAAATCATTGGCAACGTGAACGGCTTCAAGTGCGGCTTGTTGGCGTTGCTCATAGTCCAGGTTTGGATTATCTAAGTGATTTTGCAAAATTTGGTAATAAGTTTGTGCACTTTTGTTCAACATATCTTTTAAGTGCGGAAGGGTGTGCGATTTTTTGTCGGTCTTTTGATAGGCCTTTTTTATGGTGTGGTATTTGTCAGATGATGAAATATCTAGGTCAATAACTTGGTTGGCACAGCTATAGATAAGGTCAGCTTGCGTTTTATCGGGTGCCAGTGAGATAATGTTTTGCAAAGTCTCTAATCGCTCTTGAGGGGCGACATCTGACATATATGAATGGCAATTGTTTATCCAATAAAAAGCTGTGAGCTTTTCGGAGCGTGTCAAAAGTGGGAGAATTTTTTTGAGCTCTTGGGCTGTTACCGCGGCATGGTGCTCTTCTGGGGTTTCTTGATTGAAGGTTTTGGCAACAGCAACAAAGGCTTGCTCTACATCCAACATTTGATGGATGATTTTGTCTTTGGTCATTTGGCGGAGGGTGTCTCTTGAAATTTGCATCGGTTCTTTAATTTCCAAACCTGATGCTTGGCATATTAAATACCGTGAGTCTCTAAACTTTCCTTTGAGGCAAAGTTGTTTGACTTGTGAGAAGATTTGTTGCTTTGAAGGGCTTTTGTTTGCCATAGTCATTCTTCAATAAAGTTATTTATTGCTTGAAGTATAGCAGAAAAATACGAAATGTAAATATATTTTCGTAAAATAGACAAAACGGAGCGATGATGTTTAGAGCGATTTTTCCATACGGGCGAAGGTTATGCCGTTTTCTTCAAAAATGTCGCCGGCTTGTTGGTAGCCCATTTTTTCATAAAAGTGCACAACCGAGAGCATGGCGTGCATGATAATTTTGCTGTAACCCGCCTCTTTAGCGCGTTTTTCGGCGTATTTTACCAATTCGCGACCAATGCCTTCGCCTTGGTATTTGGTGTCAACCGCAACCTGCATAAGGCGAATTTCTTCATCATTGACGGGGGCTAAAATTAGCCCGCCGATGAGCTTGTCATCTAAGTTTTCGATACAGCCGATGTGAAGATAATTGGCTTCTTGAGCGCGATAGTGGTCCAAAAATTTGAGGCCTAAGGGTTCGAGCAATATCTTGTAGCGGAGTTCAACCAACTCGTCATAACGTGAAGATCCAAAGTCTATGTCTATCATCTTTTTCATGGTAACCTCCCGCTGTTTATCTTTTCTTAGTATAGGCATTTTTTATGATTTAATCAATATTATATTGCTTAATATTAAATTATCCTCTATCTATGTAGTAATTGTAATGTTTTTGACGGATTAAAAAGAATAATGACAACAAATTTGGATTTAATCAGAAATTTTGCCATCATCGCACATATTGACCACGGAAAGTCTACGCTGGCGGATAGAATTATTGAATTTTGTGGCGGTTTGCAAAAAAGAGAAATGCAAGAACAAGTTCTCGACTCGATGGATATTGAACGTGAACGCGGTATTACCATTAAAGCGCAAACTGTGCGTCTGAACTATAAGGCTCATGACGGGAATACTTATCAGCTCAATTTGATTGATACTCCGGGACACGTTGACTTCTCTTATGAGGTGTCTCGTTCGCTTTCGTCTTGCGAAGGTTCGGTTTTGGTGGTGGATGCGACCCAAGGCGTTGAGGCGCAGACTTTGGCGAATGTCTATATGGCGATTGACAATAATCATGAGATTTTGCCGGTCTTAAATAAAGTTGATTTGCCATCTGCCGACCCGGAAAAAGTTAAACAACAAATTGAAGATGTAATTGGGTTGGACACGTCTCATGCGGTGGAAGCATCGGGTAAAACCGGTCTTGGGGTGGAAGATGTTTTGGAAGGAATTGTAAATTATCTGCCCGCTCCAAAGGGAGATGAAAAACAACCCCTTAAGGCGTTGTTGATTGATAGTTGGTATGACTCTTATTTGGGTGTTATCATCTTGGTGAGGATTAAAGATGGCGTTATTCGCAAAAAACAACAAATCAGAATGATGTCTAATAATGCGGTTTATTCGATTGATAAGGTTGGTATCTTTACCCCTAAAATGCAAGATGTTGATGCACTTTATCCTGGTGAAGTCGGTTTTATTACCGCGAGTATTAAAAGTGTGAGCGATTGCCATATCGGTGATACCATTACCGATAATAAACAGCCGTGTGCCGAACCATTGAAAGGGTTTAAGCCCTCTATTCCTGTCGTGTTCTGTTCTATCTTTCCGGTGGACAGCAGTCAATATGATAACCTAAAAGACGCATTGGCAAAGCTCAAACTTAATGATGCCAGTATTGACTATCAAAATGAAAATTCCGCTGCGCTGGGACTTGGTTTTCGTTGCGGGTTCTTGGGGCTGTTGCATATGGAAATTATCCAAGAGCGTTTGGGCAGAGAGTTTGATTTGGATTTGATTACAACAGCGCCTTCGGTTGCCTATAAAATCAACTTGAGCAACGGTAACCAAATTACGTTGCACAATCCTGCTGATATGCCTGACCCATCGACCATTGCCAGTATTGAAGAACCTTGGGTGAAAGCCACAATTTTGGTGCCGGATGAATATTTGGGCTCGGTTTTGAAACTTTGCACCGAAAGAAGAGGCGAGCAAGAAGACTTAACCTATGTCGGTAATCGGGCAATGGTGGTTTATAAAATTCCCTTGAATGAAATTGTGTTTGATTTTTATGACCGCTTAAAATCTATTACCAGCGGATATGCCAGCTTTGACTATGAGATTGTTGGTTATCAGGCATCTGATTTGGTGAAGGTTCAAATCTTGATTAATGAAGAGGCGGTTGATGCCTTAGCTTTTCTTTGCCACAGAAGCGAAGCCGAAGCTCGCGGACGACAAATTTGTGAGCGGCTTAAAGACCTTATTCCGAGACATTTGTTCAAAATTCCGATTCAAGCGGCCATCGGCGGACGGGTGGTTGCCAGAGAGACGATTTCGGCCTTGCGCAAAGATGTTACTGCAAAATGTTATGGCGGTGACGTAACCCGTAAACGTAAACTCTTGGATAAGCAGAAAAAAGGTAAACAACGTATGCGCCAGTTCGGTAAGGTTGAAGTGCCGCAATCGGCGTTTATTGAAGCCTTGCGTATCGGCGACCAATAAAGATTTGGTGGAGTAAAAAGAGCCTCTAAGTCCTCGGACTTGGGGGCTTTTTTTGTTGAAAAAATCATATTTGACACAAATGACAAAATATGGTATGATTATTTCATAAAACAAATTATTTTATATAAATTATATAGACTATAAAAGCTGACAAAAATAAATGCTTTTTGCTGAATTATACATTTAAAGATACGCCTTTTGCCAAGGCGCAGCGCTCTCTAGGAGGGTTCTGATTCGAAACTTTACTTGTCCCTGTTCAGAAAAAAAGAGTTACATTTATCTTTGGAAACTTTTTTAGTCTTTAAAGAAATAGATGCTTATGAAAAAAATTTTTTTCGGCATTGTGCGTGTGTTGCTATCAATTATTTTCTTCCCGTTCATCCCTCTTTTTATAGGGATGACCCGTAGCGGGGGAGGAAAAAAATATACATGTTCCCCAAAATATTTTTGGGGTGTGTATAGGTGCGCAGGAGAAATGAGAGCGGGGGAACTGCTCTCCGCACTGATTCTTTTTAGCAGTGTGGAGGGCGGACCCGTAAAACCCGTGAGGGTTTTATATTGGATTACGCTCCAGTTCATCTGGGGGTATCCCCTCTTCCTCTTGGGAAGATTATGTCTTGCTCTTAAAAAGCTCTATGAGATGATTTAAGAGCCTTACAGACACACGCTGAGCACTCAAGTTTAAAACTTGGGTGCTTTTTTTATTGCAATTTTATAATGTATTTATCTGCTTTTGCCTAAAGCGTGAGGAGACGAGGGGGAGAGGATATTTTTTATATCTTTTAGGATGCTCTTTTTCTTATAGGTTATGGTGTGGATGCCTAGCATTGCGGCGGCAGAGGTGTTTTGGGCTTTATCATCAACAAAAATTAATTCATTAAATTCGCAATCTAATTTGTCTTTTACGGTTTGGTAGATTTTGGGGTCAGGTTTTAGAAGCCCTAGTTCAAAAGAGCAAAAACGATGTTGGGGTTTGATGATTTGATTGATTTTTTCATCTTCGCCCAAAACGGGGAGGGCGTTTGATAAAATACAGTTTTCAATTCCTTGAGCGGAGAGAAAATTTTGCGCTTTTCTGGTTTCTGAGAAATATTCAATAATGCCTTGGTGAAAGGCTTTATTGATTTCGGGACAATATTTTTTATCATACAAAACGCCATAAAAGTCGCAAAGCTGTTGACATAGTTGCTCGAAAGGAACTAGGCCTTTCATATAGTCATTGTAATTAAATTTTCCTTTATTAGCCTCAAAAAGGGTTTGGTCTTGGGTATGGGTTTTGCACCATTGGTGAAGAGGCTCAAGGCTGTATTGGTAAATGACATTGCCAACGTCCCAGATACAATATTTGATTTTGTTCATCTTTACTCCTTTTTTTCAGGCTAACAAAGAAACGCCTGATTGGCAATAAAAAACCTTCCCGATGAGGGGAAGGTTTTGGGTTTTGCTTAAGGCAAGAGCGGCGACCACGCCGGGTCAGAGCCTTCGCCCGGTGTTACAATCATTCGCTCGTTATAACCGGTGAGGTCGATTGAATATAATCTGACTGGAGATGCGGTGCTGTCATCTTGACGGAAGTACATCAAGACACGGCCGTTCGGCGACCAGGTCGGACCTTCAACCAAGAAGCCGCTGGCCAGCAAGCGTTCGCCCGTGCCGTCCGGATACATAACGCCGATGTAGAATTGTCCGCCCGCCATTTTGGTAAAGGCAATGTAGTCGCCACGTGGAGACCAAACAGGTGTTGCATAGCGTCCGGAGCCAAAGCTGATACGGTGGACATCACTGCCGTCGGCATTCATAATATAAAGTTGTTGATTGCCACCTCGGTCAGAGTTGAAGACGATTTGTGAGCCGTCCGGAGAATAACTCGGTGAGGTGTTAATTGCGCCGCCGGAGGTTAATTGTTTGCTGGTGCGGCTTGCCAAGTCCATTTCGTAAATATCACTCTTGCCGCGAGAAGCATAGCTCAAGATGACCTTTTTGCTATCAGGTGAAAAACGCGGGGCAAAGGTCATGCCAGGGAAGTTACCAAGCAGTTCTTGACGTCCGGTTTCAATATCCAAAATATAAACCCGTGGAGTTTCGCCGGCATAGGACATATAGGCTACTTTTTGCAAGTTGGGTGAAAAACGAGGCGTTAAAACCATAGATGCACCTGAGGTTAAAAACTTATGGTTTTCTCCGTCTTGGTCCATAATCGCCAGACGTTTGGTGCGTTTGGTTTTGGGACCGGTTTCCGAAACATAAACAATGCGGGTGTCAAAGTAGCCTTGTTCACCGGTGAGGCGTTCATAAATCGCATCGGCTATCACGTGGGCAACTCTTCTCCAGTTGTCTTTGGTGGTGGTGAAGGATTGTCCTTTCATTTGGTTTTGGGCATAAATATCCCACAAGCGAAATTCAATACGAAGATGATTGCTGTCAATCTCGGTAATGGCACTTTGTACAAGTGCGTGAGCGTTAATGGCTTTCCAATCCACAAAATTGGGTTGCTCATTAATAGAGGTCAGCTCTTGGATATAGCTATTTTCAGGGATAATTCTGAATAAGCCGGAACGCTCCAAGTCGGCAATGACGACGTCTCTTATCTTGTTGCCGGTTTGTCCTAAGAAGAATCCTTCATGAATCATTTCAGGGAAGGCAATCGGTAAGGGGTCGCGCATGGCGCCGTTGACGTCAATTTGCAATTCGGCACGTGCCGGAAGAGCTATGAGGCTTAATATAAAAGCAAATAAGTATTTTATTTTCATTTTTAATCACCGTCTTATAAGGGGAAATATTTTGCTTTTCATAATAGTATAAGAGAGTTAATAATCTCTTATCGGGGAGTTAAGTTTTTTGTAATAATTGATTGTATAAACTTACTTAATCGGAACTAAGGGAGATGAGATAAGTGGATTTAAGAGAATTTAAGGAAAAATTGCCCAAATATAAGGCCTTGATTGGGTTTGACTATGGTTCAAAAAGATTAGGAGTGGCGGTGTCTGATTTGCTCTTGATGAGTGCGACGCCCTATAAGATTATTCAACGCCGAAATATTGAGGCCGATTTAGCTGAGATTAAGAAAATTATTCAAGAAAAAGAAGTTGGCGGAATCGTCTATGGCTTGCCGTTACAGATGAATGGGGAAGAAGGGCAAACCGCGCAAGAGGTCAGAAAATTTGCGCAACGCTTGGCGCAAGAATTTAATCTGCCTTATTATTTTTGGGATGAAAGGCTATCTTCTGCGGCCGTGGAAAGCGTGATGATTAAAGAGGCGGATTTGTCACGGGCAAAGCGCAAAAAATCACTCGATGCCGGAGCCGCAGCCTATATTCTTCAGGGTTGTTTGGATGCGTTGAGCCGAATTTAATCCGTCAAATTTTGCTCTTGGCGGTAGGTTTGATAACTATAAGATACCGCTTTGAGAGTTTGTATGAATTTTTCTTTATCCATAAAGTCAAATTTATCAGGCAAAACATGGTCAACTAAGTGCGCGATATCCTCATCGGTTTTGACATATTGCGGGGCAAAACGGCGACAAAAAGCATAAGCCGAGCAATAAACCATTTCAGGGGTGCGGGTGTCATAACCGATTGAGGCTAAGAGTTCGCCAATATCATCATTTTCAACCAATTTGGCTTGGGATGGCTTAAACCATAGGCCAATTCCTTGGGCGGATAAGTCTTTCCAGGGGAAGGCTTTGCCAGGGTCAGGTTTGCGATTGGGTGCCGTGTCAGAATGCCCAACAATCATGTCTTGGCGAATGTTGTATTTGGCAATTAATTCTTTAGAAAGAGCAACTAAAGTTTTGATTTGTTTGGCTTTGTAGTCTTCTTGCCCCATACTCAAATTTGAGATTTCAATGCCGATAGAGTGGGAGTTGAGGTCAGTATCTATGTCCTTCCAAAAGCCAACGCCTGCGTGGTAGGCGCGTCTGTCTTCTTCAACCACTTGGATGAGTTCGCCTTTTTCATTGATGATATAGTGGCAACTTAGTTCCGATGAATCTAATATCTGCAAAATCTCTTCGCCTTTTTGAGCCGAGCAATGAAACATCAGCATATCAATCGGGGTTTTGCGGTCATTATAGTGCGGCAGTGGTTCTTCGAGCATTGAGATACTCCTTAAGAATTTCGGTTTGACGTTTTAGGGATATTTTATGCGTTTGATGATAGTTTGTCCAGATGTAATTGCTGAAATCAAGCCAATCGGCAAAAGTTTTGAGTGGTTTGGTTTTTTCACGGAAATTGCCGGCATTGTAAAAAATATCAAAATAGCGAGCCAGGCGTTTGATTTGTTGCAGTTCATTATAGCTCATGGTGGCGGTTTGCATTACCTCATAGGGCGGGTATTTGGAATATATCATCTTTGAGGTTTGGGAATGCCTGTCAATGGGTGCGCCTCTTAGGCGTTTGAGAATGCCGATTTGTAATTCCTCAGGGTGGGAGGCAAAGAGTTTATCAAAATCTTGGGCAAAAGTGGCAAAGGTTGAAAAAGGCAAACCCGCCACCAAATCAGAGTGGACGGCGGCACCGGTTTGTTCGCTGATGAATTGCAAATTCTCTAAAGTTTTCTTTTCGTCTTGACGGCGAGAAATCGCCTTGAGCGAGGGTTCATAAAAACTTTGAACGCCGGCTTCCAAATGCAGGCCATGTGCGGGAAAGTTTTTTATTTCTTCCAACATGGCGGGGCTTAATTTGTCGGGAAAAATCTCAAAGTGCAACATCATGCCTTCTTGTCAGCGCGATTTGAAAAATTCAAGAATGTGTTTAACATTGGCAAATTTGAGGTTGAAAGTGCGGTCAACAAACTTAAATTGCTTAACGCCGCGGGTGATGAGCGTATCCATCTCTTTTAAGAATTTATCCAGATTAAATTCTCTGACGCCCTTAGAAAGTGAGGAGAGGCAAAACTCACAAGTAAACGGGCAACCGCGCGTGGCCTCAACATATATCAGGCGGTGGGCAATGTCTTCATCCGAATAGAGATAATAGGGCATTTTGAGCGTGTTGAGGTCGCAGATTGGCTCTTCTAAAACCTTTTGTAATGGTAAAATTCCTTGTTGCCAATTCTTTACAAAATGATAGAGCGCGTATTCGCCTTCGCCTTTGATGAGATAATCGCAATAATTCAAAAAATCATCGTATTCATAAGAGACTTCGGGACCTCCTAAAAACAAAAGGGTTTGCGGGCTGATTGATTTGATGATTTCGGCTACGCGGAGCTGGTCTTCAATATTCCAAATATAGCAACTCAAGCCGATGATGTCGGCTTGTTGGTTGAGGAGAGCTTCGGCAATTTCTTGCACGGTCGAATCTTTGCTAAACTCGCAAATTTCGCAACAGTCTTCAAATTCATGCAGGTTGGCTTTGAGGTATCTTAAGCCAAAAGAGGTATGAGAATAGCGGGCGTTAATGGTGGAGAGAACAATTTTGGGTGCGGCTTGCGACATGTTTTTTATCCCGCCTGACGACTTTTCATGATTTGCTCGTAGGCGTTATTGATTTCGGCCATTTTCAAAGTGCAGTTCTCAATTTCTTGCGGAGAGGCGCCGCGGGCTTGGGCGCGGTCGGGGTGATATTGATAGATGAGTTCTTTCCAGCGGCGTTTAATTTCTTTATTACTGGCGTTGTAAAAAACACCTAAAACCGCATAATAGTCTTGAATGGTGTCATTGCTGGGTTTGAAAATAAAACGGTCTTTGATGATGATGTAGTTGCCTTGCGGAAGTTCTATGATGTTGGCAATGTCTTCTAAGATGTCTAATTCATCAGGTAAAATCTCGCCATCGACAATGGCAATTTTGAACAGGTTTTCAATTATGCTTTCTTTCATATCCAGATTGTCGAGAGAGAGCATTTTTAATTGCTTGGCATAGGCTTGATAACCTTGTGTGGTTTGCTTGGCATCATTGAAAATGCGGGCGATTTTGGGATTGCGGTCAGTGGCAAAAAGTTTTTTGAAGGTGCGGATTTCGTTTTCACTGACAATGCCGTCAGCTTTGGAGATTTTGGCGGCTAAACCGGCCATGGACTGAACAAAGGCAACGTCTTTGGCTTCTTGTGAGCGAAGGGCTAGTTTGATTGGGTTGACTTTGGACCAGAAGTTGAGAATTGAGCCCAGTTTTAACTTACTTCTCAAACCGCCTTCCAGCCGAAACGAATCGAAGAAAAAACCTAAAATAACGCCGATAAACAATAGGACTTTGTTTTTAAGCGTAAATCCGATTAAGCCACCGGTGATTTTGCCTAAGTTTTTGTTCCAAAAGTCCTCAAAAGAATAACGGAGTTCTTTGCAATTTTTGCAATGTTTGCAGTCAAATAAAAAGTGTCCGATAACTCCTAAAACAGCAACGCCTATCCAGCCAAAGGTGAGGCCGCCTAAAACTGCGCCCCAGAGTTTGCCCAAGACTTGGTCTATCAAATAGTTATAGTAACGATAGAGATGGAAGGGCAACATTAAACGGATGTTGTCGTCAATTTGATTGAGCTTTTGTTTGAGGTAGGTTTTGACTAAGGTGCGGTCGATTAAAACATGACCTAAAAACATTCCCCAAAAAAAGCCCAAAGCTCCGAAAAGGCGAAGCCCGATAATTGCTAATGTCAGTTTGCCAAGTGGGGTCATGTCTTTTGCTCTGTTGTTATACCTTTGCTTAATTTATTCGATTTTTGCCAAAAAAGAAAGAGATTATAGGGTTATGGTTGATAACTGCGCCGGAAAGTCTTTCGGAGTTTGAATTAAGTTTTGATGGCAATTGCGTCGATAGCTGAAATAATTGAGGTCGCCGTAAGTATCAATGTGGGAAGCAGTGATGTTTGTGATGCCATAATTTTTAAGGCGAGAGATGATAAAACCCTCGATATCAAACTGAAAATGCTCATTATCTGATTGAGGGGTGAAAAATGAGGCATAAGTTTGATTGATGCTGATAAACTGCAAATACATGTCTTTTCGGCACTCGAAAGACTTGGTTTGCAGGCAAGGACCAAGTGCAGCGGCAAGGGTAGATTTTTGTGCGCCATATCGAAGCATTAAATCCAAAGTGTTTTCCAAAATTCCGTTCAAAGCTCCGCGCCAGCCGGCGTGCGCGGCACCGATGACGTGATTTGCTTTATCATAAAACAAAACTGGACAGCAATCTGCCGTGTAGAGGCTCAACAAAATCCCTGCTTTGTTGGTTACCATGCCGTCGGCATCGATTTGATAAATCGTGGGAGTGGTGATAAAAACCGCTTTATTGCTTATTCCTTCATGAAGCAGGGCAATGTTGTCATAGTCAAGGTCAAACTGTTGGGCGCTTAGAGTGAGGTTAGAAATAATGTTTTGCTTATTATCCTGACTGGCAAAGGCTGTGTTGCGGCTGGCGTAAAGGCCTTGTGAAATTCCGCCTAAACGATCAAAAAAACAGTGTTTGTTTGCGGGAATATTGGGAGCCTGATAACTCATTTGAAACTTGTTCCGAATGAAAGCGGTGCAATTTGCAAATAGTCTGTAACGGTTTGTCCTAAGTCGGCATAGGTTTCTCTTTGTCCTAAATTTTTTGGGGTAATGTTTTGGCCAAAGCACAAGACAGGTACTTGCTCGCGCGTGTGGTCCGTGCCTTTAAATGTCGGGTCGTTGCCATGGTCAGCCGTGATAAAACATACGTCATCTTCCCTTAAATGAGGCAAAATATCGGGCAGGCGTGAGTCAAAATATTCCAAAGCCTGAGCGTAGCCTTGAGGGTTGCGGCGGTGTCCGTAGAGCATATCAAAGTCTTCAAAATTGGTAAAAATCAGGCTGTCGTCAGGTGCTTCCTGCATGGCTTTAAGGGTGGCATCCCATAAGTTTGGTAGTTCAGCCGCATGGATGGGATTGGTTATGCCTCGGTGGGCAAAAATATCGTTAATTGCACCTATGGCGTAAACTTGTTTGCCTTGCTCCTTGAGGCAATCAAGCAAAGTTTTCCCAAAAGGTTGGGCTGCATAGTCTTTGCGATTAGTGGTGCGGGTGAATTCACCAGATTTTTCACCAATAAACGGACGAGCAATTACACGACCAATACGATATTCTTGAACATATTTATAGGCAATTTCACAAACCTGATACAATCTTTCAAGTCCAAAATATTTTTCATGGGCGGCAATTTGGAAACAACTGTCGGCTGAGGTGTAGCAGATTGGTTGATTTGAACGGATGTGTTCTTCGCCCAGCTCTTGAATAATGACGGTGCCGGAGGCGGCAATGTTCCCTAAAATGCCGCTCAGCTTTGCCTCATGACAGATGTTTTCAATAAGAGCTTGTGGAAAAGACGGATAGTCAGGCTTGAAATGTCCCCAACCTTGCAGATTGGGAAGACCGGCTAACTCCCAATGGCCGGATACGGTGTCTTTGTCCTTGCTGATTTCTTTCATGTGTCCATAAGCAGAAGGGAGATTGAGCCGAACCGGAGAAGATGGTTTGAGCTCTGTTTTGAGACCCGATGCGGCAAAGGCTGCTTTCTCCAAACCCAGCGAGAGTAAGTTTGGAATATTTAGGTCGGGAAAAGTTTGGGCAATGTGCCCAAAGGTGTTAGCTCCCTCGTCGCCAAAAGATTTGGCATCAGGGGCACCGCCTATCCCAAACGAATCCATCATAAAGATAAGAGCTCTGGTCATTGTTTCCTCCTTGATATTTAAATATCATAGAGCTTAGGCGGAGGATGTCAAGTCTCACTCTTTTTCAGGTATAAATGATGGCGAAAAGAGATTATGTTGCGGCTCCATTTCATCCAGACTTATTCCTGAAAGATAAGGAATCGAGTGAATGAGGTGTTGAGTGTTAAATGGGCGCTCTAAGTAGTGTGGAAGACGCGATATTAATTTAGGATTGCTTTTTTTATATGCTTTATTGGTCCAAAGCATAAGCGGAATATCATACATTGGCGGAGTGGCGTATTCATCGCTGTTATGGCAGCGGCAACTATCCGGCGAGGTGGTTATGTCTTCACCATGGTCGCTGAAATAAAGCAAATATGAATCTTCTTTGAGCTTAAACATCTTGGATAAAATTTCAGCAATGACTTTGTCGGTGTAACGAATGGTATCATCATAGACATCAACAAATTTTTGTGCCGGGGTGGGCGAATTTAGAGAATAATATTGTGTGCCTTGGGGTAATCTCCAATCATAAGGACTATGGCTTCCCATGAGGTGAACAAAAATTACCTTGCGGGGTGCTTTATCTTCCAGAGCTTTTTGAATATAAGGTAAAAGTTTTTCATCTACGGTATTACCTTTGGTGATGGTTGTGAGGTAATCATTATAATCGTTGATGAAAATTGCTTCTTTAGCATCTTTTCCCAGCATACCGACGAGATTGTCAAATTTACTTTGCGATAATTGGTTGGAAATCCAAAAGGTTTTGAAGCCTGCCGCATTGAAAATGTTGATGATTGAGCCTTTACGAATTCCTTCCATCACTTGGTCGTCATGCGCAAAAGTCAAAACTTTGCGTAAAGAAGGCATGGTTAGGGCGTGTGGCGAGTGAATATTCTGAAAAATGTAAGGTTTCGGAAACTTTTGAGTGTAAGGAGTGGTGTCTCTTTCATAGCCATACCATGATAAGTGGTCTTTATTGGCTGATTCCCCAATAACAATGATATATGTTTGCGGATAGGTTGCGGCATATTTTGATTTAATTGAGGGAAATTTGGGTATGGTGTGGTTTTGTTTGAGTTTTAAAATTTCATCCCTTATTAAGTTATATTCTTTGATTCCTTGTGCCACGCGGTAAGGAAGAAGTTGATAACGATGAAAAATCGTGCTGTGAAATTGTTTGTTCCAAGCAAAGAGACAAGCAATTATTCCTAAAATGATAAGTTTTTTGTTTAAGACTTTTGGGGGCTGCGCTATTACCAAATATAAAAATCCCGAAACCCCGCCAAACAAGAGAGCTAAACTGGTGATGATGATGGAGGGTTTGACAAAGGTGTTGTAAAATTCTTTGGCTTCCTCGGGATTGGAATCTAAAATGACCAAAACAGAACTGGAGTTGAGTGGAACATTAAAAATTAAAGCATGGCAGCATCCGGCCCAATAAATGACGTATAAAGGTATGCTAAATAATATCCATAGTCTGGATAAACGTGGGCAGATAAACCAAGGAAGCATTAAGCCAAAAGTGCAAATTCCCAGATAAATGCTCCTCTTTATCAGGTGGGTGTGTTCCGTCAGATACAAGTTAAAAAATAGCGGAAGTGCCAAATATACAAAAAGTATAAGCCAATATGGTTTTATGGCTTTTAGAAAAGCTAATTTAAACATTTATATATACCTATAGATAAAATTCTCAGTTGTTTTTTAAACTATAGTATATATTTTAAATGTAAATATTAAATGTTGAATTGTTGATATGATATTCTTTGTATGGTTGTATTTACCTCGGGTTTTTTAAGACTTAACTTATTCTTTCTATGATTTCTGGTGTGTGGTGGGGTTTGCTCGCTTCTATTTGAATTGCTTGTTGGATGTCTTCTGCGGCTTGCTTCCACTCGGCTTGGGTTTGAGCATGAATATAAGCCAGAGGTGTGTCTTGTTCGATTTTATCACCAATTTGGCAGAAATGGCTAAAGCCTGTTGCAAAATCTAATGTTTGGTCGCTACGGGTGCGTCCGCCTTTGAGCTTGATTAAACTCAGGCCAATATCTCGGGTATGCATAGAGGATACATAGCCAGTCGTTTTAGCAAATACCGGTTTGATAATGGCGGCTTGCGGTAGGTAAGAATCGTATTTGTCGCAAAAGTCGCTTGATCCGCCGAGAGAAGAAACCATTTGGGCAAATTTTTCAAGCGCGGCACCTGAAAGCCATGCCTTTTCAAGTTTGGTTCGGGCGGAGGAAATATTTTGAGCCTGCTTGGCATTGACCAATAATTCGGCGCATAGTGCAAGAGTGATTTCAGCTAATCTTGGGTCGGGGTTTTTGTTTTGTAAAAATTCAACCGCTTCTTTAACTTCCAGGGCATTGCCGACAGTTGTACCCAAGACTTGATTCATGTCGGTTAGGAGTGCAGAGGTTTGGGTGCCGGCGGTATTGGCTACCGAAACGATTGAGCGGGCTAATTTTCTCGCATCTTCAAGATTACTCATAAAAGCACCGTTACCGCATTTCAAATCCATTACCAGATATTCTAATCCGGCGGCTAATTTTTTGGAAAGAATCGAAGCGGTTATCAACTCAACAGATTCAACCGTGCCGCAAACGTCTCGAATAGCATAGATTTTTTTATCCGCCGGTGCCAGATTACCTGTTTGTCCAATGATGGCACAGCCAACCTCTTTGACTGTTTGGCGAAATTTTTCATTTGAGGGCGAGGTTTGATATCCCGGTATGGAATCAAATTTATCCAATGTGCCGCCGGTGTGTCCTAGACCACGACCCGATATCATCGGAACATAAACGTCGCAACATGCCAAAAGTGGTGCTAACATAAGGCTGACTTTATCGCCGACACCGCCGGAAGAGTGCTTGTCAACGATTGGTTTGTCAAACCCACGCCATTGCATGACATCACCCGAATCCCGCATGGCAAGTGTCAGGGCGGCGGTTTCTTCCGCATTCATACCTTTTAAGAATATGGCCATGGTGAGAGCCGCGGTTTGGGCATCCATAATCGACCCATCGGTAACCCCTTGGATAAATTCTGAAATTTCTGCGGTGGTGAGAGTTTGACCGTCGCGCTTTTGGCGGATGATTTCTTGAGGCAGCATATTAGTATCCTTGTTTGATGGTTTGAATTAAATTATCCAGCAACGAGCTGGCGCCAATGCGAAATCTTTCGGGATTAATCCACGGATTGCCTAAAATGGTTTGAGTTAAAACCAGATATTTTTTTGCGTCTTCTATGGTTTTAATTCCGCCGCTGGCTTTGAAACCGGCTTTGCGGCGAGAGGCGGCTATCGTTTCTAAAATAGCATTGGCGGCCTCGGGGGTAGCTGAAATTTCAGTTTTGCCGGTGGAGGTTTTGATAAAATCAACGCCATAATTGAGGCATAATGCCGTAGCTTCCGAAATGCGTGAAGTGGTTTTTAAGATTCCTGTTTCTAAAATGATTTTGGAGGTGTGTTCTCCACATAAATCCGTCGTGATTTTGAGAAATTCATCGCAGTTTTTCAGATTGCCTTGTAAAAAATCATTATAAGGGAAAACGGCGTCAATTTCATCTGCTCCGTTTTTAAGTGCTTGGGTGATTTCGGTCTTGAGCTTTTTGAAATCAGATAATCCTTGCGGAAAATTAACCACAGTAGCAATTTTGACAGGGGTATCTTTTAATTTTTTTTTGGCAAGAGGAACAAATTTAGACCATACACAAACGGCAGCTACAGCTCCGTAAGGGGTATCTGCTTTTTCACAGAGGGTTTCTACTTGATATTCGCTGTCATGGTCGCCAAGAGAGGTTAAATCCAGACAACTGATTAAAATTTTGGCGGCGGTAACATCATCCATTGTTTATCTCCTTGAGAAAAGCTGTTATCAGTCGGCTTAAATTTTGAGCGGCTTTTTCTCCTTCCGCCAGTGTTTCTTCATGGCTGGGAGAGATTTTTTGCAGACCGGTTCCGTAATTGGTGATGACGGAAATGCCTAAAACTTTCATTCCCGAATGCACGGCGCATATTACTTCTGGAACGGTGGACATTCCAACAGCATCGGCACCTAATGTTTGAAACATTTTGATCTCAGCTTTGGTTTCAAAAGTGGGACCTAATGTCCACAAATAAACACCTTGTTTGAGTTTGATTTTTAGGGATTTGGCAATAGAGAGAGCCTTTTTTTGATAGTCAAGCGTGTAGGCGTCAGCTAACCCCGGAAAACGAGGACCAAAACGCTCATCATTGGGACCAATAAGGGGGTTGGTACCGCTTAAGTTAATATGGTCGGTGATTAGCATCAAATCTCCGGGCGCGATTTTTTTTCTTAAAGAGCCTGCTGCGTTGGTAACAATTAAACTTTTGATGCCTAATAGCTGAAAAGCCTTAATAATGGTGTTTATGAGTTGCGGAGAATAACCCTCATACAGATGAAAGCGTCCTTGCATGCACAAAACTTCTTGTCCGGCAAGGCGTCCGACAATAAGGCGTCCTCCGTGGCCTTGAACGGTACTGCGCGGAAAGCCGTTAATATCGGTGTAATTAATTGAGACGGCATCTTGTATCGAATCTGCAAGTGAGCCTAAGCCTGAGCCTAAAATCAGAGCAATTTGCGGACGGAAATTGCCTATGCGGGTGCGAATTTGGGCTGCTATTTGGTGCATCATTTCAAAAGCTCCTTGGCGGTGAAAGTTGCAGGAAAAATTTTTGATAAGGGAAGCGTTTGTTTTACGCCTTCCATATCTGCTAAATGGATGAGTGTGTCGGGTATTGAGAACTCAGCTATTCTTTGTAGGCAAGCACCGCAAGGCAGAATGAGCGGAGAGCTGTCGGCAATGACCAAAATTTCTTGTATCTTCTTATCTCCTCCCGCAATCATTGCTGCAATGGCTCCGGCTTCGGCGCAAGTACCGCAGGGGTAAGAGATGTTTTCTACATTACAACCGGCATAAATTTTTCCGCTTGCGCTTAAAATAGCAGAACCAACCTTGAAACCGGAGTAAGGTGCGTAGGCGTGTTCTCTTGCCTCTTGTGCTTGGTGGTATAAATCTTTAAGCTCTTCCATCTTGCAAAAAATCCTTAAAAGTTTTATTAATGATTATGTGCTTATAATAGCAAATATTATAAAAATTTAGCAAAGATTATTTTATCTGTTCACATTTTTCGAGGGGAATAAACGTGAAGAAAATTTGGTTGATTCTTGGGGCTGTCATTATTTTAGCCGTAGGTGGGGTATCCATATACATTTCTACAATCGACTGGAATCAGCACAAAGATAAAATAGCTGAACAGTTTAACGATATTACCGGAAAAAAAGTTGTTTTTGCCGGACCTGTCAGCTTTAATTTATTACCTTCTCCCAAGTTAACTGCTAAAAATATTAAAGTGTTTAATCAAGGTCAAACCATTAAAGACAAGCCTTTGGCGACAATTAAAAGTTTGGATGCAAATTTGTCTTTGCGCCCATTGTTGAGTGGCGATTTTGAGGTGGTTATGATGTCGTTGATTGAACCTGAAATGTGGTTTAATGTTGAGAATGACGGAAAACTTAACTGGCAAACCCCTTTAACCGAAGCTCAAAAACAAAGTTTGGAAGATATTAAAATTTCTTTGGATAGTGTGCTGATAGAAAAAGCAAAAGTTAATTTTACCGATACAAAGCATGGCATTGATACGCATCTTGATAATTTGAATGGTGAAGTAATTGCTGAAAGTGTGTTCGGTCCGTATCGAATTGAAGGAAGTTATGTTAAAGGTAAAAATCCTGAAGGGTTTGCTATCTCTTTAGGGCAATTTTCGGAGAGTTTTGCAACCTCGGTAAATTTTGTGTTGAACCAGCCTGCTTCCCAATCTTATTTGCGTTTTGACGGTACTGTCTTGCTCAAAAACAGTGCCGTCAACGGTAACTTGATTATTGAATCTCAAAAATTTAAAGAATTTTTTGATTCGACTCTTCCCAACCAAGTGTTAGATGAAAATTTGGATTATCCTTTGGCTTTGTCTTTGGAACTTGATACAAACAAATCTCGCGTCAGCATGTCTAATATCGTAGTGAAATTCGGTCAATCTGCCGGTGCCGGAAATATCTTAATTCCGCTGTTCGAAGATGAATTTATTATTGATGAGAATCGTCCGATAGAACGCAGAGAAATCGAAACTGCCTTTAATATGACAGATTTGGATTTGACGCCTTGGGTGGCTCTCTTGAAAAAAGGCTTAATTTACCAAAGTCAAGCGGAAAGTACTTATCAACCTATGTTTGATTTTGATGTTTTGGCTGATTTGAAATCTATTAAAACAACTTATAACGGACAAAGTATTAAAGATTTTGTTTTGAGTGCCGATTTTGTGGAAAATAATTTGGATATTCGTGAGTTAAGCGGTATTTTACCCGGTGAAACAAAGTTTAAGTTAAGCGGAGATGTTTTTTCTTCTGAAGAAAAGCTCACATATAACTTGAAGACAGAGCTTTCGGCTAATGATTTGCAAAAGTTTGCTGCATGGTTAGAGTATGATATTCAGCCCGTGGCACCTTCAACTTATCGCCGCGCGGAGGTTAAAACCAGTGTTGTCGGAAATTTGAAAAATATTAAAATTTCACCCTTGGATTTGACTATTGATAAAACCGTCTTGTCGGGAGAAGTCGGGATTGTTCGCGGAGAGCGTCCGCAAATTTATGCCGCGCTTAATTCCGATAGTATTAATTTTGATAATTATATAAAAGGATTACCTGAAGAATATCAAAATAAACCTGAAAAAGAAAAAATGGCCTATCGTTTTGCTCAGTTAAGTGATTTAAATAATTGGGATATTGATTTTAGAGGCGGTCTGGATTTGGGAATTTATGAAAATGTTCCTTTTGAAAATACCATGCTTAATTTTAAGCTCACACAAGGTGTGATGAAAATTAATCAATTTACAATAGGAGGGGTTGGAAATGCAAAACTTTCTTTTGAAGGTGATGTGTCCGGTTTTGGAGCTCAACCTCAAGTAACGAATTTGAAGTATAGTGTTACTACGAAAAATTTTGAAGACTTTTTAACTAAATTTGATTTACCTAAACCAAATGTTAATTTGAAAGAATTGCAAAACTTTACTTCTCAAGGAATTGTAACCGGAAGTTTTGATAAAGCTGCAATGAAAACTGTTTCAAAATTAGGAAACTGGGATATTACTTATACCGGACAAATCAGTCAAAATGATAAAGGGGCTTTTTTAGATGGAAATATTCAGTTAAAAGCACCTGATTTTGTAAAATTTGTTAATGCTCTTAATTTTAATTATCAGCCTAAAAATCAGGCTTTGGGGCTTTTAAATTTGAATGCAAAGTTGGCTAAAAATGGCGGTGTGTTTAAATTAAGTGATATGAATGCTTTTATCGGTGCAAATAATATTAAGGGTATGATTTGGGTGGATAAAAATGCTAACAAACCAAATATTGTTACTGATTTGAAGATTTCTCGGTTTGAGCCAAGCCGATTTTTCTATAATGTCGGAATTAATAAAAAAAATAGTCCGGTGATGGCAATGCGCTCGGAAAGTGATGCTCAAGCACAATTCTTAAAAAAGCCAGTACTTGATAATACTAAATTGAATTATGATTTTTATAAAACTTTTAGTTTGTCGGGTAAGTTTGTTATTGATGAATTTATTCACGATAAATATACTTTCAAAAATGCTCAATTTTCAGCTAACATTAAAGATGATAAATTGGAAATTGGTAATTTTAGCGCAGCTTTAAATGACGGAAGGGTTGAAGGAAGTGTAAATCTTGACTTTGCTCAAAAACCCGAATTGAATTTGAATTTTAATGTTTCGGACCAAAATGTGGATAGTTATTGGAGTGGTGAAAAATATGGTTTGCGCTCCGGAAAATTTAAAGCTGAAGGTAATCTTGTGATGCCTGTTTCAGTAATGGAAGAAATGCTTACCGGAGCCAGAGGAAAAGTTAATCTTTCCGTACAGCGTCCAGTGATAAAAGGTTGGAATTTTGTAAAAATACAAGAGGATTTGAAAACCAGAGATCGTTCTGAAGGCTTGGTTAATCTAGCGACAGATAATTTGCAATCAGGAGAAACCGTGTTTGATCGTTTTCAATCAGGGTTGATTTTTAATCAAGGTAACGTGGTTTTTGAAGGGGCTCAATTTGTGTCTCCGAGCGTTACTATTGATATGTCCGATGAAAGCAATTTGGAAACATGGGATATGTCTGCTGATTTTAAGGTTTCTTTACCTGAATTAACGCAAATTCCTCAATTTAGTTTTGGATTGAGCGGTAATATGGCTAATCCGGAATTAAAAGTCGATGTGAAGCCGATTACGGATACATACGATGCAAAATGGGCTAAAGTTGAGGCTGATAAAAAAGCAGCAGAACAAGCTCGTATTGAACATTTAAGAGAATTGATGGATATGCAACAGCAACGCGCTAAAGAAATTAAGAATACTTTGGATTTGGAGGTCGTTGCCGAATTTGACAAGTTGAGCCCAACGGCCGTTAGTGAACAGGCAAAAAATCAGTACCAGACATTGAAAGGTGAAATTGATAAAACAGCCAGTGGAATTGATGAAATTTTTACGCTTGGATTAACTCAAGAATTTGATGAATCACTTCCTCAGGCTTTATCTAAGAGAAATGAGATTTATGGGAATACGGTTGCTAATTTGAAAAAACAAATTACTCAGATTTATGTCGATGATTTGAAGTTTCAAATAAATGATGCCTATACCAAGGTTCGAGATACATATAATCTCTCTAAAGAAAAAGCTAATACTTACAGAGATGCTTTTGCTGAATTTCCAAAAAGATTGGCTAAAATTAAAACTGAGTATAATTTAGATACTGATAAATTAATTAATCAGTTAAAACAAGATATTGAAAATAATCTGTTATTTATTGATGGGGCTAATTCTAAAATAGGAAAAGCCTATTTAACCCGACAAGATGAAAGAGAGGTCGAGAAGTTAAAAAGCTTTTTGGATGAAGAAAAATCTACTTTGGAAAAGATAGAAAAAGAACTTAAAATTTTAGATGAGAATATCAAACGGTTGTTAGAATATGCTTCAGAGTCCGTCAGTTTGGAAGAAAAGTCTTATCAAGCGCGCGTAAAGGCTGCCGAACAAGCTAAAAAAGTTCAGGAAAATATCGGTAAGATTTCTAATTCGGCTGGTCAAAACAAAACGATTGTTCGTGATATTGAAGATATTGAAAAATCTGAAAAAATGTTGAGCGAGCAACCTATTCGAGTTCTTGATTTCTCTAAGGATGCGGGAGAGGGAGCAAAACCTAGAGAAAAAACAAGTGTGGAAAAGCAAAAAACTCCTGAGAAGAAAGACGAAAGTTTAGGCTTGATAAAAAAAACGACAGGAACTATCTCTAAGGCAAGTGGTGTGATTGTAAAACAAAAATAACAGCTAACAGTTGTTAAATTTTGATGTCCTCCTCTTGTCGAATCGTTTTTTTGTGATACAATTTAAGTATATGGTTCTATGCTGTTTCGGGAGAGTTGTCATGAATAAAAAACCAGAAGTTTGTATCTTACCGGTGGCGGGATTATCAACCAGAAATTTACCGGCAACAAAGGCTTTACACAAAGGTTTCTTGACACTGCATAGTATTCCGATTATTCAATATTCGGTAAATGCTTGCGCCGAAATCGGAATTAAAGAGATTGTTTTTATTTATAGCAGTCAATCTTCAAAAGAGTTATTCGAAACTTATTTTTCTCCCTATCCGTGGTTAGAAGAACATTTGGCTAGCCATAATAAATTAGATTTACTGCAGAAAGTTAAAGATATTATCCCAGAGGGGATGAAATTTTCTTTTGCAGAGCAAAAAGAGCCTAAGGGTAACGGGCATGCTATTTTGATGGCTAAAGATATTGTCGGGGACAGAGATTTTGTTGTGATGTGGCCTGATGATGTTTATGTGAATTTGCATGGAGACGGAATTCTTAAACAATTGGTCGATGTTTATGAAACTGAAGGCGGTATGGTGGAAAATATTATGGAATTTCCCAGAGAAGAAATGGTGCGTTACGGAGCTTTGGTCGGTGCCGTTCGTGATGGGCGTGTTGTTCGAGCCAAAGGTTTGGTTGAAAAACCGACTTTGGAAAATGTTCCATCTAATTATGCCAGTATGGGACCTTATATTTTGCCTAACGAAATTATGAAAATTTTACCAGAAGTCAGAAAAGGGGCAAACGGTGAGATTAATTTAACAGATGCCATGGAGTTGGCTGCACAGCGTGGAATGAAATTAACCGGCGTGTTGTGTGATGTTTTGCGTTTTGATTGCGGAACGTCTAGGGAATTAGAACGCTCAAATCTCAAATTAAGCCTGATGCAAGATCCCGATTTGCGAGCTTATGCTTCGGAACTTTTACATACGATGTTGGTTTAGGTATAAAAAATCCCCGCTTAGGCGGGGATTTTTTTGTTGTTTAGGAGTTATTTTACTTCGCCGACATATATACCGGTTGCAACCGCTGCTTTGACATAGTCGCTGTGGGGATTTAAGAGGGTGGTGCCTTCTTTTAATACTTCTTCAATCGTTGCAGAAGATACCTTGCCATCTTTCCAAATAACCATGCGATTGGTTTCTCCTTTGTCTAGCAATTCAATGGCTTTGGCACCGAATACGGCTGCTAAAGTGCGGTCAAAAGCGGTCGGCGCACCGGCACGTTGAACATGGCCTAAACGAGTAACACGGGTTTGGAATTCAGTGTAGCGTTTGTTAATTTCAGCACTCAGGTAATCTCCAATACCGCCATAAACTTTTTCGCCAATCAAGTTTTTAGCACCGACGATGTGTTCACCGTTTTCGTTTTTGATACCTTCAGAAACAACAATAACGGCGTGATTGCGACCAGAGGATTTGATTGATTTTAGTTTTTCAATAATAGAATCGATTTTGTAAGGAATCTCCGGAACCAAGCAAACGTCAGCTTGTCCTGCCAAGGCTGCATGCATTGCTAAGTGGCCGGCATCTCGTCCCATAACTTCCAAAATCAAAGCACGATGATGTGAACGGGCGGTTAAATTCAGGCTGTCAACAGCTTCCATGCAGACTTGAACGGCTGAGTTAAAACCAACGGAAAATTCGGTAACAGGTGTATCGTTATCAATGGTTTTGGGAATGCCAACCATTTTAATTCCTGCACCTTTGCAGTAGTTGCCGCAAATGTTCATGCTGCCGTCGCCACCGATAACAACAATTGCATCTAAGCCTAATTCTTTAACGCCACGACCAAATTTGGCAGACATTTCCTCCAAAGATTCCATTTTAACACCTTTATTCAAGGAGCCAAGGTAAGAACCGCTTAATCTCGGCCATGGAGAATCTGAAAAACTATGCTCCGTCAAAATTTCATATTGAATAGGCGTTTCGGTTAAGCCGTCAGTGCCGTTTATGATACCGTAAACTTCCCATCCCTTATGTGTGGCCGCATTGACAACGGCACGAATGGTCGCATTCAACCCTGAACAGTCGCCGCCACTGGTTAAAACACCAATCTTTTTTGTATTATTCATTGAAAAACTCCTATTCTTATTCATTTACTCTTGATTCTTTATCAATTTTGCTGTATAATCTATTACAAATTTTATGGGAAGATTTCCAGTAAAATTTTTGGTTATCATAGTTTTTTTTCTTAAATCTTTATATAAAGGGGCTCAGATTTATGTTAAATAATGACAATTTGAATAAACTGCAACATCAGCTTTGTGAGTTGAAATTAGAGGAACGCCGTGTTTGTTCAGATATTCGCCATTTGGTCTCTCGGAATAAAACTATTGATTTCTTTCAGGCAAAACAGTTGAACTCTTTACGAACAGGCGTTAAGAAAAAGATTGAGCGAGTTGAAGCTAAAATTATGCCGAATATTATTGCTTAATCTTGTGGGTAAATAAGTTTGGAAGAGGCTCTTGCTTGAAAGAGCCTCTTTTGGTAGAGAGATTTTGCTTGCAAATACAAAATCGTTATGTTAAATAACTTTTGTTTTAATGTGTAACCTTTAGATAATATTGAAAAGGGGTGATTTAAGTGGTTCAAGTTACTGTTATCGGTAATGACGTTGCTCAATCTCTGAAAGTTTTGAAAAAGAAAATGCAAAGAGAAGGTATTTTCCGTGAAATGAAACTCAGACGTTGTCATGAAAAAAATTCTGAAAAGAAAGCAAGACGTCAAGCAGAGGCTGTGCGTAGAGCTCGCAAACAGTTGCGGAAACGCTTAGATACTGAAGGATTCTAAAGAATCTTTTGCAAAAACAAAAAAGAGGCTAATTAACTTAGCCTCTTTTTTTGTGGGCTTTAGCCAAAATAAAAAACTTAGAGTAAATGTGTTTGACAAATGCTTTGAGATATGCTAAGTTATAAGAAGACAAGGTTCAGTTATAACGGAGTGTATTATGAGAAAGCAGCTTGCGATAGGATTATCGATGCTTACGCTTACCGGTATGGGCGGCGTAAGTGAAAATAGTTTTGTTTCTGTAGAAGGGCAA
>CASFNK010000065.1 GCA_949295995.1 uncultured Pseudomonadota bacterium
ATGAATGAAGAGTCTGCAAATATGCTTGCTCTGCAAACTCGTCAACAATTGGCAATTAACTCCTTGAGCTTGGCTTCACAAGCTGCTCAGTCAGTATTGTCATTGTTCTAGTAATTTATATCTCACAGAGGGAAGCCGACTTAAACGTCGGCTTCTTTTTTGTGGTGCGTTGCGTTTATTAACTCTTGGACATAGGGTGGAAAAGTTTTTCCGGCAGGACCAAAAATGTGTCGGTCGAAATAAAAGTTATTGGCGGTTGGTTCTAGCGTGAATTCAATTGTATCTGCTCCATAATATTTTGCGGTTTGTACAAAGGCTGCTGCCGGAAATACGACTCCCGAAGTACCGATTGATATAAATAAATCACATTTACGCAATAATTCTTCAACCTTATCCATGCGAAGTAGATTCTCTCCAAAAAAGACGATGTTGGGTTTCATCATTCCTTGAATATTGCATTGTGAACAGCGGGTTTCCGTATCTACATCGCCAAAGGTTTCTAAAATATGACCGCAATTGAGACATACAGCTTGGTTAATTTGTCCGTGAATGTGATAAATATTAGAGTTGCCGGCTTTTTCATGCAAAGTATCCACATTTTGCGTAATCACGCTGATCTCTGCCGGATATTCTTTTTGTAATTTGGTAATGGCTAAGTGGGCAGAGTTAGGTTTGGCCTTTTGAACTTCAATCTTTAACTCGTTATAAAAATCATGGACGAGAGCAGGGTTGCGCTCAAATCCTTCAATAGAGGCAACATCTTCAACTTTGTGATTGTTCCACAAACCGTTGGAACTTCTGAATGTGGCTAAACCAGATTCGGCAGAGATACCGGCTCCGGTTAAGATAACGATATTTTTATATGTGCGTTCGGTCATTTCTTTCTCCTTGTGTAATCAATAGCGGTTTTTTTTGTGTTTGTCTTCATTTTTTTATAGAAATATTTACCTTCCTATGATAGAATATAGACAAAAGAAGGACAAAATGGGAAAACGTGCTAGAATATTCAAGGCTGATTTGCCTAACGAAAATAAAGCTCAAGCTCTGAAAACCATTCAAGAGCAGTTGGGACTTTATATGCAATTACTTGAGAAAAAACGCCGGTGCACTATGGGAACGCAAGATTTTAGAGTGTTGACCTCTAAAGTGAATAGTTTGCGCTTTGCGTTACAAACGAGTGTTAAGACTTTACGCGAAATCGACTTTGAGCTTGGGCGAGAAGTGGAGCGTGGATTTGAGCTTTATTCGGATAATGCCAATAGCTATTATGCCAAAAGACTTACTTCTTCTGTTAACAAAATGATAGGGCAGGAAGAAGTTAAGAAAATTAATCATCTTATTCATACCATTCATAATGACCAAGATAGGCTCAATCTGCAACGCTATGTTGATGCCAAGCCCCAGCAGGAGCTTAATAGCTTAGTGATGATTGCTGTGCAAAAATATCAGGAACGAAGAAGTGATTTTGCACGTGCTCATCTTAATACTTTCTTGGGATATTTTCATAAAAAATTGGCAGTCGGTCCTCATACTCGAGCAACTCATGAAGAGATTAGAGCTACACGAGCAGATTTTAATGGATATTTTAATATCCCAAGTGTGGCGGAAATCGAACAAAATCAACCTTATTCTAAGACTTTTTTACAGGCCTCTTTGCAGAAAAATAAAACTGTTTGTGATCCGTTTAGTTACAATTTAGAAAATAATAAGGCTTGGAAAACTTGGCAAAAAACAACCATGCTTGGGGCTTTGGAGATGCCTTTGCGGCAGGCTTTGGGAAATCAAGGAATTAGTTCTAAATATGTTGGTTCTTTTTGCTGTGCGGATTTTGAACGTATTTTATTTAATGAATATGCTAAGGAAAAATATAATCCTAAATACGGAAATACTTTGAGCTTGTCCGATATTAATGAAAATTTGGAAAGTCGCCATAAAAAGTTTTTTTGGAAGTATAATGCAATTCCTACTCCCGAAGCACAACAGCAATTTGCGCAAGGATTGCTCAGACATGGGGTGGAGCAAGCTTATATTGATGTTTTAATGAAAAGTATTTTGGAAGAGGGTAATCCAAATCCAAAAGTTGATAGAACGAAGTTTAAGGGGAAAATTCCTTATTTTTCTACCCATCATAAAAATCCTATTTATGCCATAGGCGCGTTAGCTAATCGACAAGCTAATTATGTCGGTATTGCAGAGTTTAAAGATGTTCAAGATACGTCAAAAGATACACCAGAGCATGATATTTGGCACTTAGGCGATGGTGTTATCAGAAAATCTTTTGGAACTATGGCTAATGGCGATCAAGCTTATGATATGGTGTTAAGAGACTCTGAACAAGAAGGTGATTTAATGGAATATTTGGTTGATACTCGCTTTGATACTCAAAATGACGGTAAATCTTGGACAGTTAGTTTAGGTTATAAGGAAGAAGATAATATTAGGGCTGAGATTACAGAATTTTCGCCTCAGAAAACTAATGTAAAAAATAATGCTAAAAGAGTATCCTCACAAAGTAATGTGGCAATAGGGTGGGCTAGATGATTAAAGATTTGGCGAATTGCTTAAAAGAAAATGTAGATGTTTGGTGCGGAGAAGCTGTCGATCCTTTGTTTTTGAAGGATTGTAAAGAGTATATCAAACTTGAGGGAAAATGTGATTTGCCGGCTGATTATGTAACTTTGCTTCGTTATGTCAATGGCGCTTTTTGTGATGATGTTTATCTGTTTGGCGTGCAACCCGAAAATTGGCCGGGGTTAGATGATGTGGTCGAACAAAATGAGAAGTATAATTCGGAGTTTTCAGACAATATTATATTCTTGGGAACTAACGACTTTGATTGGTTGGTCTATGATGCTCAAACGCAAAATTTTCAAATTCGCTCTCGCATTCAAGGCGAAATCGTGCGTATCTTTCCCGATTTTGAGAATGCTATACGTCTTTGGTTTGCTTTGGATTAGCTTTTATGGATAATATCAAACATACTTAAAAGTTTTTCCCATGGTGTCATTGGAGCTGGTTTGCGGAAGGCAAAATGTTTAAACAACAGATAATTGCTTATGAGCAAAAAGCATATTGCAATTCCTTGACCCAAATATAAGTTGATTTGATACTTGCTAATGAGTACAGATAATATTCCGGCGTTGATAAAATAACTTAATATCCAAATTGAAATGCTTTTTAAGTATTCTTGCAGGTGGTTGCCTTGTGTGCTGAATACGAATTTTTTGTATGAGTAAAAGGCGATAAAAGAAGAAATCAGCCACATCAACAACAGTGTGAGCTGGTAGTGCAGGGTGGTAAATATGAGGCTGAGCAAAATAAAAAGCAAATATCTTAACCCCATATTTAGAGACGCCATTATGGTAAAACGAATGCGCTCGTCGGTTTCAAACCAGTGGTCGAGGAGTGTTTTTTCTTTTATGAAAATATTTTTTATGATGGTAATCGGATTGTTTAATTTCATTGTTTGTTCCTCTTAAATTATCCAATATGATATGGTCAATGAGATTTTGTTTTCAACGTAAGGTAAAATTTTTATCTTAACAGGCTCCCTTTGGTCGCCGCTCAAACAGATAACCAAAAGCCAATAAAAAAACCTCCCATGAGGGGAGGATAGTGTAAAAAATGCTCCGGCTCTAGCTTGGTAAGTTCACGCTTCGCGCTCATTAACCGCGCTTCGGTCACTCGTTTTTTAAGTTTTTTGCAGTTGCTTACTCAACCTCAAAAAACTAACAAAACTTCGCCTCTTGCGGTAAAATCAACCGGAGCAACGGTTGATTTTATCCTCGAGCCTGATACGAACAGGTTTCGCCTGTTCAATAGAACAACCCAAAGCCAATAAAAAAACCTCCCATGAGGGGAGGATAAGTATAGATGGCTGCCAGATTGGGTACTCCCGCAAGCGGGTCCTCCTCGCGCCGTAGGGTTCAGTCAAGCAAGTTGTCTGAACCAACTATCCGCTCCGACCAGGCTCCCTGTGGTCGCTGCTCAAACAGATAACCCAAAGCCACTAAAAAAACCACCCCCGAGGGGAGGATAAGTATAGATGGCTGCCAGATTG
>CASFNK010000066.1 GCA_949295995.1 uncultured Pseudomonadota bacterium
CGGTCATGCCTCACCGCAATAAGGTCAAAGCCAAATATTTGCACCTCGGAGATAAGAATAATGGTTTTCTTTATCCGATTCCCGAGAATGACCCTCGTTGGCAAGATTTCATGGCCCTGCATGAACCATCAGATAATACAATATACGGCAACTTAGCTATCCGTCGCAAACAACAAAAAGACGATGCCAAACTAAACGGACAGGCTAAGACCTATCAGTTTAGTCACCTTGAAAGACTTGAGATTCCAGATTATCGAGATTTAAGCAATACAGATACTGAAACTTTGCTAAAAAGCTTAGCCCGCCGAGTTGATATCAAACGCGACGAAAGCGGACGTCTGGTCGTAGATGGATATGTAGATTTAGATGGGCTTGACATCAGAAAGTTACCGAAAGATTTTGCTAATATTAAAATCAACGGACAATTAAATCTTGGGCACAATCCGGAGCTAAAAATCACCTCGTTAGACCAACTCCCCGAAACCACTCAAGGCATTTCAACCTATGGCAGTAATTCTATTCATTTCGGAGATTTAAGCAACCATACCACCGAAGAACTAATTGGCAAACTCTGCGGAACTAACGGATTAAAGAAAAATATCGACGGATTTTACCCCTACACCACCATTAATACCCACATAGATAAACTTCCGCAAGACTTTAAGGATAGTAAATTTGAAGCCCTTTGCTTTCATAATAATTATGAATTTTATTCTTTGCAAGATGTTCCCGAAACCCTAAGCGGCATTACCAATCTAAAAGTCAAAGAACAAGAAAACAACCTTAGCATTCATCAATTTTTGAAAAAAACCCTCGGCAATTGCTACATGGGAACAGTTGAATATCAAGGTGTTTTTTATGGCGGTAACATGCAAGGGAAAGTACCTGATGACTATGTCCCAACCCAAATTCAAGGTAATTTGGATTTTTCACAGACTAACATTCATACCTTCCCCAAAGAGATGAATAACATTCATTGCCAAAGTCTATTGCTCAATCCAGATTGCCAATTTACCAACTTAGATAATTTTCCCACCACCAACCGCGGTATCCAAGGTCTGCAACTCACCAGCATTTCCGACACCGAAACTACGCGCTCTTTTTTAGAAAAAGTATATGGCACTCAAAACCTTGCTGCCAACTCGCATACCACTCAAAACGGCAATATTGTCATTCATAATGACCTTTGGTTAGGCTTTAATAATCACATCACTGCCAACGCTTTTCCTCATGATTTCAGTTCGCTCCAAATCGGCGGCAATATCACCATCGGAGAACAAGAAAATAGGATAACTATTGAAGAAAGCCTCCAACCGTCAACAGGTTTCCTCAAACACGATAAACAAATTGATTTATCCGGTTATAAAAACGAGATTCGTTTTGAATATGGCGACTTAAGCAATGCAGAAGAAGTCATATTACCACAACAACTTGAGAAACTCAGTTTCAACACCATCACGCTTCCTTCAATCAAGCTTGATTGTTCCGGAACGAAGAATCTGAAGATTTCAGAATATTCCAACTTGAGCTCTGCCCAATTAATTATGCCTCAACAAGCTGATAGCATTACCATTCAAGATTCCCAACTTCCTAACGGCCCTGTTGAAATTAAGAATGCAAAAAACGTAGAAATTAGCAACAGTAACCTCAAAAAAACCG